>JBJTHI010000088.1:0-42935 GCA_046094425.1 Burkholderiales bacterium | reverse complement strand
GCGGCCCGCAATGGTGTGTTGCACGCCCGCCCACTCGGCGGGTGCCGCTTGCAGGGGGCCGAAGCCGGGGGTGGTACCACGACTGCCGGGGTTGGTTTGAATGGCGGTGAGCAGTTCGGCCTTGAGCTGCGCGTGATGCGCCCAAAGGGCGGCTGATCGCGCTTCTTGCGCGGCGTAGTTGCGGGCCGCAGCTTCGATTGGGTTGAGGTGTTGCATTCGTCTCTCCTGCTTGGTTTTGGTGGCGAGTGAGAGGAGTATCACGTATGTGATTTTGCCAGTCAACACTTTTGTGATTCTTGCGCTAAAATATTTCTGACCAACCAGTCAGTAAGCGACCAATGGCGACAAAAAAGCCCGCACGGGGCGGGCGGGCTGCTCAAAACTTGTGGGCTATGCCCTAAGCTACTTCGCGTGCCGCCACTCCCAGGGCGGTGTGGGGTCTGGATCAGCCCATAGGCCCAACTTGGCCGCTTTGGCTGCGGCCTGCAATGGATAAAGTTCGCCGTGTCCGCGTGCGTAGCGGTCATAGACCCAAGCCATACCCGTGCGCACCTGTTCGGCACCAACATCCCTGCCTTGGCATTGAACGTCAGCCACGACTCGACCGTACCGGTCTTCCGATTTTGGCCTTATGCCTGCCTGTTGCAGGTAACAGAGGGTACTCAGCGCCTGTTTTGAGCGCTGTCCGTATGGCATGCGTTTCTCTGGAGCATCAATGCCAGAAATTCGGATGGTGACTTGCCCGCCGGTACTGCAACGAACACTGATGGTGTCACCGTCTGCAATGCTGAAAACGGTGCAGGTTTGGGCGCTTGCACCCGTAGATAGCAACCAAACCGCTAAAACTCTAGCTACTTTTTTGACTGACTTTTCGCAATGCCGCATACCTTCGTCAATTTGATATTCCATTATTCTGATTTGCGAAAACCAGATAGCCGCTCGGCTTCAGTGAAGTTGGTGGTCGAGAAAAAAACAAACTTGCCATCATCTGACATTGAGGCAACAAGGGCGCGTGAAGGCCATTTACAGATCGGCATCATGTCGGAGTCAACGGAGCATGATGGCGGGCCGTATTTGCTCTTGTACCGCTCAATAGGGACTGGATTAGGGTGAACCATTCGGACCGACTGGACAACCAGCGCCTGCTCATCAGGAAGCAATGCGGTGCGTTGCAGCACTTCTTCGGACAAGCCTCCGCCTTCCTCAAGAGGCCGAAGCAATCGACCCTTTGCCCAATGAGACATGTCCCGAAAAAGGATGACGTATATAGCGCCAATGCCTTGCCCGTCAATCTGGATTAGGCGCTCACCGTCTTGAAGCCACGCCGGTTTCAAGTTTGTGAAGCTGGCGTTTGGGTATAACTTTTTTACGTTACCAAAGCTATCCCAATACGATATTCTGCCAAGAATCTCAGATTTTGATTCTTGAGAAAAAACCGCGACGCAAATCAGAATTGCAGCCAAAACAGCACTCTTCATGAACTCCACCCCCTTTTTTATTGGTTCGGTTTTGAATTAAATACGCTCACTCAGATTTCAAACTGAGACACTACCGCTTTTTTAGGCGCGAAGTGGTCGTCCTGTACGTCCCGGCCTTGCCTGTACCGCTTTGCCACCCACGGGCGAAACGTTAAAAATCAATGGGTTAGCAACTTTTTCATTGATTTCGGCACCCATGCTGCTGCCAGCGATTGCTCGTGACCCAACAAGGCTTTTCAATGCCAAGCCGCTGCTGTTAGCAAGACCAAGAGCTGAAGCTATCCCTCGCTGGCTCATAACCGGAGTTTTCTTGATTGACAGAGATAGCTGCTGCGATGCGGTGGTGACCATCGGCCAGGCGCAAGGTGGCGTCTGGTTGGATTACGCCCACGACAGGGCAGGGGAGCCGGTGGTGTTCGTGGATGAACCGCTGTGCGCGACTGAAGCGCAGCTGGATGGCTTCGGTTGGGCCTGTGGCACCTGGCTTGAACGTCACGAGCCCATTTATGTGCCCTATGATCGCCTGGGTGAGGTCTTGGCTGCGCGGGTCGAGCATTATTTCACTCAGGCGCACCTGCGTAAGCTCCCATTGCAGCTTGCGCCAGTAGCGAAGATTTTTGTTCCAGAGAATTGCGGCCCAAGCGGTGCCCCTGGTGTTCTCGTTTCCGAACAGAAAAGGCCACCCCCGCTCGGCAATGAGGGGCGCTATCCAGGCATCAAAAACTTCTTGCGGAAAGTTCTCCAGATGGTGACGCGCAAGGATGGTTGACATGCTGTGGCCGTTAACGGGGGGTGAGTCTGTGTGGTGGATGCGGAAGTAAGCTCACTCGCAGTCCAAAAACGCTCCTGCTTTGTCGTAGGTGGTTGTGCAATTCTGAGATGACTCTTGCGGTTCGTTGCAGAAGTTGAAGATTGCACAGTCTTGATATAAAAAACCATAACTGCAAGAAACCGCTACCCCCAATAGAATAAATACTGGCAAGTCAGAGAATAAATCAAAATTTCTTTGCCATATAATAATCCAAGATAAAAACGTAAGCGCCAAAAATCCAAATATTGAAAAACTAAGAATGATCTTTGTTTTTAATATAAATGGCAAGCTTTCAACAATCTCACCCATAATTCCGAATCGTGACCCAAAAATAATTCCAAATAGCCCAGCTACCAGAAGCAAGAATGCGACCTTATAAAGCGTCTTGCGTGTTTCCAAAGTCATCCTCGTGCTCTGCTATTTATTAAATGAGTTGGCGCGTCAGATCATCGGCAGCCGCGCAAGTTGTCTGCGCAGTATTTATTTGGCGCAGTTCTTATGTGGGGCGACACGAAAGTGCCGCGATTCGTTATGTAAGGCGAAACCATGAGGATGTTGCTGTTTGGCTGTCGGTAGTAGTCTGAGTTTGACATAGATACGGCGAAAGCCCCAAGAGAGTCGATTACTGCTTGTGACTTGTGAGCGCTGTTTTCTGCCGAAGCCTGAGCTAAACGAATTGCAATATTTTCAAATTCTTTGATGTAAACGTCAAATTTAACCTCCCTGCCGCTTGGCATGACCATGTATGCCGAACTTACAAGGCCATGCACTGCGGCGCATGCTTTGTATTCCGAGTGCATGGCATAAGCGTCGGTAATAAATTTTATTTGTCCATCAAAAATCGATTTTGTGAATGCATGCGCACAATCAATGGCCCCGGCCTTCCATATTTCATCGATTTTTGCTTTGTCGTCAGGCGTCTCATTCTCATCAGGCACCCCTGGCAGGTTTGCCATGAAAGAAATTCCCGCTTTTTCATATTCCTCGAATTCCTGTTTTGACAAAATGTAAGCTGGAATGTCGCCTGCACAACCGGACAGCATGACAGCAACGAATAGCAAGGCGCATCTCATCCCTTTGGCTCCTCTGTTGGTTTCGGCACTTGGGGATTAAATACGCTCACTCTGCTTGTGAACAATCGCCCCCAAAAGAACGACGTTTTCGTCGCACGCTTTGCGTGGGTGGCGGCCTTGGTCTGGGTTGTCTGACTTGAGCCACCAGCGGCCCTCGTCCCGAACCAGTCTTTTAACGACCAGTTCTCCCTCATAGTTCACGGCGAACACCTCCCCGTCTTTGGGGGTTGTGTCTGCGGTATTGACGACCACTGTGTCGCCCTCCCAAAGTCCAGGCTGCATGCTGCCATTGGCTACGCGGACGGCGAATAGTTTGGATGGTGTCAGCCCGCGAGAGTCGAACCAGTTGCGTCGAAAAACGATTGGCTCGTCGTCTTCCTCCAAGTATTCAACGCCAAAGCCGGTGGCACCAGCCGACAGCTTGAAGTTGACCCGCCGGATTGATGGTAGGTCTGGGTTTTCATCCAAAGACACCGTGCCCACAGGGCCTCGTTGGCCTCGGCCTGTCTTCAGCCACTGAGGCGACACGCCCACAGCAGCCGCAATAGCCAATAGCTCGCGCGGGTTTTCCCGCAGCCCGGATTCGATGTTGCCAATGGTTCCTTGGCTGACGCCAGCCGCTTTTGCGACTGCTTCCTGGGTCATTCCTTGGGCTTCGCGTGCGTGCGTGAGGCGTTCTGCAATTGTTTTCACGTCCGTGATTACACACGAGGCTTGCATCATGTTGGTGATAGGCGTAATATCACTATCGTGATAAACATGAGGCCATGACATGACGCCACTTGAGCGAGCAATTGCCGCCTTTCCTACCGCGACTGCGTTTGCTTCAGCCATTGGAGCCCCCGTCAACCTCCCGAGCATGTGGAAGGCGCGGTGCAACGTCCCTGCGGAGTGGTGTCCAGCCATCGAGCGAGTCACCAAGGCTCGCGGCTCCCCCGTGCTGTGCGAAGAGCTGCGCCCCGACATCCCCTGGGACGTGCTGCGCGAGCAATCCAACCCAAGCCCCGCGTGAATTGAGTTCTGGTTTGTTGTCCATGTCGCCAGTGTTCACGACCCCCACTGAAATCGCCAGAAAAGGCGTGCAGCTGGCTTTGCAGCGCCTGCAAGAGCCTGGAAAAGCCGGGGCCGTGGCTGCGGCCATGGGCACGTCTGACAGCACGGTGAGCCGGATCAAGACCGAGCGCATGGAGGAGTGCATTCAGTTCCTGGCACACCTGGGGATCAAGTGTGTGCCGGTTGAATTTAAGTGCGTGGCACCGGATGCCTACGCTTTTCTGACCGCGACGCACCAGCGAATCATGCAAACAGCGCCGCAGTTGATTTGGGATCAAACGGAATGAGTACCGAAATATTCGACACCGAACCGCACGGCAAGCCTCAGACCAAGCGCTGTGCCATTACCTCTGAACTGGATGCCGCTGCTGTAACTGTGCAATCAGCTCGCGAAAACCTGCGCTTGCTGCATCGCTTTGTGGATGCGCCAGTTGTAAGTCTGCAAGTTTGCCCAGGTCTATTTGTGCAAGTTGACGCTGCGCTTGTGGCACCGAATCAAGGAGCAAGCCAATGACGAATTCCATGGCGTTCAAGCGCCCTACGAGTCTGAGCAGCGCATCGTTTTTCATGGCCGTGGCCCTTCCTTGGAAGTTGAGGGACTTTCATTTTAGGAAGGTGTCCACGGCCACCTTTTGCAATGGGGGGGCGGCTTGAAGTCGGACAAAACAGATGCCTGGATGCCGCTGTGGATTGGCGCATATCTCGCCGACACACAGCACTTGGAGCGCCATGAGCATGGCGGCTACCTGTTGATGTTGATGGCTTATTGGCGTCTTGGCGGGCCACTGCCTGACGACGACAAGCGCCTGGCTGCAATCACCAAGTCAAGCCCCAAAGAATGGAAGCAGCTGCGCCCTGTGCTGGAGGAATTTTTTAACGTCACCGATGGCAAATGGACTCACAAACGGGTGGAGCAAGAGCTGGAGGACTCTTTGGCACGCAAAGAAAAAGCCGAATTGAAGGCCAAAGCAGCCGCCGATGCACGTTGGAAGAACGCTCCAAAAACAACCTCAAGCAATGCTCCAAGCAATGCTCCAAGCATTCCACAAGCATTGCATGAGGAATGCCCTACACCATCACCTACACCAATAGAAGAGATAAGCCAGCTATCGCTGGCTCCCCCTTTTCGTCCCGAAAACGGGCAGGCCTTGGAGGCCGTTGAGCCCAAACCCCCAAAGCCCAAAGGCCCGCCAGACTGCCCGCACCAGGACATCCTGGCCCTGTGGGCCGAGGTGCTCCCGGCACTGCCGCAGCACTTGCCCGAGCAGTGGCGCGGCACACGGGCCGACCACCTGCGGGCACGCTGGCGTGAGACCGCCACAGCCAAGGGCTGGACGCACCCGCAGGAGGGCCGCGAGTACTTCCGCAGGCTGTTCGACTACGTGGGCAAAAGCCCGTTCCTGTCGGGCCGCGTACCCACCCGCGACCCCACCAAACGCCCGTTTTTGATCGAGCTGGAATGGCTCGTGAACCCGTCGAATTGGGCCAAGGTTCACGAGGGCAAGTACCACCCGGAGGCAGCCTAATCATGGCAATCATCGAACTCAAGCAATGGCTTTCGTACGAACCGGAGACTGGCGTTTTCCGGTGGCTTAAGCCGCCAAAGCCTGGAATTAAGGTCGGTGCCGTGGCTGGCAGCATCACGCGCAACGGTTACCGTCGAATCCAAATTTGCGGCCGCTCTTACAGGGCCAATCGCCTTGCATGGATGTTCTCGCATGGCGTGGAGCCGGTTTGGCTTGTTGACCACATTGACGGTAATCGTGCGAACGACCGCATTGCCAACCTGCGCGATGTCTCGGCGGCAACAAACAGCCAGAACAGGCACGGCGCGCAGCTGAACAACAAGACGGGGATTCTTGGTGTCTGCAAAGTTGGCAAAGGCTATCGCGCTTCGATCCAGGTCAATGGCGTCAAGCGACACCTCGGAACCTATCCAACGCCTGAGCTTGCAAGCGCTGCAAGGGAGGCCGCATGAAGCGAGCAACTTTCACAGGCGATGTTGAACCAAAAAAATTCTCGGTTTCAGCAACCACCGTCCGCACGAACTACCACTGCGCCGCCTATGGATGCCCGAACGCTGCGGCCATTGATGACCACGGCGAACACCAGCCCGGGAAGTGCTTCCACCACTGGTCTGCATCGCGGGCCGACTGGGATCGCATCACCGCTCAAATCCGGCGCGATCAGTCGATGAGGAACCACGGAATGGTGCCAACCAAACCATCGAAATTCACGCTTGACGCACGCGCCATGAATGCCAATGGCGGACGCCGACTCGGGATTCGATCGCTCACCACCGATGAGGAGCTGACGCTATGAGCCGCACCTTGACGGCGCTGCCATGACGGAGCAACAAACGACATGCACACCTTGCAAACAAACCGAATCGAACCCACTGAGCGGCCACTACAACTTGCGGTGCCTGGCGTGCTGCACGCGCTTGGTTCTGAGCGCCCACCCGAGCAGACCGCATGCCGCAGCCATGCTTGCTGCCATTGCCATGAGCCCGCACAACCCTGGCCGGGATGCGGTGTTGGAGTGCGTGCGCCAGACCCTGGCGAAACCCCACTGAGCCCGTCTGAGGTGGGGCATGGGCTGCGTAGGGGTTTGTTTTGACCTGCTGCCGCGATGCGGAGGTGTGCGAGTACCCGCCCGGGACTCGGGTGGTGACGCCTACGGGCCGGACGGGAGTTGTCATCAAGCACCGGGGCTGGGAGAGCAAATTCGACCACTTTTTGCGGGTGACGGTGCAGCTGGACGGCGGTAACCGGCACGACTTGGTGACTTTGCAGCCGCGATTGCTCACCAAATATCCAGCAACAACCGCCAGCCACAAAACAATCGACCCATGATCGAGCTAACCCTTCCGTGGCCGCCGCGAGAACTCAGCCCCAACGCCCGTGTGCATTGGAGCAAGCGCGGCAAATTGGCCAAGGCGTACCGAGAGGCCTGCCGTTTGCTCACCCAGCAATTGCTGGCCCAAGGTGGATGGCAGGACTTGCCCACCGATGGCGAGCTGCATTTGTGGGTTGACTTTTACCCGCCTGACCGCAGGCACCGAGACGACGATAACGTGATGGCCGCGTTTAAGGCGGGCCGCGATGGAATTGCTGATGCACTACAGGTCAATGACAAGCGGTTTCGTTCTCGCCCGTACCTCAAGGATGAGGTGGCGGGCTGGGTGAAGGTGCGGATCACAGGAGGGCCGTCATGAAGTGCCCAACATGCAAGGCCTGGGCGCACGTCAAAGAAACGCGACAAAAGCCAAACAACAGCACTTACCGGCGCTATGAGTGCGCCAACTTGCATCGGTTTTCGACAGCCGAGCGGGTGGTGCCAGCAAGGGTGGGGCGGCATGACACCTAAGCAAGAAGCCTTTGCGCGCGAATACCTGATTGACCTTAATGCGACGCAAGCCTACATCCGGGCGGGCTACAAGGTGACGGAGGAGGTGGCGCGCAGAAACGGGCATCGGCTGCTGACAAATGCTGACGTTGCCGAAGCGATTGCACAGGCCCAAGAACAACGGGCCGAGGAAACGGGCTTAAGCGCCCGCTACGTGATCGAAAGCATCCAGCGGGTGGCTGAGTGCGCAGAGCGAGATAACAAGCTCAGTGAGGCTCTAAAGGGCTTCGAGCTTTTGGGCAAGCACCTGGGAATTTTTGTCGAGAAGCGGGAGTTGACTGGCAAAGGCGGCAAGGATTTGGTGCCAGAAGCACCGGCTGGCGTGCTGGTGGTGCCGGGCGTGCTGGACGAAATAAGCTGGGAAAAGATGATGGCCAAGCACCAGGAGGGCGGTGCTTGACGACGCGCTGGGCGCCTCTGCCTGGGGCGCAGTTCCAATTTCTGACGTGCCCTGTTTACGAGGCACTGATGCACGGCACGAGGGGCGGTGGCAAGACCGATGCGTTGTTGATGTCGTTCGCGCAGCACACAGGCCGTGGCTTTGGGCAGCACTGGCGCGGCGTGCTGTTTCGCCTGACGTACCCACAACTGGCGGACGTGGTGGCCAAGAGCCGACGCTGGTTCTCGCAGTTTTTCCCCGAGGCGAAATTCAACAAGGCCGACTACTACTGGGAATGGCCGACTGGCGAGATGCTGTTCTTCCGCTACGGCGAGAGTGAGGACGATTACTGGAACTACCACGGCCACGAGTACCCATGGCTTGGCTTCGAGGAGCTGACCAACTGGCGCGACTTGAGTTTTTACGAGGCGATGCACTCGACCTGCCGCTCATCATTCCCCGGGATGCCGCGCATGGTGCGGGCCACCTGTAACCCGTTTGGGCGTGGGCATGGCGCGGTGAAGGAGCGTTTTAGGCTGGGCCAAGGCGGAGTGCCGTCTGGGCGGGTGATTCGTGAGGAGGGCGAGAAGCCGCGTGTGGCAATTCGCTCCACGATTTACGAAAACAAGATTCTGCTGGCGAATGACCCGGACTATTTGGCCACATTGGAGGGGTTGAGAGACCCGAACCGACGCAGGGCGTGGCTGGAGGGGGATTGGGACATCCATGTTGGAAGCTTCCTGGAGGGTGTTTGGGACGCCAAGCGCCATGTGGTGGAGCCGTTTTCGATACCCCCGGGCTGGAAGGTTTGGAAGAGCATGGATTGGGGCTATGCCAGGCCCTACGCGGTGCTGTGGTTTGCGATGGACACGGATGGCTGCATCTATGTGTGGCGCGAGCTTTACGGCATGGGAGAAAAGCCCAACGAGGGCAGCCGCGAGGACGCGGTGAAGGTGGCCAAGAAGATCAAGGCCATTGAGGAGCACGACGAGCGCCTGGGCTATGAGTACCGCATGAATTTGGCCGACCCGTCGATTTTCAGCAAGTCGGGGGCGGACAGATCAATCGGGCAGATATTCCGCGAAACAGGGGTGAAGTGGCAGGAAGCATGGAACGCCAAGGGCAGCCGCGCGAATGGGGCACAGGAAATCATTCGCCTGCTGGCTGAAAACCGCCTGAAGTTTTTTAGCACTTGCAAGCACGGCATTCGCACGGTGCCCAGCCTGCCGCCAAGCGATGACAACCCGGAGGACGTGGACACGGATGCGGAAGATCATTGGTGGGATGGACTCAGGTATGGCGTGATGCGCCGACGCCGCAACCCAGAGGAACAAATATCCGCCGACCCAGAGGAACCGACATACAAACACGACCACGATACATACACCCTGCGAGTTTGATCCATGGACATTTCTGCGCCCACCACAGTTGAGACAGGCTACCGCGAGCAGCCGCAGGCCGATGAGTTGGCCAAAAAGTGGGGGCGGCGCATTGCCCACGCCAGGAACCACTGGGACAAGTTCCACAAGCGCGTGCGGCACAACCGTAAAACAGTGGCGGGCTTCGACTGGGAGGCTGACCCCAGGAGTAAGGATTTTTACAAGCTGCGGGCGAATTTGATACAGGGAACCATCACGTCGGTGCTGCCTGCAATCTATGCCCGCAACCCTGAAATCAGCGCAATACCTTTGTACAAGGCCGACAACCTCAAGCTGTTTTGCAAGACGCTGGAGACGGTGACGAACCGGCACCTGGTGCGGGCTGACCTGAAGGGGCGGGCGAAGTCATCGGTGCGGTCTGCGCTCACGTCCAGCTTTGGGGTGGTGAAGGTGATGTATCAGCGGGACATTCGGCACGACCCGATCATTGCGGCGCGGATCAATGACACGCAGGACAACATCCTGGAAGTAGAGCGGCTGCTGGCTGACATTGAGGACCCTGACCAGCGCGGAGACTTGGAGGCCAAGCGCGCCGAGTTGGAGCAGTTGATGGCGTCGCTCAATGAGCAGGTGGAGGTGACTGCCGCCGAGGGCTTGGTGATTGACAGGGTTTTGACAGAAAACCTGTTGATTGACCCCGGAGTGTGTGAGTTTTGGGATTACCGGGATGCAGATTGGCAGTGCCAGGTGATACCGACGAAGAAGAGCCAGGCCGAGGCCACCTACAAGATGAAGCTGGACAAGGCCAAGGCGTACACGGACAGTGGCCGCTCGAATGTGAAGGATGGCCGCTTTGCCAGCGCATCAGCCAGCCTGGACGAAGACCGGCAGATTGCAATTCTGGAGATTTGGGACAAGACGACCCAGCGCGTTTACACGATGGCCGAGGGCTGCGACTACTGGCTGCGCGAGCCGTACAGCCCACCCAAGAGCGGCGAGCGGTGGTTTCCGTTTTTCCTGCTGCCGTTCCAGGTGGTGGACGGGGAGTTTGTGGCCCCGTCGCTGGTTGACTTGACCGAGCGGCTACAGGACGAGCACAACACGGCGCGCGACCGCTTCAACCGGCACCGCGACTTGTGCCTGCCTGGCTGGATTGCCGGGGGCGATATCACCGATAAGTCGATCAAGCGCTACACGGACAGCGAGATTGGAGAGATCACCATCATTGACACGGAAGGCAAACCGCTGCAACAGGTGATTGTGCCGCGCCAGCACCCGCCGATTGATCCGCAGGTGTATGACACGAGCGCGGTTCGCTACGACTGGGAGCAGGTGACGGGATTGCAGGACGCGGCGCGATCGACCGTGGTGAAGCCCAAGACGGCCACGGAGGCGAGCATCTTGCAGCAGTCGCTCAGTGGGCGGGTGTCTGAGTTCCGCGACCAGGTGGAGGACTGGCTGCAAGAAATTGCACAGTATGCGGCGCAGATTTTGCTCTTTGAGCTGACCGGGCCGCAGGTGGAGCGGATCATGGGGCCGCCCGAGGAGAAGATGATTCAAACCCCCACGGGGCCGATGCCCACGCTTGAGAAGCCCTATGACTGGCCGGAATTGAGCCGCGAAGAAGTGTTCGACATGGTCGAAATGAAGATCAGGGCGGGCACCACGGGCGCACCGGACAAGCTGGAGCAGCAGGAGTCGTGGGGCAAGACGCTGCCGATCATTCAGAGCCTGGTGACGCAGATCATGCAGGTGCAGGCTACCGGCATGGATGTTGAGCCGCTGGTGAACTTGCTGCGCGAAACCATCAAGCGTTTTGATGAGCGCATGGAGGTGGATCAATTTGTTCCGCAGATGAGGATGCCAGCCATGCCAGCCATGCCAGCCATGGCCGCAGCATAGCCTCAGCCCATTCACACCCACAGACCACACGAAGGAAACCGCATGAAAATTGACGAAGTTGACGCAGTTCAAACGCAGGCCGCACCGGATGCAACGGAGCAGCAGCCCGCTGAGGTTGATTCGCCAGATTCGACGCAGCAGGACGATCAACAGCCCGAGCCGGAACAGGACACCCAGGCGGCGGGGGAGGATGCGAAGTCCAAGCTGGAGTCGATGCTGGACGATCTGACGGACGACCCGAACAGCCCCACCGACAAAGCCGAGGTAAAGCCTGCCGACCATGTTGCTGACGCCAGCAAAAAGGTCGAGGCTAAGACCGCCGAGCCCGAAGAGGCGGAGCTGCTTGAGGGTGTGAAGTCTGAGCGTGGCAAGGAGCGGATCAAGCAGGTTTTTGCCGAGAAAAAGCAGCTGGAGCAGGACATCAACGATTTCCGCCAGCTGGTTCATTCCACAGGCATGAGCCCGCAGGAGTTTGCGCGCACGCTGGAGTTTGGCCGCTTGATGAACAGTGGGGATGAGAAAAACCTGCGTGTGGCGCTGGAAATGATCGAGGGCCAGCGTGCCGCGCTGTACCAAAAGCTGGGGGTGGAAGCGCCTGGGGTTGACTTGCTGAAAGGCCACGACGACCTGAAGCAGGCAGTGGACAACATGGAGATCACCCGCGAGCGGGCGGTGGAGTTGGCCAAGTACCGCAAGCAAGAGGCCGCGCTGGCGCAGCGCCAGCAAGCTGACCAACAAACCGCGCAGCAGCGCGAGCAGTTCGACCAGCAGGTGAAGCAGGCCGCAGGCTCGATGGAGGCTTACCTGCAAACCCGCGCCAATGAGGTGGATCATGCGGCGCGGATGAAGGTGATTACGGCGCACTTCAAAAACCCGGCCAACTTGCAGCAGTTTGTGAGCACGTATCAGCCCCACCAGTGGGCAGACACGGTGCGGCTGATGTATGACGGCATTGTGGTGCCCAAAGCCAACGCGCAGGGGCCGCAACCGATTCGCTCTCGACCAACAAACCTGGGCACGCCAGCGGCCAGTGGTGCCGCACCGATTGACCGCGTGGCGCAGCGCCTGGAGAGCATGGGGCTGTGAACAAATATCCGGCAAAGGGTTGACAGGCTCCAATAATTCGAGCGCCAGTTCCGCAAGCCTTGCGACAACCGGCCTGCCTAGAGCGTAAGCGGGGATCGACAGCCGCAGCAGGCCGGTTTGACTTGTGTTGCGGTACACGCCGAATTTGTCGCTGCATCGGTGGGGTCGCGTCCACCAGCGCACAGCGCAACAGGCCAAGCTGTACCCGAGTCGCGCCGGGAGCCTGATGAGCTGACCTGACGGGATTGCGTGCCGTCGCGGTGTGGAAGGTGATTCAAAACCCTTTCATTTCGGAGCAGCAACATGTCTATTTCAGCCGGTGACTTGCAGGAGTTGGCCAAGGTTTCCTTGGACGAATACCTGCGCAATATCCCCGTGGATCAAATCGCCACGGAGCGACCCCTTCTCAAAAAACTGATGTCTGGCCGCAAGACCTTCTTGGGTGCCAAACAAAACATTGTCGAAAACGTTCGCAAAACCTACGGCAGCAACTTCAGCTGGGCCTACGGTGAGGAGGCGGTGGTGTTCAACAAGCGCAACACCACAGAACCAGCCTCGTTCCCGTGGCGGCGTGCCGTGGATGGCCTGTACCTTGACTACGACCGCCTGTTTGGCAACGGTATCAAGGTGCGTGAGGGCGAGCGTGGAGCCTACAAGCTGGAGCAAAACGAGAAAGTTCAGCTGCTGAATCTGCTGGATGAGCAGATGGAGGTTCTCAAAGAGGGCTTCATGCAGAAGCTGGACTTGGAATTGCACCGCAACGGCACATCGGACACCGACGCGATTGTGGGCTTGGACGTGTTGGTTTCAACTGCCCCAACCACAGGCGTGGTGGGCGGGCTAGACCGGGCCACGGCCACTTACTGGCGCAACCACGCACAGACGGGTATCAGCGTGGCATCGGTGGGCACCTTGGCGCAGGCGATGGAGGCCAACTGGCGCAAGTGCATCAAGAACGGCGGCAGCCCCGACTTCATCCTGGCAGGTGGCGACTTCGTTGATGCGTACCGCAAGGAGATCACCGTGATCCAAAACGCACAAGCGGGCAGCGTGAAAACGCTGGACGTGGGCGTGGGCAGCGGCGTAAGCACGGGCCTGTATTTCAAGGGCGTCGAGATCGTCTGGGATCCGCAATTCGAGGAAATGCAGACCCTGGAAGCGCCCGTGGTGAACTGGAACAAGCGCTGCTATTTCATCAACACCAAGTTCATGAAGTACCGCGACGACGACATGGACATCGTGACGCCGGTTCGCCCGCACGACACGCTGGCCATGTACGCCATGGTGAACCTGCGCTGTGCGCTGTCGATCAGCCGTGCCAATGCGCACGCTGTGTTGGCCATTGCCTAACAGGCAGCCACCGAGCCCCGGCCACGCGCTGGGGATCTTTTGTCAAAACCAGGAGCAATGCGAATGAGCAAGATTAGTGTCCCAATGGTTGAAGTCATGGTTCGCCGTGACGCCAACACGATCACCCCAGTGGCTGTGCCGACTTACGAGTTGACGATGCTGCGCCAGATGTTTGGCAAGGAGAACGTCAATGGCGACAAGGTGGTGGCCACCATGGAGGTGGACGCCGCAGGTGAGTTTGAGCGCCTGAGCGCGAAGTACGGCGCACAAAAGGTGGTGAAGGTTTACGGCGACGACGGCGGCGAGCGGCTGGCTGAACTGGTGGAGAAGTCCGCAGCCAAGCCCGCAGCCAAGGCCCCAAAAGAGTAAGGGGCGACGATGGCGCAGCCGCAAGCCTACAGCCGCACGGTTGACTTCACCGAGCGCGACGGGGACGAGACCAACCACGCGGGCATCAACGCCGAGCTGGATGCGGTGGCGCTGCCCATCAGCCAAATTCGAGACAACCTGGCGCTGATCCAAAAGGACGACGGGACGCTGGCCAATGGCGTGGTGGGGGCGGATCAACTGGCTGCGTCTGCTTTTGATGCTGTCGCAAGCCAAGTTGCCCAAGCCACACAGGACGCACAGGACGCGGCCAACAGCGCCATTGTGGCGGCCACCACGGCCAGCACAGCCAGCACAGTGGCGGTGGCTGCCAAAGACCAGGCCGTGACCGCGAACAATGCGGCGCAGCTCAATGCGCAATCTGCGGCGGCCAGCGCCACCGCCGCCGCTGCTTCTGCGGCCATTGCGAGCAGCGATAGCGTCAAGACCACCAGCGATCAGACGGTCGCAGGCGTCAAGACGTTCACGAGCAACCCGATTTCAACGGATGCACAAAGCGCCGCAGCAAACAGCCTCGTTAGACGTGACTTCGTGACCGGCTTGGATGCAGGCAACGTCAAAACCACCGGCGATCAGACTATCGCGGGCGTCAAGACGTTCACGAACAACAACATCAACATCGCCGGACTTGGCATTGGCGGCGCACCTGTTGCGAAGTTGGATGTGTTCAACGGCTCAACCGTCACAAGATCGTCACCGGATGGCTACACCACCTTCAAAACATTCAACGGCGCAAACCCGTTCACGACCAATTACGACCGCTACCAAGAAGCATTCGATTCAGGATCGCAGGTTTATGTCATGGGCACGGCTCACGGCGGCACCGGACTGCCTCGGGCGTTGGGTTTCATGGTTGGAAATGCCGAGCGCATGCGGATCAACACGGACGGCAGCGCCTCGTTCAATCACCCCGTCACCGCCCCGCAGTTCAATGGCTCACTGAATGGCAATGCGGCTACTGCAACAACTGCGGCCACGGTCTCCAACGACGCGATCACCACCGCAAAGATTGCCAATGGCGCGGTGACGGCGGCAAAGATTGCCAATGGCGCGGTCGGGTCGAGCCAACTGGCCGCGTTGGGGGTGGCTGACGCGAACATCGCCTCAATGTCCGCATCAAAACTTACTGGTTCGCTGCCAACGTCGCAGGTGCTCTCGGCGGTCGCCGGGGCCGCAGTTGGGGCTGTTGGCACTTATGCATTTTTAAGAGCATTGCTCACAACGATTTACACACCAGGCGCAACGGCGGCGGGCAGCTCGCTTGCCTATTCGCACCATGCCCTGGGGGCTTACGGTGGTTCTCCTGCTGGAACTTGGATGTGCATGGGTCATGTTGAGGTGTTTTATTTTGACGACTTCAACAACCGGATCAACACCAGCGGTGGCAGCTCCGTTTGGCTGCGGATTTCTTGAGAGGACGACATGGAACTGCAATACGCACAAGACCCCACCTGGGCAGACGCTGCGCACACGAAGATCGACCTCACGATCAAGTGGGTCGGTATTGCCGCCGAGTATCCGTTCACCGCTTCGCAAGGCGATACAGAGGCGCATGGGAGAGGCATATTCGATGCAGCCGTTGCGGGCGAGTTTGGCCCCATAGCTGATTACGTCGCGCCACCACCACCGCCCCCGCCGCCCCCGCCTCAATTCACCTCGCTGGAGTTCCTCGACCTGTTCACCGAGGCCGAGCAGTTGGCGGTGGCCACGGCGTCGATGCAATCGGTGCAGGCCAAGCTGTGGTACGACCGCACGCTGGCGGCCAGCTTTGTGACCATCGCTGACCCGCGCACCGAGGCGGGTTTGGATGCGCTGGTTGCATCCGGCCTGCTGACCGCACCGCGCAAGGCGGAGATTGTGGCGGCCATGTCATGAGGCATTTTCTGCGCGTGCTGGGCGCTTGGGCGTGGCAGTTTTTGCACGCGCTGACGCAAATTGCAAACACCATGATCCCGCCCCTAGACGGCACTGTGGGGTGGGCCGACGAGAGCATGAGCGCCAGGGCTTACCGGGCGCGGCGCGATGGGCGCGTGCTGGGATGGCTGGCGGTTGTCATCAATTGGTTTTTTTTCTGGCAGGACGACCACTGCAAGGCGGCTTACTTGTCGGAGCACACAAGGCGACTCACCGCGCCGGAACATAGGAGTAAGCCGTAATGCCCACAGAACCCGCAGATGATTGGCACCTGGACAGGCGGCTACAGATCACCCATATTCTGAGCACGGTGGCGATGGTGGTAGGGGCGACGCTGTACCTGGGGGACATTCGCAAGGATGTGGAGGTGCTGAAGGTGCAGCAGTTGGCTCAGAACGAGCAAAAGCGCGACATTCAGGCCAAGCTGGAAAAGCTCGACGCCAAGTTGGACAGGCTGATAGAGGCCAAATCCATGCGGCTTGGTTCTCAGCCAACACAGTGAGGGCAGCATGCCACAAGCACCGGCCTACAACCGCATCAAGAACTTCCTGGAAAACAACCCCGACCGCACTGACCACGGGGCGCTGAATTCGGAGCTGGACGGCGCGGCGGCAGCGATCAATGCGCTGCGCCTGAATGCGGCGCTGCTGCAAAACGACGACGGCACGCTGAAGAATGCGGTGGTCACGCTGGCCAGTTTGTCGCCAAGCGTGGTGGCGGGGTTGATTGGCCCTGTTGGCCCAGCTGGCCCGACTGGCCCCACCGGCCCGGCTGGCCCGCAAGGTGCTCAAGGAGTCAAGGGCGACACTGGCGCGAGCTTCAACGCCGACGCACGCGACTTGTTCGCCAACCGCAGCCTCTACAACCTACAACCCAAGGGCTTCAGCTTCTTGGCGTTGGACACAGGGTTTTTGTACTTCAAGCAGTCCAACACCAGCGGCGACTGGAGCGCGGGCAAGGAGTTTGGCAAGGGTGAAACTGGGGCCACTGGCGCAACCGGCGCAACCGGCGCAATCGGCCCGCAGGGGTTGCAGGGGTTGCAGGGCATTCAGGGCATTCAAGGGGTGGCTGGCAGCAATGGCACCAGCGGGGTGGTGACGAGCATTGACGGCTCCATCAAAACCGCCAGCTTGATTGGCCGCACCAGTGTGAGCGCACAGCTTCAGATTGTGAGCGGCCAGCTGCGCATTGTGTTGACTACTTCGTGAGGCCGACATGAATGGATTGACTGAGCGCCACCGCACGCTGGGCGAGCTGATGACGGAGTTGCGCGCCCGGCTTGGTTTTGTGACTCATGGCAGCGCGAGCAAGAACAATGACTTGGTGGTGAAGTCGTTTTTGCAAGAAGCGCACGACTACGTTTTTGGCGAGTTGGAGCCGCCCGCCATGCGCAAGATAACCAGCATCAATCTGGCTGCGGGCTCTTACCTGTACGACTGGCACAACGACGAGGAAGACGAGGACATTGACCCAGGGCAGGTGTTGTCGGTGTGGGTCAAGCAAGGCGGCGGGGTGCTCTCGCCGCTGCGCCAGGGGATCACGCAGAGCGACCGCAGCCTGGATGACACTCGACAGGAGCCGCAGAAGTACGACCACTTGAATGGGCAGATTGAGCTGTGGCCGATTCCAGACCGGCCCTATGAGTTGCGGGTTGAGTACACGGCGGGCAAGCCTCGGTTTGACCGCGCCAATGACCGCCCCGGCGTGCCGGACAGACTGGTGTTTCTGTACGCGCTGGCCAATGCCAAGGCGCACTACCGACACCCTGATGCGCAGGCATCGGCGGCGAGTTTTCAGAACATGCTGAACAAGGAGAAGAGCCGCCAGAAGGAAAACAAGCGGTTCTTCATGCAGGGCCAGACCACGAGCAGCGAGCAGCAGGTGACGCGCACGGCTGGTGGCGGCTACACGCTCAGGAGTTGATGTGGCTGTCATCCACTTCGACCGCTTTGAATTGGGTATTGACCTGCGCAAGGGCGCAAGTGTTTCCGACGCCAACCGCCTGCTTGAGATGAAGAATGCCTACGTCACCACCGGCCTGGCCACGGCCAAGCGCCCCGGCTTGGTGAAAGTGGCTGACCTGGAGGCGGGCACCAAAGGGCTGTTCCCTGCATTCAGCAAGCTGCACACGTTTTATGGCAGCGGCACGATCACGCATGCCAATGCGCTATTCCAAGCCAACAGGGTGACGTATTCGGGCGGCGCACAGGCGGTGGCTGATGTGCCGTTTGCCGATGTGTTCAATGGCTTTATTTACTGCGCGGCTCAGTATGCGGGTGGACAGATCGAGCACCACTACCTGGACGGATCGGCCACCACGCATGTGGCGGATGCCAACTGCCCAGACACCAGGGCCTGCATCAAGCTGGCCAGCAAGATTTTTGCGGTCGGCGCAGGCAATGGGGACGTGGTGCGCTACTCCAAAACCGGCAACCCACGCGACTGGACGGCGGCCAACGATGCGGGCTTTTTGCCCACGGGGCTGAACAGCCGGGGCGACCGATCAACCAATGCGCTGGGCATTTACCAGAGCAAGCTGGTGGCGCTGTCCAAGGACGGAGCACAGGTGTGGACGGTTGACCCAGACCCAGCGGCCATGCAACTGGACACGATTGTGGAAAACGTGGGGACAAGTTTCCCGCGCACGGTGGCCAATGTGGCGGGCGACTTGTATTTTTTGAGCGACTACGGATTCCGCTCGATCACCACGCTGCAATTGACGAACAACCTGGCGGACGTGGATGTGGGCTCACCCATTGATGCGCTGGTGCGTCCGGAGACCAAGGTGCCTGGCGTGAACCCCAGGGCCTTTTACTTTTACGGCACGGGGCAGTATGTGTGCGCCATTGGCAACCGCATGTTCGTGTACTCGATCAGCCGCACGGCCAAGATCGCGGCTTGGAGCCAGTATTTCCTGCCACAGACGGTGGACGCTTTTGCGGAGCTTGGGCAGGTGCTTTACATCCGGTCGGGCAATGCGGTTTACAAGCTGGACGATGCAGCCAGCACGGACGACGGCACGCAGTATGAGGTGCTGGTGCAGTTGCCCTACATGAACCTGAAAAAGCCCGGCAGCTTGAAGCGTGTCTATGGGTTGGATGTGGTGGTGGAGGGGAGCTGCTATGTGTCGGTGGGCTTTGACGCACGAGACCCGGATGCGTTTACGCCAGAGGTGAAGGTCAGGGGCAACACCCGAGGCGGGGGGCTGGTTTCTGTGGAGTGCATTGGCACGGAGTTTTCTCTGCGCTTTCGCAACTATGACAACAAGCCTTTCCGGCTGGACGCTGTGAGCCTGCACTTTGACGAGCTGGGAGTGGTGGCGTGAAGCTGCGCATGGCCACGCTGGAGGACTTGCCCGCCATTTGTGCGCTGGGCCGCAGCATGCACAGCCAAAGCACGTTTGCGCCGATGAACTATGACATTGACCGGGTGAAAGAAACCATCGGCGGGCTGATTGACAAAAGTCAGTTCGTGGTGGTGGCCGAGGCTACAAACGGGGAAGTGATTGGCGGCATGGCGGGCATGGTGACGCAGAGCTGGTTTGGCAGCGACTCGGTGGCCAATGACCTGGCGATTTTCATTCACCCGAGCCACCGGGGCGGTGTGTTGGCGGTGCGGCTGATGAAGGCTTTTATTGAGTGGGCCAGGCTGGCCGGGGCCAAGCAAATCAGGCCTGGCGTGACCACCGGCCATGCGCGGGCCGAAGAACTGTTTGAGCGACTGGGATTCGTGCGATGCGGGGCCAGCTTTGTAATGGAAGGAGTTTGATATGTGTGGCGGCGGCGGTGGAGACCCAGGGGCAGAAGCCCGCAGGCAGGAAGATGAGCGTCGTGCTCGCATCGAGGCGGCGACGAATGAGATCAATGCGATTTTCAACCGGCAGGTGGAGAGGTTGCCACGACGGGGGGCAATTG
Source organism: Burkholderiales bacterium (assembly GCA_046094425.1). Taxonomy (GTDB): domain Bacteria; phylum Pseudomonadota; class Gammaproteobacteria; order Burkholderiales; family Burkholderiaceae_C; genus JANPCX01. The sequence goes on along the minus strand of JBJTHI010000088.1, from coordinate 22,801 downwards.
ACCTCAAATACCCTGGCGGCGACAACCGGAACTATACGGCGATACTGGAAGACGGAAGGCCACACCCACCGCCTGGCATGGTCAATGCCCGCGAGCTGATGTATGAAAACCAGCGCGACGCGGTTTACGACCTGAACAAACGAGAAGTGGACAGGCAGGCCACCGAGGCCGAGCGCATGAATCGCTTTGGCCTGGCCAGAACTGGCTTGTTGGGCGGATCGGTCAACGTGGACAGCGTGGCCGACCTGAACCGGCGCACCAATGAGGGTTTGATGCGGGCGGGCGGGATTGCCGACCAAGCCGCCGCAGACTTGAAAACCGCCGACGAGCGCACACGCTCCAACCTGATTAGCCTGGCGCAGTCGGGCATTGACACGGGCACGGCGGCTTCGCAGGCGCTCAATGGGCTGGAGGTGAACGCGGCCAATGCGGCATCTGCCCGCGCAGGCTCTACGGTAGGCGACTTGTTCAATGACTTGAGCCAGGCCTATTTGATGCGCCAGCAGAACCTGGGGCGGCAGTCTGGCATGCAGTATGGGAACCAGACGTATGGCGTTTCCAACCCGCGCACGGGTGGCTCGCAGGGCACCACCAATTGATGGCGCGAGACATGGACGCCTTGGACATTGCTAAACAGAACTCGCCGCTGACGGCCTCGCACACCGAGCCGCGCCTGCCCGCCATGACGGCGCAGGCCATTGACAAGGTGCGCGCCATTGAAGCGGCGATTTTGTCGCTGTGCGAGGAGGTGGAGTTCCCCACCGAGCACTTGCTGCACGGGGGCATGTATTCGCGCACCTTGCGCATGCAGGCGGGGCAGGTTTTGACCGGGGCGCTGCTGAAGTTGCCCACGGTGTTGATTGTGTCGGGCGACTGCGCTGTGTTCATTGGCGAACAAACCATTGAACTGCGCGGCTACACGGTGTTGCCGGGCAGCGCTGGGCGCAAGCAGGTTTTTCTGGCGCACACCGATGTGTGCATGACGATGCTGTTCCCCAGCCAAGCTCAGACGGTGGCGCAGGCGGAGCAGGAATTTACGGACGAGTACGCCCTGTTGATGACCAACAGGCAGGACTGCGTGAAAACACTGATTACGGGAGAGTGATATGGCAGGAGCAATCAGCGGAACCACGATTGCAGCGCTGGCCGCCATGGTGGCGGGCGCGGCTGTGCAGTACAGGGCTGCAAGCGAGGCCCAAGAGCGCCAGCGCCGGGAAATTGCCGCCAGCTTGCAGGCGCAGCGCGAGATGCAAATGCAGGCCGAGCAAAAGGCCATGAGCACAGCCCGAACCTACGAGACGCCGCAGCGGGCGCAGGAGCAGGAGCAGCTGGCCAGCGAGATTGAGCAGTCTCTCATCAAGCCGGTGAGCGAAAGCCAGGCCATTCGCGCCGAGCAGCAGACCACGCAGGGCGATGTGTCTGACGACTACAAAACGGCCAAGGCAGCATCAGACCTGGAGGGGGATTAAACAGGCCGAGCAACTGGCCCGCTTGCTCGGGCGCACGAGCAGCGCCAGCCGCCTGCGCATGAATGAAGGCATTCGGCTGATGGACACAGGCCAGGCGATTGACCAACTGGGCAGCTTCAGCCGTGGCCGAGCCGGGGCGGACAACATCGCCATTCAACAAGCCGGGTTGGTTGATCCAGGCCAAGTGTTTTTGGGCTCACTGTTGCAAGGGGCGGGAACGGCGGGATTGATGTCGGGCGGCGGTTCATCCGTGACTCAAGCAGAAATCAACGCGGCCAATGCGTCGGCTGACCCTATCGCCACCTTGAATGCGTCACAGGGCTGGACTGGCCCCGCAGCTCGCAGCGGGTGGGGTAACTTGGTGAGGGGTTACAAATGAAATTCACACTCGACGCAGGAGGCGCGCAAGCAGCGGGCCAGGGCATTGGCAACATGTTCAAGGCTTACGCGATGGGCGACCAGTACCGCCAACAGGCCGAGCAGGACACCATCAAGACCGCAGCAGACATTTACTACCGCCAAATGGCGGGCAAGAAGTATGGCGCTGAGGCTGAGGGCTTGGAGATGACCAACCGCGCACGCACTGCGCCGGTGGACAACACCTTGCCATACTACCTGCAAATAGCCAACAAGTTGTTTCAGGCCACGGGCGACACGAATATGGAGCGAATCGCCAATGCGGGCACGGCGCTGCAAACCCAAGGCATCCGTGACCAGGCGGTGCAAAGCCTGGGCGACGTGGACAAGATGAACCGGCTGAACACGCTGGCCAAACCCGGCGAGGTTTACATGCCCTACAAGGCCGTGGGTGATACGGGCGCAGCGATTGACCAAGCCACGGGCGGCGGCAAGGTGTTTGACCCTGTGCTGCACAAGTTGTTTGGCGATGAGTCTGTGGCCAAAGTGGCGCGTGACCGTGGGGCGGCGAATTCTTCCAACGCGGCGGCGGGCAAGTACAGAGCCGAGGCGGATGTTGAGCGCCTGAAGGGCAAGACGCTGCGAGAAACCGGCTCTCTGCCAGGCACTCGCAGCGCTGGCGGGCGTGGTGACCAAAGCATTGACAGCGCCATTGATGACGCACGCGCCGAGTACAACATGCGCTACCCGTTGGACATGACGGGCAAGCGCAAAGGAGCCCCCGAATATGATTCGTTCCTGCGAAATTGGTTAATCAAGCGGGGCATTCCGGTGGAGCGTTACTTTGGTGGGGCGGCAGCGGGTGACAAAAATCCGGCTGCACCCACTGCTGCGCCAAAAATTGACGCCAAAGAGTTGCCAAAAAACAAGGCTGAATTGAAGGCTGGAAGTGTTTACCAGACTGCCAGGGGGCCAGCCAAATGGAACGGCAGTGTATTTGAGAGCATTGATTAAATGGCGAAGGAAACCTTTTCGTTTGAAGAAGCGGTAGCGCCAACCAGCAAGACGTTTTCATTTGACGAAGCGGTAGGCAAAGCAGCCGCCCCGGCAACAAGCTGGACGGACAACTTTCGCGACCCATTGGCAGCGGGCCTGAAGATTGGCCCAACCGCCGTCAAGGGTGTGGCCGACATTGCCCGCCTGCTGACTGGCGATCGTGTGGGCGTTGACACGTCCAACGCCATGAAGACCGGCATGCAGTCCATTGATGAAATGGTGGGCTCTGACGCACTGCGCGCACAGAAAGCAGCAGTTGATCGGGCGCTGCAAGACAAGGCCATTGGCCTGACCGACTTGCCTGGCATCTTGCTGGACAACCCCCGCGCATCGGCTGATGCCGCAGTGTCCACCATCGGTTCAATGTTTTTGCCAACTGGCGTGGCAATTGGCGCAACAAAGGCATTGCCGCTTGCGGCCCGCCTTGTCCCCGCATTGGCTCGCATTGCCCCGACTGCGGTAGCTACCGGGGCCGCAGTGGGGACTGGGGCAGCGCAGAACGCCGCAGAGACCTTTGCCGATACCGAAGGCCAGGACATGTCCGACAGGTACACGGGCGCTGGCATCAGTGGCGCGGCATCATTGCTGCTTGGCCGCTTGCTTGGCGCAGGGGCTGAGGGAGTGGTGGCTCGCCGCATGATTGGCGAGAATGTCACCCGTGGTGTTATGGCCGCCGGAAAGTCAGCCGCAAAAACCGGGGCAAAGGAGTTTGGCCAGGAGTTTGGCGAGGAGTCGTCCAACTATGTCGGCAAGCAAGTCGCCAAGAACGAGGAGATTGACCCCAACACCATGGGCAAGCAGGGCCTGTATGGCGGGATTTTGGGATTTGGCGCAGGTGGTGCTTCTGACGTGGCCACCCGCCTTGGCAATATAAGTGGCCGCGCACCGCAGACCCAACCAGACCCGCAGCCCACAGCCCCGCCTGCCCCGCAACCCGCCCCGACCAAGGCCATGCCAAGTGACGTGGTGCAGCGCATTCTTGGCGCCATTGAGCAGACGCAGAACCCCAATGTCCAAGACCCTGCGCAGCGAACCGCACAACCACAGACCAAAACCACGGCCCCGGCAGTTGAAGCGCCAGCGCCAGAGGCAAGCAATGGAGCCGCCGCTACTGGAGTGCCCGCAGAACTTGCCGCCCCCAGCGTGGAAGCCGCTGGGCTGAAGCCCTTTGCAGAGCCTGATGCAGCCATTGACGCCGCGCAAGCTGATTTGCAGAGCGCGCAGGCTCCGCAGCAAATACCCCAGCCTTCAGAACCGACGCAGGCCGCGCCCGCAGTGCAGCAGCCTGTTCAGCAGCAGCCTGGGCCAATACGCCTTGGCATGGACAACCAGCCATTGACCGAGGGCGGCAAGCCGTTCAAGACCCAGCAGGCCGCCAGCAATGCCAAGAAGTTGCAGCCAGCCATGCGCGTGGTCAAAGTGCAGGGGGGCTTTGCACTGGCTGACAAGACGCCCGCACAACTGGCGGCGCAAGCCAAGGCGGCCAAGCGCCTGGGTGGCGTGGGCGGCAGTGGCCCTTTGTCGGCCCATGCCTTCATTGCGGCGCACGGGGGTTTGAGTCGCAGTGTGGCGTCAGACCTGGGCATTGAGGGCAATGTGCGCGTGGGCAGCCGCTGGCTGTACGCAAACAACGGCGGAATGACGATTGAGCAGGCTACACAGAAGCTGCTGGAGGCGGGCTACATTGGCCGCGACCAGCACAACGACGCCTATGACATCATTCGGCGCAGCGTGAGTGATCCGCAGTACACACCAAAGGGGTGGGAGCAGATCGCGCAGGCGGAAAACCAGGCGCAGTTTGAGGACTACCTGGCCGCGCAGGCAGAAGGCGATGCTTCGCTGATGCTGGACGCCGCTGAACTGGCTGACATGCAATCAGATGGCCATGCCTACGACGAGGCCGCCCAGGCAAACCTGACCGCACTAATTGAAGCGGCCAACAACGAAGGCATTGACACAGAGGCGCTGCTTGAAGAAGCGGCGCGAATCACAGAGAATGGCACCCATGACGACTACACCCGTGAGGCAACCCGGCGAGTTGCCCAAGCTCGAAACGCTGCAACTGGCAGCGGAGAACCTGTTGCGCGAGAGGGTCTTGAGCAAGGGCGGCAAGCAGCCGGACGACAAGGTGGTGAAGGCGGCGGCGCGGGTGTTGGCCGGGAGAGCGATGCGGGAGATTCAGGCCAAACCGAAGCCCTGACCAGCTACACCCCGCAGGAAGTCACGCAGCGCATTGAGCGCCTGGAACAGGCCGAGAAAGAGCGCAAGGCCGCACAAGCCAAGGCAGACCAGGACGAAGCCCGCCAGCGTGAACGCGCCGAAGTGAAGCGCCGCAGTGAGGCAGCCGCCGACACGTTCGAGCTGGGCCAAGACCCAATGGAGAACTTGACGGGGCAGGGGGGGCTGTTTGATTCCGCCTTGGATGCCCGACTGTTCTTTGTTGGAACGCGGTACGACAAAGGCGAGCCAGGCAACAAGAACACAGCGGTTCAGGATGCCGTGGAGGTGCTTGGGTTTGATTTTGTGCCGGTTGTCATCAACCAGCGCAACGTCAATCAGCCCGACACGCCAATGCAATACAGCACTGGCAGGGAAGTCATTTTGTACAACACCGCTGTGCAGCGCAGTCGCGCAGCCGACGTGCAGTACATGATCGAAGAGATTTTGCACGCTGTAGACAGCGTGGGCGGGCGCAACACCATCAGCGCGTCATCTCGCCGACTGCAACCCGGCGGCGACTTGCGCCAGGAGCTAGAAGCCGCTTATAAGAAAAGCGCAGCCATGCGTGATATTTTGAGTCATCCCCTGGCTGAACCGGAGATGACGCAAACCGAGGTCGCGGCAGAACTTTACGCCCGATCAGGGATGATTTACCATTCAAAACCGCAGCTCTTAAAACTTGTTGCGCCAAGGACTTACGATGCCCACCACGCTGCTTTCTCGGGACAAAGAAATCAAAGCCAAGTATCAGGCGATGTTCGGGGACTACCAGATTCAGGTGTCCAAGCTGGCCAGCATGTCGGGGGCGGGGGGCGCATTCACGGACGGTTTGCTGGCGGCAATTCAGACCGGCACGCCGATGGACTTCGACGCCTTCGTCAAGGAATTGCTGATGCCTTCGCAGGAGACATTGAAGGCGCCCCAGTCACGTTCCACGACGCAGGCGACCTCCTAAGCGCGAAGAAAAGCTCCGGTGGCGACACCGCTCGCCCCAATCCAGACCCAGTCAGCGTAGCGGCGCAAGATGGCCGTTCAGCAGCCGACGCCCAGCGCGTGGCTGAAAGCCTGCCCAACCTGAACCAAGACATTGTTCTCGAAATACCGGTGGAAGGCGGCAAGACGGCTCGCCTGACGATCAACGCCCAGGCGTACCTCAACCAACTCGATGCACGCGAACAAGCGCTGCGCATGGTTAAGGAGTGCATGACATGAGACCCATGACCGCTGAGGCCGTCAAGCGCCTGGCGCTGGCCCACGGGGCAGCGCTGCACATGGACGGCAGGGCGATCAACGCCGCGAGGCTGCAAGTGGCGGGCAAGCCTGCCCCCGCGCCCAAACCACAGCAGCCACAACCACAGCAAGCGCAACCCGCGCCGGATTTGGCTTTGCAGGAAGCGCTGGCCTCGATTGACCAGCACGCGGCGCGGCAGGCGTCGATCAATGAATCGAACATGCAGCTGATGCAGGCGGTGCAACAAACGCTTCAGCAGGTGGCGATCAAGGATGTGTTCAGCCAAACAAATGTCCAGGAACCGCAAAAGCGCCCCACAAAATGGGTGTTCCACATTAAACGCGATGCGCGGGGGTTGATGGAAACCATCACGGCCACCGCGCAGTAAGGAGAATCAACATGGCTCGATGGGCAAGTGCGGCATTTTTGGACGGTGGCCTGGATTACCTGGCCGCAAACGCAACAAGGATGCTGCTCGTGAGCAACTACACGGCGGGCGACAGTTACGCCACAGTCCTGGCCAACAGCGTGGCTGAGGCCACCATGGCCCCGGGCGACTACACGAAGTCAAGCTCTGGGCTGAACCGCCTGGTCACCACTGCGGCAGGCAAGAGCGCAACCGCTTCGGCAGGCACGGGCGCAACGCCGGATTCCCACATTGCATTCACCAACGGATCAAATGCGGTGATCTATGTGACGGATGAGACCACAAACCAAGTGGTGATCGTGGGCAACACGGTCAACTTCCCGCAGCTGACCTACCGCAGCGACCAGCCGGTGGCACCGTAACCGTGGCAGATCCCGACTTGTCGCTGATCGTCATGGTCAACAACAAGACCGGGGGGCCTACGTTTCATTGAGGGCCATCGGCGAGCTGGAAATTGCGATTGAAACAGTCAAGCGCAACCTCGCCGAAATTGAAGATTGCTTGAGCAAGATAAAAGTTGAGCGAGATCGTTTGTCCAAACAAAGTATGGGGTGTTAAATGCCAACAAAAGTAAACCGGCTTAGATGCGCAGTCTCTGCGGTGGCCTCGGCTGGTCTTGGTGCGTTCACTGCCTCTTCTGCTGCCGCTGGGTTCCGCGCGTTTGGAGCGGCGCAGAACGGTCAAACCTTTGATGGTGTGCTCATCACAGAGGGGTCGGCGTGGGAAATTCGCTCAGGCTGTGTTTACACTCACTCTGGAACTACGCTTTCACGCGGCACGCTTGAGGACTCCAGCACTGGCTCTGCCATTGCTTTCACTGCGGCGGCAATTATTACCGTTAGCCAGTCGGCAGCAGAGTTATCCCGCGTCCAGTCTGTGTATGACATTGCATACTCAGCATCAATACCATTGACCGAGGTTGGCGTGTCCTACATGCCACCTCAAACAGTCTCAGGCCCCATCACGTTAACCGTTGCTGCATCACCAGTGCGTGGCGCATCGGTTTATCTGCGCCTGAACGCCAACGGCATCAATGCGCCCACATTCACCGGCTTCCAAGAGTGGGGCGGCTCGATGGGCTACGACAATCGCAACGGCATCATCAACCAAGTTCAGTTTTGGCATGACGGTGTTGACGCCTGGTACATGGTGACTCAGGCTGTTGGCGCAACACCTATTGACACAACTCCGCCAACAATTCTCTCGGCGTCGGTTGGAAACGCCGCACCGACAAACGTTGTTTTGGTGGCCTCAGAAAACCTGAACGCATCGTTTGTTCCAGATTCGTCGGCTTTTACCGTCACTGGCCACACCGTCACAGGCGTGGCAATCAGTGGCAGCAATATCACGCTGACCGTAACCCCGGCATTCGTGAACGGTGAGGCTGCAAGAACAGCCGCATACACACAACCAGGCACAAACAATATCCGCGACACCGCGCCCGCTGGCAACTTGCTGGCAAACTTCAGCGGCCAGGCAATTACCAACAATGTCGGCGCTTCGTCTCAAATAGTCCGACTCACAAACCTCTCTAACGTGACCGAGAGCGGGGATGGAACATCAGGATGGAATTACCAGGCAACAGTCAACGGGTTTGGCAATAGCGGCCGGTGTAATTTGCGATTTGCTGCGTCTACTGATGGCGAAATCTTTATTACGCTTGGCAATGTAAGCACAGGCAGAGATGTATCTCTTGGCCTTGATTCGACTGCGACTGGCGCTGCTGATATTTTCAATATGGACTACGGCGGTTGGGTCGATGGGGCCGGCGACGTGAAACGGGTCACAAGCGGCGGCACATTTACAAGCGTTGGAACGGTCGCGACAGGAGACAAGCTGAGGCTTAAGCGCGTCGGTTCAACTATCACGCTCGCCAAGTTTTCGGCAGGAATATGGACTGATTTAACAAGCTGGACAGGGGCGCAAACAGGAGAGCTTTTTGGTGGGGTCAACTTAAGCGGATCAGGCGCTCAGACAAATGACATTCGTGGCGCAGGACTCATTTGATGTTTGCTAGAGGCGGATCAAACGTTCGCTGGAGGGTTCCAGGAACTGTCAAGATTTGTTGTGACGGCAACAGCATCACCGATGGCGGGCAAGACGGGCCAAACAGCGTAGGCGGCGCACCCGGCTACCTAAGCCGCAGTGTCGCGCCGTTCACGACGCAGGGTTACGCAAACGTGGCGATCGGCGGTCAGAACACCGATGCCATGATTGCATACCCGTCAGACATTAATGCTGCTTTTGATTCGTCGAAGAAAAATATCTTGTTTGTGCAAGAGGGCACTAACCAAAACAGCACTGGCAATACTCCAGCCGTGAACTGCCAAAAGTTTTTGGACTACATTGCTGCCCGTCGAGCAAGCCGCGCATGGGCTGCTGTGGTTGTTGCAACGGCCCCGCCAGCCTATCTTGGCGATCAGGTATCACAAGCCGCAACCGATTCGTGGAATGCCAGCTTAGACGCCTATAACGCCTTGCTTCGTGCGAGATACCGCGAGGTGGCTGACCATCTCATAGAGACTCGCTGCGCAGGTGGCCCATACGACCAGGCCAGATACCCGAACTATCTCAAGGCCACGTTCTTCGACAACACCGTTGTGAACGGCATCAGCAACAACGCATCTTGGATTACAGAGCCTTCTGGCGGGTCTGTGCCAAACCAGAAGATACATTACACCGCAGCCGGAATCATTGCGTTTGCGCCGTACTTTGCTGCGCAGATGCTGCGCACAAAGATTAGGAGACGGCCATGATCGGCGGCGGATCAATTGGCGATAGCGTGGTTGCTGGAGGGGAAGAATCCTTCGCCATCTCAGGTAGCAATTCCACACAATCAAATTTTGGTTCGTCAGGTGCGATCACCCAAACCCATCAACTAGCAGCGTCGCCGAGCGCCCAGTCAAACTTCGCCTCAAGCGGCGCAATCACACTGCCCGCGCCTGGCTCCATCACCCTGGTGGGCGGTGCGTCAGTGCAGCCCAACACCAGTGCAGCGGGGGCGATAACGCAGGCGCAGCAACTTGTTGGCAGCGCAAGCGTGCAAGCAAACGTCTCGGCGAGCGGGGCGATCTCGGTGCCGACGACTGGCGGCGTTGCAAACCCCGCCGATGTTTGGAACTACGTGTTGGCCAACGGCAAAACCGCAGCACAGAACGTGCTTGAAACCCGCCAGATGGTTGATGAGCTGTACCGGATTCATGGCCTGCTTGTGGGCGAGCCGCTGACGGTGGCCACTACCCAGCGCACCGCAGGCGACATCATGCAGTTGATCTCTGAATCTTCAGGGGTTGTCACAGTGACTCGCGCCTGATGTTGAACGTTCGCTCCATCGCGGTTCAGGGGTTCTTGGTCTCTGCGGCGGCGGTTGCGGTTCAAGGCTTTTTGCCACAAACCCAAGTTGAGCCACCAAATTCTGGTGTGGCGATGATGCTTGGCCATGCGTCATGGAATGCGCAACAAGCCAAACAGCGCCAACTTGAAGAAGAGGATGGGCTGATTCTTGCAATCATCCAGCGGTTCATAGAGGAGGTGTGACATGGCAGTGACTGGATGCGGGGCCGAGATGGCCAAACTGATGGACGTGTCAGACCAAGACGTGGCGCTGATTGAGGACACCATCACCGAACGCCTGGCGCTTGGCGTGACCCAAGAGGCGGCGCAGCGCCAAGCCGTGGATGAGGCCCTGGCGCAACTTGCCGAAGAGAGGGCGGCGGTGATGCGGGCGGTGCGGGAGCAGCTTGGGCCTATAGGCAGGTCGCCACAGACCGAGGCCGGAAAGAGAGCGGGGCGTAATGCAACCAATTCCACGCCGACCTCTGACGGCGTGACGCGCTTCAGCCGCTCCAAAGACACCATCGAAGTGGATGGAGTGGAGCGCCCACGCACGAACAGCAAGGGCCAGCCGATTCATCCTACTGAGGAAGGTGTTCGGAACTTTTGGCGGTGGTTTTCAAACAGTGCGGTCGTTGATGCTGAGGGGAGGCCGCTGGTGGTTTATCACGGGACAAGGGCGGACTTTGATGTTTTTTACGCGGGCGCTCCCACGGCCAACAAGTGGCTACTTGGTGTAGACAATAAAAACAGATTTTTCTTTGACTCCAGCCCAGGCCGTCGCAGCGACAGCGGTCCGTGGAGCGGAGCTGCGGGCTACGCGGGGGTTACGCAACGCGACGGGGAAACGGTTGCATCTGCTGGTGCCAATATCATGCCCGTGTATTTGGCTCTGCGATCACCTTACAAGATGACCGCAGCACAGTACCGCAAAAGCGGGTCGAGGCCAAACTTTAAGGAGGAAGTTGAGGTTCTTGGGTATGACGGCGTGAAAATTGATGACGGCACATTTATCGCCTTCTCCAATGAGCAAATCAAATCCTTGACCGGCAACCAAGGCACCTTCGACCAAACTAACCCCAGCATCGTGCGTTCACAGGGCAATGGCCCTGGAATATCAACTGGCGAGCTGGCGCAGGTAGTGGAAGAGCTTTTGGCCGAGTTTGTGCACAAGGCCCCCGTGCGGATGCTGGACACGGCTTTGGGCGTGCTTCCAGGAGTCGGTCAGCAGGACGCCGTTTCTGGGGCCGTCTATCAAGGGCGGATCCACCTTTTCCGTGACCAAATCCCCAGCCGGGCGGCCGCTGTCAGAACGCTTTGGCATGAACTGCTCCATTACGGGCTGCGCCGATTCCTGACGCGGGATGAATACCAGGCCCAGATGCTTGAACTCTACAACAGGGACGCCTGGGTGCGCGCAGAGGCCAAACGTTGGGCCGCCAGTGAAGAAGGCCGCAAGGCTGCCCGCCAGAGCGGTGAAGACTACGCCCGCGCCCGTGGCGTGGATGAAGCGCTTGCGCAGCTGGCAGAAAAGAACCAGGGCGGCATTGAGAACACCGGCATGGGAGCGCGGGCTTACCGCACCGTGGTGGACTGGCTGGCCGACATGGCCGAGAAATTCAAATTCAATGACGCGGCTTCATTCCTTCGCGGAATCACCAGCACCGAGGCGCGGCAATACGTGCGCGGGGTGTTCTCTAAACTCCAAAGCGACACGCCCGCCACGAGCAGCGATTGGGCATTTACTGCGGATTCTGCGTTTTCGCGTGGCATGGCGGCGCAGCAGCCCTCGAAACCACCCCCGAATGAACCCACCACGCCGACATCTGACGGCGTGACCCGTTTCCCAAGCGCGAAGGCCATTGACGACTTCGGCGAAAAGCTGGGGGGCGCCAAGAAAGACATGGCGCCTTCGTTGACCAAAGAAACCGATCAGGGCGTGGCGATGTTCAACAGATCACGCTTTGCCCCCGGAAGTGCCCCCATCAGCCGAGCCTTGCTGGACGCCACCATCAGCCGCATCACCGCCGAGTGGCAGGGTGGCGGTCAGGCAGTGGTAGTGGCACCGACGTTCAGCGACTTGCCGCAGCCGATTCTTGCGCATGCGCAAAAGCAGGGCTATGACAACGCCAGCACCGACGAGCGCATAACCGGCGTGGCTTATCGAGGCAAGGTCTATCTGATCCAAGAGAACATTCCTTCTGTAGAGCTGGCCGAGGAAACGCTGTTCCATGAACGGGTGCATCAGGTTTTGCGCGGCAACGCCAGCGATCCAGGCGGCGAAAAACTCAAGTTTGCCCTGACCTCACTTTATCGCAAGATGGGTGGCCGCACTGGCATGCAAGCGATGGCCCAAGAGGCCGGGGTTCGCTTGGAGGGCTTGCGCAAGCAGTCTGCCAACTTACCAGTGGCTGAACAGGCTATTTTGGAGACCGAAGAATTTTTGGCTGAACTTGAGGGGCGACGCGCCTACGAGAAACTGCCAGCAAAAATTCGCCGCACGTTGAGCGAATATGTGGGCGCGTTGCGCAATTGGTTGCGTGACAACGGTTTCACCAAGATGGCCGCAGCATTGGGTCAAGACCTGGGCAGCACCACACTGGCCGATTTGCGCCACATGCTCAAAGGACTGCGCCGCCAGTTGCCCAGCGCTGGAAGTGATGCCGTGCGCTTCATGACCGCATTTCATGGTCAAGCGCAAGGCGGGGCTGACTTGGATTTGACTCGTCCGGTACGGCGCCAAGCATCGACTTTTGACCAGAGCCACAACCGAGACGCCTTGGGCCGTGTGAAGTTTCGCCTGGGTGAGGTGGCGCTGCACAAGCTGGACGCGGCCACCAAACCACTCCAAGTGATGTTTGGCATGCGCATGGCCAGCCCTGAGCTGCGCAAGCAACTTCGCCAGATGAAGACGACCATTGAAGAGGCCAAGCGCACGTCGGCCAACGTGGCCAAGGAAATGAGCGCCATGACGGAGGCCGACCGGGCCATGGTGTCTGACATTGTGGAAAAGATGGTCGCCCCCGGCGTGGTGCCGCCTGAACATGCGGTGAAGGTGGCCGACGCGATTACCAAAACGATGGATCAGCAGACCTATGAGCTGGTGGAGCTGGGGATGTTGAGCGCAGAAAGCGCAGACCGCTGGCGTGGGCGCTACCTGCCGCGCCTTTACAACCGGCCCGACATGCTGGGGGATGGCTTGGCTGAGTCCGTCAAAAACATGTTCCGCACTGGCTCCCCCACCATGCGTGGCATTGGCGGCGGCTCTTTGAAGGGGCGCGGGCTGTTTGAAGAGATTTCTGTTGATGCGGTGGAGCAGTGGACGGCCATGGGCTATGAGGTGCGCGACCCGCATTGGAAGCTGCACCAGGGCAAGCTGGAGTTAAAAGACCCCAACGCGCCCAAGATGGCGAAAGAAACGGTGGTTGTGTGGCGCGACTGGACACCCAGCGAGCGTGCCCAAATGGGCGAAAACCGGGACGCGCTCTTCAGGTTTGTGAAGGGTTACACCAGCATGCAGCGGGACATTGCACTGGGGCGGCTGTTCAACAACCTGGCCAACAACACAGAATGGGCACGCAAGACCGAGGCCAAAGGCTGGGTGAAGGTGCCCGACACTGAGATTGAGGGCACGGGCGGCGTGAAGCGCTACGGCAAACTGGCCGGGCTTTATGTGCGCGAAGACGTGATGAGCCACCTGTCGCGGTTTGAAGACGCCAGTGAAGCCATGCAGATTTACCGCGAGGCGCTGGGCTTGTGGAAAGAAGGCAAGACGGCCCTCAACCCGGTGGCCCACTTCAACAACATGATGGGCAACCTGAGCATGGCGCACTTTGCCGGTGTGTCGCTTTGGGATGCCCACAAGTACGTGGCCGCTGTGCGCGACCTGAAGACTGGCGCACCTATGGTGGCAGAAGCCCGCAAAGCAGGGCTGTTTGCTGGCAGCTTCAGCCAAGAAGAATTCGCCCAGGCCATGCCTAAAGAGTTGCAAGACTTGATGAAACTGGACGAGAGCCGCGCCCGGCGAGCCACCAACCAGGTGATGAATGCGCTGGCCATGGGCATGCGGCAAAACCTCAGAAACGCCTACGAGTTCGAGGATTCATTTTTCAAATACCTGATTTACAGCGACGCACGCAACCAGGGCTTGAGCCCGGACGACGCAGTGGACTACGCCACACGGTACATCTTCACCTATGACGACCTGCCCAAAGGTGCTCGCAATGTTCGAGATTACGGTTTGCCGTTCTTTGCGTGGACATACAAGGCCATTCCCGCACTGCTGCACACCGCCGCCGTGTATCCGTGGCGCATGGCAGCACCGGCGGCTGTGCTGTGGGGCATCAACGCCATTGGCTACGCCATGGCCGCAGCCGACGAAGACGACGACTGGATGGACATTGTGATGGACATGGCAGGGCGGGCCAAAGACGCATTGCCTGGCGTGCAGGCCGAGTACAAGAGCAAGGCGCTGGAGAAGGCCGAGCGCGACGCATTGCCCGAACGCATGCAAGGCAGCAGCGCCATTGGCACGCCCAAGACGATTCGCCTGGGCTACGACGAGAAAACCGGCCTGCCGATTTTCCTGGACGCTTCGCGTGTGGTGCCTGGCGGTGACATGTTCGACCTGAACAACCAGGCAGGGGGCATGCCTGTGCCTGCGCCATTTATGCCCAGCCACCCGGTTCTTTCAACCTTCACGGCCCTGTTTGCCAACCGCGACATGTTCAGCGGCAGAGAAGTGACGGACAAGAACGACACCGCAGCCGAGGCCGCAGCCAAGCGGGCCAAGTGGATGGCCGGGCAACTGCTGCCTGCAATATCACTCGGGGGCTACCACTCGCAGCGCGTGGCAGACGCCATTGCCAACGCCACTGATTCAGTGATTGAAACCCCGCTGGGTGACTTCACGGGCGTGGATCGTTCAGGCCTGCCGGTGCAGCCCAAGTATGCGGCCATGCAGACGCTGGGCATCAAGGCACGCCCTGTGGACTTGGAGTTGGAACAAGAGCGCAAAGAGGCGCGTGAGGCATCGCTGATTCGCTCGATCACCGCAGAGGTGCGCAGCCTGGCTCGCATGCACGACAAGGGCGCTGCATCTGACAGGGCGCTGTCTGAGGCGGTGCGCAAAGCGGAAGATAAGATTGAGCGCATCGAACAGAAGGAACAAAAATCCGCCGCCGAGGTTGACTGACCAAAGAATGTGGGCATCTTCAAAAGGTGCCCACATGGATTGGTCTCGCTACCCAAATTTTTTAGAGGCAGAGTTCCGCTGCAAACACACAGCGCAGTGCTGCATGCAACCAGAATTCATGTCGTTGCTGCAAACCATCCGCACCGAGTACGGCAAGCCCATGACCATCACGTCAGGCTATCGACACTGGTCGCACCCAGTTGAAGTCAAAAAGGGCCACAAGAACGGCGAGCACACGATGGGCACATGCGCCGACATTGCCTGCGCTTCGGGGGCTGAACGCTTTGAACTGGTACGCCTGGCGCTCAAACACGGCATCAGCCGCATCGGCATCGCCAACAACTTTGTGCATTTGGGCATTGGTGGGGCGAACTTGCCAAAGAATGTTATTTGGGAGTATTCGTGATGTGGCAAGCAATCATTCCTGTGCTCGGCAATCTCTTTGACAAGATCATTCCCGACCCTCAGCAAGCCGCCGACGCCAAGCTCAAGGCAATGGAGTTGGCGCAACGCGGAGACCTCGCGGTGCTGGATGCCGACGTGCGCCTGGCACTGGGTCAGATGGAGATCAACAAGGCCGAGGCCAGCACCGACCTGTTTCGTGGCGGCTGGCGACCGGCCACCGGGTGGGTGTGCGTTGTGGGGCTGGCATACCAGTTCGTTATCCAGCCAATACTGCCGTGGGTTGTTGGGGTTCTGGGGGTTGTGGTGCCGCCCCTCCCGGCCATTGACAATGAAACCCTCATGGTTTTGCTCACTGGCATGCTCGGCCTGGGCGGGTTGCGGACATTTGAACGTGTCAAAGGCAAAGTCTGAGCTTGCGCTAAAATGGCAGCACGCCGCCCCGCCAGAATCCCGCTAACTTTGAATTTTTTATAGGTAGTCGGTTTCCGACCCGAGGCACCACCCCCAAACTTCTCTCAGATCACTGTGGCCCATCGTCCAACCTATGCTGTGCTGGAGGACGTGATTGGCAACACACCCTTGGTTCGCCTGCAGCGGGTTGTTCCTACAGCTGCTCAGGCGCGTGGCAATGTGTTGCTGGGCAAGCTGGAGGGCAATAACCCTGCTGGTTCGGTGAAAGACCGCCCCGCCATCAGCATGATTCGGCGTGCCGAAGAACGCGGTCAAATCCGGCCCGGCGATACCTTGATTGAAGCCACCTCGGGCAACACCGGCATTGCGCTGGCGATGGCCGCGGCTATTCGTGGTTATCGCATGGTGCTCATCATGCCGGAAGACTTGTCGGTTGAACGCGCCCAAACCATGAAGGCTTTTGGCGCGGAGCTCATCCTCACGCCACGCACGGGCGGCATGGAGTACGCACGCGACTTGGCCACCCAAATGCAAAACGAAGGCAAGGGTGTGGTGTTGGACCAATTCGCCAACCTTGACAACCCGCGCATTCATTACGAGACCACGGGCCCCGAAATTTGGCGTGATACCCACGGGCAAATCACACACTTTGTCAGCGCCATGGGCACCACGGGCACCATCACGGGGGTGTCGCGTTTTCTCAAAGAGAAAAATCCAGCAGTGCGTATCGTCGGTGCCCAACCCGCAGAAGGTTCACGCATTCCCGGCATACGCAAATGGCCCGAGGCCTATTTGCCGAAAATTTACGATCCCACCGGAGTGGATGACATTGTTCACGTGAGCCAAGCAGACGCCGAAGACATGGCACGCCGCCTGGCGCGTGAAGAAGGCTTGTTCGCGGGTATTTCGGCAGCCGGCGCTTGTTGGGTGGCGCTGCAAATAGCGCAACAGGTGGACAACGCGACCGTGGTGTTCATCGTGTGCGACCGGGGCGACCGTTATTTGTCCACCGGTGTTTTTCCTGCGTGAGGTGCTTGATGGATGCCACGAGAGAACTCGATACCCGGGGCCTGAACTGCCCACTGCCCATTTTGAAAACCAAAAAAGCCCTGGCCGACATGCAAAGCGGCGAGGTGCTCAAGGTGGTCGCTACCGACCCCGGCTCGGTGCGTGACTTTCAAGCCTTTGCCCGGCAAACCGGCAACGAGCTGTTAGAGCAAACGCCGGTGGGGGACGAGTTCATTCACTATTTGCGCAGGCGCTGAAGCACCCACTTAAAGGGTCAAACTCTTGAGGTAGTCGCGGAAGCCCGAGCCCAGTTCGGGGTGGGTCAAGGCCAGTTCCACATTGGCCTCCAAAAAACCTTCTTTGCTGCCGCAGTCGTAACGCTTGCCTTCATAACGGTAGGCGAATACTTTTTCTCTGCGTAAGAGGCCCGCAATGCCGTCGGTGAGTTGAATCTCACCACCCACACCGCGTGGTTGGTTGCTGATTTCGTGGAAAACACCAGGCGTCAAAATGTAGCGGCCCGCCACGCCCAAGAGGGAAGGGGCGTTTTCGGGGGCGGGCTTTTCAACGATGCGGGTCACGTCCATCATGCGTTCGTTCACCGACGTGCCCGCCACAATGCCGTAGCGGCGTGTGTGCTCTTTCGGTACTTCTTGCACTGCGATGATGGACGCACGCCATTCGCTGTACTGCTCCACCATTTGTGCCAGCACCGGCTGGCTGTGCACCATCAAGTCGTCGGCCAGCAGCACCGCAAAGGCTTCATTACCTATTAACTTTTGGCCGCACAACACCGCATGGCCCAGGCCCAGGGCTTGGGACTGGCGCACATAAATGCACTCCATGTCGTCGGGTTTGACGCTGCGCACTACCTTGAGGAGTTCTTGTTTGCCCGCTTGCTCCAGGGCCACTTCCAATTCAAACGTCATGTCGAAGTGGTCTTCAATCGGGCGTTTGTGGCGGCCGGTCACAAAAATCATTTCGCGCACGCCGGCCGCATAGGCTTCTTCCACGGCGTACTGAATCAGTGGCTTGTCCACCACCGGCAGCATTTCTTTGGGTTGGGCTTTGGTGGCGGGGAGAAAACGCGTGCCCAGGCCTGCAACGGGAAAGATGGCTTTTTTGATTAACATTTGCTTACAATAGCGACTTAGTTTGAAGGGGCGATTCTGACACCGCCCCGTGTCCTGCCAGTGAATGGCCGAATAGTCCAATCAGACGGATTGACACACCGCACCCTTTTCCGAGCGCCTGGTTCCTATGCAGTTGTTGATCGTAGAAAAACTAGAAAAAAACGTTCTGGACTGGCTGGCTTCGCGGTACAGCACCCGTTTTGCACCAGAGCTAGCCGCCGACCCACGCGGACTGCGTTTGGCCTTGCACGATGTCGAGGCAGTGGTTCTTCCCAGCAGCATCAAAGTAGACAGTGCATGGTTGTTGCAAGCGCCGCGTTTGAAGGCGCTGGGCCGAGTGAGTGAAGCGGCCGACACCCAAGAGCGCGTCGCCTGCGAGCATGCGGGCGTGAACTGGGTGGGTAGTACTTTGTCCGGATCGCGGGCGCAAGCGGAGTTCATGCTGGCTGCGATGCTCTCTTTGCTGCGCAAAGTGCCTGTGACCAATGTGGATGGGCAGTGGATGGGACGTGAACTCGGCGGCAGCACAGTGGGTTTACTGGGGCTGTCGCGAGCATCCAAGCCCTTGGCGCAATGGCTGGCCAGCATGGGGGCTCAGGTGGTGGGCTGGGATCCTGAACTGCCGGCGCAAGACGCCGTGTGGTCACGTTGGAGCATCACCCATCTCACACAGCAGGCGTTGTTGCAACAGGCCGACGCGCTGTGCATCCAGTGGTCTCCCGCGCAGGGGCTGTGTTTGAACGACGCTTTGATGCGGTTTTGCAAACGCCATCAAGTCTGGGTCAGTACCGCACCCGCAGCGGTGTTGCCCGTGGCTGCACTCACGAAGGCTTTGGGCAGCGGCATGATTGCGGCGGCTTGGTTGGATGGGGTGGCAGAAGAAAGTGGCGACGCCGCGTGGAGCCTGTTGGCCGCGCAGCCCCAAGTCCAAATCACTCAGCAAGTTGCTCCTCAAACGGTAGACGCCTGGCAGCGCGCGGGCTGGGAAGTGGCCCGGCGCTTGGATCAATTGCTCACGCCAGAGCGCGCGCGCTCAAACGCCGCCGCGCAAACGGCTCAGTTGGTCGGTTAATCGGCCACAGGTTGCACCGAAGTCGGCCACACGCTGCTTCATTTGTTCCACCACGGCAGCAGGCGCACGCGCCACAAAACTCTCGTTCGAGAGTTGGGTTTGCGCTTTGGCCATTTCACCTTGCAAGCGCGCGATTTCTTTGCTCAAACGCTCGCTCTCGGCGGCCACATCAATCTCCACATGCAATGCCAACCGTGTCTCGCCTTGCACGGCCACCGGCGCGTTGCGTGTGGCTGCGGAGAAAGCGGCCTCATCTTGGAAGACCTGCACCTCTGATACTTTCGCCAGCGCTTTGAGCACAGGGGTTGCCGACGTTACGAAAGCCGCATCACCCCAGATCATTAAAGGCACGCGCGTGGCGGGCGAGAGGCTCATTTCGCTGCGCAAGGTGCGGCAGGTGCCCACCAAGGCTTTCAGGTGAGCCATCCACGCATCGGCCTCTTGATTGATGCGCTCAGGCTGGGCCACAGGGTAGGGCGCGGCCACCACGCCCACCGTGTCGCCTTCAGGTTTGCGGCCCGCTACGGGGGCCACACGTTCCCACAGTTCGGCGGTGATGAAGGGCGTGATGGGGTGCAACAAACGCAGCACCACTTCCAGCACCCGAATCAAGGTGCGGCGCGCGGCGCGTTGCTGCGCTGCGTTGCCGTTTTGAATTTGCACCTTGGCGATTTCGATGTACCAGTCGCAGTATTCGTCCCATACAAACTGGTAGATGCTGCTGGCCACATTGTCCAAACGGAAGTCGGCAAAACCTTGGGCCACGGCGGCTTCTACACGTTGCAGCTCGCCGGTGATCCACAAGTCAGCTTGCGAAAACTGCAATTCATCGCTGTCGTTCAGTCCACAGTCTTGTCCTTCGCAATTCATCAGCACAAACTTGGTGGCGTTCCAAAGTTTGTTGCAGAAGTTGCGGTAGCCGTCGCAGCGTTTGCTGTCGAAGTTGATGTTTCTTCCCAGGCTTGCTAATGAAGCAAACGTGAACCGCAGTGCATCGGCACCGAAGGCGGGAATGCCTTCAGGGAATTCTTTCTCGGTGTCTTTGCGCACACGCGGCGCAGTTTCCGGCTTGCGCAAGCCAACGACTCGTTTGTCCAGCAGGGCAGGCAGTTCAATGCCGTCAATCAAGTCCACCGGGTCGAGCACATTGCCTTCGGACTTGCTCATCTTTTTGCCCTGCGCATCACGCACCAGGCCGTGGATGTAGACATGGTGGAAGGGCACTTTTCCTGTGAAGTGCTTGGTCATCATGATCATGCGCGCCACCCAGAAGAAAATGATGTCAAAGCCCGTGACCAGTACGCTGGAGGGCAAAAACAAATCAAGTTCTTTGGTTTTTTCGGGCCAACCCAGGCTGGAGAAAGGCACCAGGGCCGAGGAGTACCAGGTATCGAGCACATCTTCATCGCGCTTCAATTCACCGCTGTAGCCCTTGGCCTTGGCTTGTGTACGTGCGTCTTCTTCGTTCTCGGCCACGAAAAGCTCGCCGTTTGAACCGTACCAAGCGGGAATTTGATGGCCCCACCACAACTGGCGCGAAATGCACCAGTCTTGAATGTTGTTCATCCACTGGTTGTAGGTGTTGACCCATTGTTCGGGCACAAACTTCACCTCGCCGCTTTGCACCACATCAATCGCTTTTTGCGCAATGCTCTGGCCGTTTTTGTCGGGCTTGCTCATGGCCACAAACCATTGGTCGGTGAGCATGGGTTCCACCACCTGGCCGGTGCGAGCACAAATGGGCAGCATGAGTTTGTGGGGTTTGATCTCCAGCAAAAAGCCTTGTGCTTCCAGGTCGCGCACCACGGCCTTGCGGGCGTCGAAACGATCCATGCCTTGGTAGGCCTGTGGCCCGTTCTCGTTGACCTTGGCATCCAGGGTGAAAATGGTGATGAGCGGCAGGCCGTGGCGCTGTGCGCAGGCGTAGTCGTTGAAGTCGTGGGCGCCGGTGATCTTCACGCAGCCCGAGCCAAATTCACGGTCCACAAAGTCGTCGGCAATGATGGGAATTTGCCGGTCGCACAGCGGCAAGTCCACCATCTGGCCTACCAAATGTTTATAGCGTTCGTCTTCGGGGTGAACGGCCAGAGCACCGTCGGCCAGCATAGTCTCAGGGCGTGTGGTGGCAATGGTCATGCCACGTTGCAATTCCCCGGCAATGGACTGAGGCCCTTTGCTGAACGGGTAAGTGATGTAGTGCATCTTGCCATCGGCTTCGGTGCTTTCTACTTCCAGGTCAGACACGGCGGACTTGAGCACCGGGTCCCAATTCACCAGGCGTTTGCCACGGTAAATCAGCCCCTCTTCATACAACTGCACAAAGGTTTTGGTCACCACCTTGGACAATTTCTCGTCCATGGTGAAGTACTCGTGCTTCCAGCTCACCGAATCGCCCATGCGGCGCATTTGGCGGGTGATGGTGGAGCCGCTTTCTTCTTTCCACTCCCACACCTTAGCGACAAAGTTTTTGCGCCCCAGGTCGTGACGGGTTTGGCCTTTGTCCTGCAACTGGCGCTCCACCACGATTTGCGTGGCAATGCCCGCGTGGTCGGTGCCCGGCAGCCACAGCGTGTTGTGGCCACGCATGCGGTGGTAGCGCGTGAGCGAGTCCATGATGGTTTGGTTGAACGCATGCCCCATGTGCAGCGTGCCCGTCACATTGGGCGGAGGCAGTTGAATGCAGAACGACGGTTTGCTCGCATCCAACGTGGGCTCATAGACACCGCTGGCTTCCCACAATGGCCCCCAATGGGCTTCAATGGCGAAAGGTTCAAAAGATTTGCTGAGTTCAGGCATGGGATGCGAGGTGGGAGCCAAAGAGGAAGAGCCAGGCGAGGCTTGGTGCGCCACGACCGAGGTGAACAAGGCGCTGTAGAGGGCGAAATTATAGGTGGCAGCCTGTACGGAACGGCCTTCCTACAATGTGCCCAGCCATACTGCGGATACGAACCACACCCCCTG
Source organism: Burkholderiales bacterium (assembly GCA_046094425.1). Lineage (GTDB taxonomy): Bacteria > Pseudomonadota > Gammaproteobacteria > Burkholderiales > Burkholderiaceae_C > JANPCX01. The sequence continues at coordinate 524 of JBJTHI010000088.1, read as the reverse complement.
CGCAACCATGACCGACCGCCTGCGCCACGCCACTTTGCGCCAGTTGCAGATTTTCATCATCGCCGGTGAAACATCGAGCCTGGCGCGTGCCGCCGAGGCCTTGCACCTCACACAGCCTGCGGTCTCCATGCAAATGAGCCAGCTCTCTGAGTTGGTCGGGGTGCCGCTGTTTGAAAAGCGCGGCCGCAATTTGGTGTTGAGCCCCGCCGGGCAAACTTTGCTGCCCTATGCCCAGCGCGTGGCGCAGAGCCTGCGCGATGCCAGCGATGCGCTGGATGCATTGCTTGGCGTGCATCAAGGCAAAGTCAAGATCGCCTTGGTCACCACCACACGCTATTTCGCCCCGCGTTTGATCGCGCAGTTTCACACCCAGCACCCCCACATTGAGTTGGATGTGAGCATTGCCAACCGCGAAGCCGTGATTGCTCAACTGGAAGCCGGTGAGGTCGACCTGGCCATCATGGGCCGCCCACCGCCCCATGTGGCTGTGGTGGCCGAACCCTTTGCCCGCCACCCCCACGGCG
>JBJTHI010000087.1:0-10027 GCA_046094425.1 Burkholderiales bacterium | reverse complement strand
GGATGCCACCCAAACACCTGCGGGGCGAGGTGAACTTCGCCTGGCCAATTGCTCAAATTGCGGTGATGGGCGCCACGGGCGCGGGGGAGATCATCTTCCGAGAACAAAAAAACGACCCCGAGAAACTCGCGGCACGTGAGGCGGAATACAAAGCCCGTTTCGCTAACCCGTTTGTGGCTGGCAGCCGTGGCTACATCGACGACGTGATTCAGCCGCACGAAACACGCAAACGCATTTGCCGCTCGTTGGCGATGTTGAAACACAAAAAGCTGGAAAACCCGTGGCGCAAGCACGGGAATATTCCACTTTGAAAGATACCAATCTAATTCAGGAGGAACCGATGAAAAAAGCTGGGATCTATTCGAGGTTCTGCGCACTGGTGATTGTTTCGCTGTGTTGCGCTTCTGTGTTTGCACAAGTGCGTGATGTGCCCGCGAGTGAAATCAAGCAGGTTGTGGCTGCACAAACCCCAGCTTTGGTGCTGTTCACCAGCCCGGACAAAGATGCACATTCCCTGCCCACGGAGAACCACGAATGAATCTTGACCTGTTCCGTTGGTTCGACCTGAGGCAAGACCAGGCACCGGCAGCTGACATCGACTCTTCTATTCGAAGCGGTGCCCGCGCTGGCGGTACCAATTTGTGGGTGCTGTTCTTTGCCATGTTGATCGCCTCAGTGGGATTGAACGTTAACTCCACCGCAGTGATCATCGGTGCCATGCTGATTTCACCCCTGATGGGGCCCATCGTCGGGGTGGGGTATGGCGCAGCGGTCGCCGACCTGAGACTCATTCGCACCGCCGGCTTGAACCTGCTCGTCTTCGCTGCCCTGAGTTTGCTTGCATCCACGCTGTATTTCACGCTCAGCCCTTTGAACGAGCCGGGATCGGAACTACTGGCCCGCACCTCTCCCAGCTTGTGGGATGTGTTGATTGCTGCCTTTGGTGGTGCGGCCGGCATGGTGGCCATCACCCGGCGTAGTTTTAACAACATTGTTCCCGGCGTGGCCATCGCCACTGCATTGATGCCTCCACTGTGTACCGTGGGATTTGGTATCGCTCATCGGCGCTGGGACATGGCTGCAGGGGCATTGTTCCTGTTCCTGATTAACAGCGTGTTCATTGCTGTCGCAACGCTGACGGTGGCCCGCATCCTGCGCCTTCCCTCGGTGGCTGAGCTGGATCTTCGTACCCGCGCGCTACACCGTGGCGTCATTGGTTTGGGGCTGGTCGTGGTGTTGGTGCCCAGCGTTTGGATGGGATACCGCTTGGTGCAGGACGAGGTTTTTCAGGGTGCGGCGCAAAGGGCCTTGGAACAGTTAGAACGAACAACCGGCACGGCCCTGCTGGGCAAAGAAATTGAACCTCGTGCTCGAACCATCCGCTTGACCGTGCTGGGCGAGGCCGAGCAGGCCCGGCTCGTGATGGCGGTCAGGCCGCTTTTGGCAGCACAACGCATTGCTGACGCCAAGCTGGAGTTCCGGCGGGCGGGTGATGTGCAGTTGACTGACATGAACCGGCTTGGCAACGAACGCGACCAAAAATTAGGTGCGCTGACCAATCGATTGCAAGAGTTGACACAAAAATTGGACGCGGTCTCCGGCGAGCGCCCACCTAGAGCGCAGGCCCTGTTGCAAGAGTTGCGGGCATGGCTACCTGCGGCGACCGGTCTGCTATTGACGGATGCAGCCAACGGCTCGCGCGAAGTGCGTATTCAGCTAACGCATGCGCTGACCCCGCATGATCTGCGGCAACTGCGAACTTGGCTCGTAGCCAGATTGGGTGATGATGCATTCAGCCTCATTCAAGAGGCCAGTCATCCTCCAACTAAGCCTTGATTTGAAGGACACAACTATGTTGCAAAAGAGTCTGATTCCTCTTTGTTATGCAGCGACTAAGTCAGATGGCATGTCATGCGAAGCATATACAGGCGATCTTGCCGCGATGGAGGCACTCTATGTTTAAGAAGATTCTGATTGCTAATCGCGGCGAGATCGCCTGCCGCGTCATCAAAACAGCGCGCAAGATGGCCATCAAAACGGTGGCGGTGTACTCCGATGCCGACCGCGACGCACGCCATGTGGAACTCGCAGACGAGGCGGTTCACATCGGCCCCGCCCCCAGCCGAGAGTCGTATTTGGTGATGGACAAAATCATCGCCGCTTGCCAGCAAACGGGTGCGCAGGCGGTGCATCCCGGTTATGGCTTTCTGAGCGAAAACGAAGAGTTTGCCCGCAAGGTGGAAGAAGCGGGCATTGTTTTCATCGGCCCCAAACACGCGGCCATTGCCGCCATGGGCGACAAGATCGCGTCCAAAAAGTTGGCCACGCAGGCCCAAGTCAACACCATTCCCGGGTACAACGCCGCGATTGAGTCGCCTGAGCAAGCGGTACAAATTGCCAAGGACATTGGCTACCCAGTGATGATCAAAGCGAGCAGCGGTGGCGGTGGCAAGGGCTTGCGCGTCGCCTACAGCGACAAAGAAACGTTTGACGGATTCACCAGTTGCCAGAACGAAGCGCGCAACAGTTTTGGCGATGACAGGGTGTTCATCGAAAAGTTTGTAGAAGAACCTCGCCACATTGAAATTCAAGTTTTGGGCGACTCGCAAGGCCATGTGGTTTATCTGAATGAGCGCGAATGTTCCATCCAGCGCCGCCACCAGAAAGTGATTGAAGAAGCGCCGTCCCCCTTCATCAGCGAAGCCACACGCAAGGCCATGGGCGAGCAGGCAGTGGCCTTGGCCAAAGCGGTGAACTACCAAAGTGCAGGCACGGTGGAGTTCGTGGTGGGCAAAGACCAGAGTTTTTATTTTCTGGAGATGAACACCCGCTTGCAGGTGGAGCACCCGGTGACCGAATGCATCACGGGGCTGGACTTGGTGGAACAAATGATTCGTGTGGCGGCAGGCGAGCCCCTCTCATTCACACAAGCCCAGGTGCAACGCCGAGGCTGGGCCATGGAATGCCGCATCAATGCAGAAGACCCGGTGCGGGGTTTTTTACCCTCCATTGGTCGGTTGGTGAAGTTTCAACCGCCGCAGGAGACCCTGCCACCGCCGGGTAGCAACGCCGAAACCCACAAAGCCACCGGCCCTTCCAACCATGCCAATGGTGTGGTGCATGGTGGCGTGCGCGTGGACACCGGCGTGGTCGAAGGCAGCGAAATTTCCATGCACTACGACTCCATGATCGCCAAATTGATTGTTCATGGCCGTGATCGGCAAGACGCCATCGCGCGCATGCGTGAAGCGCTCAACGCCTTTGTGATTGGTGGCGTGCACACCAACATTCCTTTTCAAGCGGCTTTGCTCGCCCACACCGACTTTGTGGCCGGGCGTTTCAACACAGGTTTCATCGCCCAGCACTTTGCCCAGGGCTTTTCAACGCGCATGGTGCGCCATGAATCGCCACTCTTACTGCGTGTGTTGGCAGCCGCCGTTCACCGCATGCACAGGCGACGCGCCAGTGGCATCACCGGGCAGTTGGCCGGTCATGCGGTACAGGCAGGCCAAGCCTTTGTGGTGGTCAACGATTTGGGCGAGGGTCAAACGGAGCACCTGCCCGTTCAAATGCATTTGGATGGCGACGCCGTGGTGGTCACCGTAGAAAAGCAAACTTACCGAGTGGCGTTCTACAGCCCGCTGCGCGAGCCCGTGCTGCATGCGCGCATCAACGGCCAGCCTATTTGTGCCCAGGTGGAGCGCGTGGGTTTGGCTTACCGCGTGCGCCACAACGGCGCGCAGATCGACGCCAAGGTGTTAACCCCGCGTGCTGCGGCGCTCTCGCAGTTGATGCACTTCAAGTCGCCACCCGACCTCTCCAAATTTTTGCTCTCCCCCATGCCCGGTTTGTTGCGTGATGTGGCCGTGAAAGTGGGCCAGAAAGTGCTGGCAGGCGAAAAGTTGGCCGTGATCGAGGCCATGAAGATGGAAAACATCTTGGTGGCGACACAAGACGCCGTGGTGGCCGAGGTGACTGCCAACCAGGGGGAAAGTTTGGCGGTGGATCAAGTCATATTGCGTTTTGCATAAGCCATGAAGCGGCGCGCCTTGCTTGGCAGTGTTGTGGCCTTGGCCGGGTGCCAGGGCGCAGCGCACGTCCCCAGTTTGCTGTCAAGTCGTGAAGACCGTGCTCCGCTGCGACGCATCGCATTCGGATCGTGCAACGACCAAAACAAGCCGCAGCACATTTGGCAAGCGGTACTGGCCAGTCGTCCCGATTTGTTTTTGTTTGCCGGTGACAACGTATATGCGAGCGAGCAACCCTGGTCGGCCGCCCGTATGGCACGGGCTTATGAAACACAAGCCCTGTCGCCCGCTTTTGCTCGTTTGCGGCAAACGGTGCCCCACATGGCCACCTGGGATGACCATGACTTTGGCTTGAACGATGGTGGCGCTTCGTTCGCGCACAAACAGGCCGCCAAGGACGAGTTCCTGAAGTTTTGGGGCCTGGCCGATTCAGACCCTGTGCGCCAGCGCGAAGGTGTTTACAGCGCAAGAGTGTTTGGCCCCAAGGGCCAACGGGTTCAAGTCATCATGCTCGATACACGGTGGTTTCGTTCTGATCTGAAGCTCACCGACCAGCGGGGCGCTGTCGGTAAAGAACGTTTCGTGCCCGACCCCGACCCGAACAAAACCCTGCTCGGTTCAACTCAATGGGCCTGGTTGGAAGCGCGGCTTCGAGAAGACGCCCAGGTCCGGTTGATAGTTTCGAGCATTCAAGTCCTGGCCGAAGGTCATGGCTGGGAGCGTTGGGGCAACTTTCCGCTGGAGCGAGCGCGCTTGTTTGATTTGCTGACCCGCACGCGCGCCCACGGGGTGGTATTTCTCTCTGGCGACAGGCACATAGGTGCGCTGTACCGTGAGACACGGGGCCTGCCCTATCCCTTGTTTGATTTGACCTCCAGCGGCTTGACGCACCCCTGGAAAAATGCGACTGAGGCCGGGCCAAATCGTTTGGGTGGCTTGGTGGGTGACATGCACTTCGGAACCGTTGACATTGATTGGCCAACAGGCCAACTCACCCTGGCGCTGCGCGGAGTGGGTGATGAAGTCTGGCTTGAACACAAGCTGGGTATCAACACCTTACAGCCCGTTTAATTTCAATATGGATGGGCCTTTCATGACAAACCGACCTTTCCAGGTTCTTGGGATACAGCAAGTTGCTATTGGTGGAACTGACAAGGAACAACTCAAACGTTTGTGGGTGGACTTGCTGGGCCTGCAAGTCACTGGCACGTTTTCCAGCGAGCGTGAAAACGTGGATGAAGACATTTGCACCTTGGGGCAGGGCGCGCATGCAGTCGAGGTGGATTTGATGCAACCGATAGACCCGCACAAGAAACCCGCCGTGCACGCCACACCGCTCAACCACATTGGCCTGTGGGTAGACGATTTGCCCGCAGCGGTGCAGTGGCTGTCGCAGCAAGGCTTGCGTTTTGCGCCTGGTGGCATACGCAAGGGCGCGGCGGGGCACGACATTTGTTTCATTCATCCCAAAGCCAGCCCAGAGTTTCCGGTGAGTGGGGAGGGCGTGTTGATTGAATTGGTGCAAGCGCCACACGAAGTTGTGCAAGCGCTCTCCAAATAGAGAGGCTTCAATTCGCCCGCTTAGGCAGCAGCGCACTCCCAATGGCCACCATGATGCATGCGGCGGCCACCCAGTCCAAGGCACGCGGCACTTCGCCAACGATCAAGGTGGCCGACAAAGTGCCCACCAAGGGCACTGCCATCACCGAGAACGCACTTGCAGCAGGCGGCAGGTTGCGTGCCATGCCAAACCAAATCACTTGGGCGTAACCGTAGTTCAACACCACCCCATAGGCCAGTGACCACCACAGGCCGGTGCTGAAGTGTTGAGGTTGGGGCGTGGGCTCTAACATGGGTGCCACACACCAGAAGAATGCCGCGCCCATCAGCATCATCCACACGGTGACGGCTTCGGTGGGCAAGCGGGTGGTGGTTCGCCGCATCATCAGCGTTCCGGTGGCCCAACTGATGGCGGCCAGTTGCATCCACAACACGCCCAGCGGTTTGCCAGCGAGCTGGGTAAGTTCTTGGGCGGAGAGTAATGCGACCGCTGCTGCGGCAGCCACCACACTGAGCAGCACGCGCGGGCTCAAATCTTGTTTGAGCAGCAACACACCAAGCAACACCGTCCATACCGGCATGGTGAATCCAAGAATGGCTGCGCGGCCTGAAGCCAAGGCTTGCAGACCGATGATGGAGAAAAAGTGCCAACCCAGAATGTTGGGCAAGGCCAGCCAGGCAATACGCGCAATTTCTGAGCGCGGCAAATTCATTGAGACGCCACGCCAGCGAAAGAACAGGTAGAGGCCGACGGCACCGCCCGTCATCGTGATGGCCCGAAAGTACAGCGGCGAGAGTTCGCGCAGGCTGTACTTCATCATGGGCCAATTGATGCCCCACATCAAGGTGAGCAAGGCCAGGGTGCCGAGCTGGCGGCGGGTCAGCATGACCTGTGTCCGATATTTCTTGTCTTATTGCACATCGTCATAAAACCGCTTGGGTTGATCCACTCCACAAACTCAGTCCAACCGGTAGGTGCCTGGTTAATCAGTCTGAACGTCACCCATACTTTGAGTCAGTGTGGAGAAGGTGGTAACAAACCCAGAAGGCGTTTAACTTGTCGTCAAAAAGTGAAAGTGGCTATTGCCTAAGGTCATGCGGCGCGTTTTCCGAAGAACTGGTTGGGCCGTCCTCGATGGATGCCAAATCGATGCGTGAGCATTTGAAGCCCTTGGTGCGCATCAATGCAATGAGTCCGTTCTGCCCAACAAGGTGCAGCACTCCAACAGCGACGAATGCAGGTTCTCCAGGACGTGCGAGAGCCTCAATAAAACTGGCGATGCCCCGGTTTCTTCTGTCGAACATTCGCTCCCGATACATCGTGGCCACCTCTTTGTTCTCGCTGACGGGCGTTTCCAGATTGGCTCGCAAAGCCAGCTCATTTCCAGACTCCCAAGCGCGCAGAAGATCAGCCAGGACGGCGGAGTTTTTCCCGCTTTTTTGTCCGTCGAGACGGTCTTGCATGAATTGTTTGAGTAAGGCGGGCTTGACATCGTCAAACGTTTCGAATTGTCGGCGGGGGCCTTCCACCTCAAGGACGGAGATTCGTCTTTCTATCGCTAACTTGCGGAGGTGAGACTCCAAGCCAAATTGACCAGAGTAGCCTGTGGGCATGCGTGGCCCAATCGATCCGTAAGCAAGGAAGGGTTTGAGCTGTAGGGCGTATTCATAGGGAATGCGTGGATCAGATTCCACCACTGATTTCGCCACGGCACTTGCAAGTTCACTACCTAAAAGGTGGGTTAAATCATGCCCCGGTGGAAGCCGTCCGAACGTCCTAGCCATCCGGCCGAACGACGGAAGTGCTGTGTCTAATTCAAGGGCTAAAGCGACTGATTGGTTCAAGGCCCGGACGACTGCCGCTTGAAGAGGAAAGTACTTGGCATGTCCCACATGCAGGGTGCCGTAAACGTATACCAGTGCCCCATCCTTCTCCACTCGGTACAGTAAACCCCGGTTGACTAACGACTGACTATCGTCAGCAGCCTGGATTGCAAATGTCGGCGTCAAGAGAAAAAAGAAAATCCAGGCTCTGATTTTTCGGGTGGTGCTCATTGGTGGGGGTTGCGTTTCAGACAGCCACCGGCGCCTTGATGGCAGGATGGTGCTGGTAGTCGCGCACCTCGAAGTCGTCGAACTCGTAGTCAAAAATTGACGTTGGTTTGCGTTTGATGTGTAAGGTCGGGTAGGGCAGAGGCTCACGCGAGAGTTGCAGCGCCACCTGTTCGTGGTGGTTGCTGTAAATGTGGCAATCGCCGCCTGTCCAAATGAAGTCGCCCACGTCCAAATCACATTGCTGCGCCAGCATATGGGTCAGCAGGGCATAGCTGGCAATGTTGAAGGGCACACCCAGAAAAATGTCGGCGCTGCGCTGGTAAAGCTGGCAACTGAGTTGGCCCCGCCCGCCCGGCGTGGTGGCCGGCGCGACATAAAACTGGAAAAACGCGTGGCAGGGCATGAGGGCCATGCGGGGCAGGTCGGCCACATTCCAGGCGCTCACAATGATGCGGCGCGAGTCGGGGTTGGTTTTGAGCTGCTTCACCACCTCGGCAATTTGGTCAATGTGCCCACCATCTGGGGTGGGCCAACTGCGCCATTGCACGCCGTACACGGGGCCCAGGTCGCCGCTGGGTGGTGCCCATTCGTCCCAAATCGTGCAACCACGTTCTTGCAGCCAGGCCACATTGCTGTCACCACGCAAAAACCAGAGCAACTCCAGGATGATGGATTTGAGGTGGACTTTTTTGGTGGTGACCAGTGGAAAGCCTTCATTCAAATTGAATCGCATTTGGTGGCCGAACACACTGCGTGTGCCGGTGCCGGTGCGGTCGCCTTTTTGTACGCCGTGGGTCAACACATGGCGCATGAAGTCTTCGTATTGGGAGCGAACGGGGCGCATGGTGTCGGCCAAGGGGGGCGTTGGAGAATGCATACTGAGATTCTATTGACTGCGCATGAAAGAAGGCTGGCCCATGAAAAACAACCTTGTCGGCGGTTTGTTGCTATTGATCTCTGCGCTTGCTTATTCCTCTCCCGAGCGGCCCTTGGACGAGATGTTGATAGAAGACATCAAAGTAGAAGGCTTGGTGCAGGCTTGGAAATTTCGCAAACTGTGCTTGGATGGGCAGGCGTATTTGCTGATTTTGGGAGCCAACCAAATGCCCATCAGCATCACGGCTGCATTCAAAGACGGCAAGCCGGAGTTGTGCAAAGGCGCAAACCAAAAATAACGCAAAAACAGGTATGAAGATGTCGACCCGCCTGCGTCTATGGTTTTGTTGTTGCACGGCTTTGGCGGCCTGCACGCCATCTGCTGTTTTGCTTCAAGGTGCAGAGGGTGTGTACGCTGTACCAGCGCGCCACATGCGTGATTCGCCGGGGTGGACGTATGGCAATCCAGCCAACTACGACCAGCACCCCGTACTGGCCTTGGATGTTCCGCTGGCAGACATCGGGCTGCGATCCGATCAAGCTGATGACCGATTGGGCGTCATGATCTTTTCCGATCGGCGCCACCGACAGGATTTGCGCATCTACGCCAAGCTCTGCATTGATGCAGACTCCAAGGAGGAGGCGCAGACGGGATGGTTTGTTTGGGTCACCCGCTGGCGCAACGAAACCAAGGCTTGCCACTTCACCCGCAACCCGCAAACGCTTGCCACCACGTTCACCGAAGATGATTTCATGGTGGAGAGAAAAGTGAGTGCGCCGTGGGCCGTTGGTGGCAAAACCTTCACACCAAGGGGCGGCTGTACGTTTCACTTGGTGCGAGACGGCATGCTGGTGTATCTGTCCACCCTGGGCGCTTTGTGTTCTGTTGAGCATTTCCAAAGCACCGTTCAGGCGTTTGATCGACTGCTAAATGGCTGGAGACAAAATGTGAATCAGCCCGCGCTGAGGCCTTGACTACCCTGTTCAGTACCCTGAGGATTCTTTTGGCATGGTGTTTGGAATGCTGTTCTTTGTATTCGTGGCCTTGGTGCTGGGTGGCTTGGTAGTCATCGCGCTTTGTTTTGCAGCCTACTTCAGTGGCGGTGGTTGGCCTCGACTCAAACGCGTTGCTGTCTGGGGTGTACTGGCCCTGCCGCTGTCGATCATTTACTTGGTGGTGTCTGTTGTGGCCTACGGGGTGTGGTGCGAGTCGGTTCGAGGCGTCGATCCGGGCATAGCAGACTACCAATTGATTCCCCTGCAAGACGGCTTCAGTCTGACTTTCATTGATGTACCCAACCGCGCCGCGATATACCCTCGCCACGAGACAGACGGAGAAGCCTTGCTGTCCAACATCCAGCGGATTGGGATGGTGGATGGTGTTGTGTTCGGTGGCATGGCTCAGGAGGAGGGCTTTGTCCTCCACACCGCCAGTGATCAGATTGATCGAATGCCACTCTCTGCGCTGCCCGGCGCGTTGCGAGAGATCAAGGCAGTCGGCCCAGTTG
>JBJTHI010000086.1:0-4494 GCA_046094425.1 Burkholderiales bacterium | reverse complement strand
GTGCAGAGTTTCTTCAATGTGCCGCATGTGGACGGTGTTTATTGGACTCTGGAAGTATAGCTTCTCTTCTACGCTTGGGCATTTTTGGCCAACAGCTTGGTTTGGTTGAACCGTGTACACGCCTTGCTTCTGTCAGCCATGTCAGTAGCGTGGCCAAAACCAAGGACAAGATCAAGGCCACAAGAATGGACAACTTGCTGGACCAGCCGGCTGCTTGTATCGGGCGCATCACGGCCCAGCCTATGTTTTCATGCACCAAGTACAAGGTGTAGGAAATGGTGCCCAGGCCTAACAGCACTCGGTTGCCAAGCCAAGGCAAATGGCCGCTGGCGGCGCCCCACAGAACAGCGGACAGGGCCAGTGCGAGCAAACCGATCCACAGCGAGTGCACCGTGGCCAGCAAGGCGATGGCACATGCCACCACTGACAGGTCGGCTCGTCGTGTGCAGTGGCCGCTGGCGCGGCCCGACAAGCGGTAAACCATGACGCCTATTGAAAACCAAGCGATGAAATTCAGGATCAAGTAGCGGCTGACGATCCACGGCAAGTCGACGCGAAAAAACTCCGCAGCAAGGAAATAGATCAGGCGCAGTGCCATGGCTGCCAGAAGCAAGGCGTGTACACGGTGCAACCAACCCAAGCGGTAGGCCAAAAATGCCCAAGCGTAGAAGAGAAGCTCTACTTCCAGCGTCCAATAAACACCGTCCACATGCGGCACATTGAAGAAACTCTGCACCATGCTGAAGTTGGCCAGTGCTTGGGCAAAGCTCACTTCTTTGCCGGGCAGGCCCAACACAAAAACCACACTGAAGGTGAGAGCCACGGCGGCCCAATAGGCGGGAAACAAGCGGCTAAAACGCGACACCACGAAGTCCATCGGTGCTTTGGTGCGCTCCAGGGTCATGAAAATGACAAAGCCGCTGATCATGAAAAAAAGGTTCACACCATAGTGTCCCAACGAAAACAAATGCACACCGTCGTAGCTGCCCCAAGGCAAGGAGAAAACGGGAGGTGTGTTGTGCCCAAACAGCTCCTCGTATTTCGTGAAGTAGTGAAACAGCACGACGGCCATGGCGGCAATGCCGCGCAGGGCGTCGAGCTCGGCCAAGCGGGCGCCTGTCGCCACAGATGGAGGTTGTTTGGGGTTGGGCATCTGGAAGAGATGGTGGAGATGCGCTGGGCAGTATGGAGAGACAGTGATTGTGCCAACAGCTTCTATGCATGGCCCTCCCCTGGCTAAGGGGCGAGCACAGCGCGTGCTTTTGCACCATACGGATTGAATGTGGCCTGAATATGTCGGCTGCCACCGGGCGATTGGTTCAGGGGGGAGGTGGGGATGCCAGGCGGGGTTGCCGACTGAAAAATTCATAGTCCCCCGTTCGGCTTGTGCTTTGATAGTGGGCCTTCAGAAAGGCCACGAACTCCGGTGCGTAGTCCTGTAGGGTTTGGTCGTCCACTGGCTGGTGGTGCAGCACCACCCAGGGAATTTGGCGTTCGTTCAGAAGGTTCATCACTTCTTGCATGGTTCCCGGGGCATAGTTGCCTTGCATCAGCACGTCGTACCGAGTGGGGTTGCGCATGTCCCCGAGGAAAAACAGCATGGGTGCGTTGGGCAGCACAAAGATCTCCTCTCCCCTGGCTTTGATTTGAGCCACGTGCGCCAGCACCTCGGCCAGCGTTTTGGCCTCATGTGCCGAGGCTTTCACGCCAGCTCGGGCGTTGTCCACGGGCGTTGTTCGCACACCCAGTGTCCACAGCGTCAGTCGCGTGGGGTACTCCACCGCGGGCCTGGCCAGCAACAACACCAGGCAGAGCAATCCCAGCAAGGCCCAACCATGCCCCAGACCATGAATAGCGGCTTTGTACAGACGTTCAATCAGAAGAACGAATACGACATAACCCATCGACATGTTGTAGAGCAGGTGGCCAAAGTCGGCACGCGGAAAATTGCCCAAGAACATGAAGGCGCTGTACATCAAGATCAGCGCTTCAAAGGTTCTTTGGTGTGTGGCTTTTGTCGTGTCCGCAGCAGCGCATCGCTCGCGCCACCGTTCAACCAAGCACCAGGCGGCAACCAGCGGGTAACTCAAAGGTATCAGAGCCAAAAACTGTGTCCCCGCTTGGTGATCTACCGATGGAAACTGAGGCCACAGAGGCCAAAGTGCGGGGTAGGGTACGGCAGCCGTTTTGGCAAATTCAGTCAGTGGGATGATCAAAATATGCTCAAGCATGGAGGGCAAAGCGCCCTCCAGCCACAACCAAATCAGCACTGGCAAGTGAATCAAACACATTCCAAGGCCCAAACAAAGCGATGCTTGCAGGCGCGTACTGCCTCGCGTGTAGGCGAGTAAAAAAATTGAAATGGCAAAGAATGCGTAAGCGCCGATGGTTTGTTTGAACAAAATGGACAAACCCAAGGCCAAACCGACACCCAACCAGTGCTGTTGCACAGATTTCTTTTTTTTGCTCGCCGAGTGTTCAACTGAGTCTTGGGCAATCCAGCGGCAGCATGTCCACAGTGCCAGCAAGCCCCACACATGGGCCAGCCAGTTGTAGTTGGCGTGGTTGAGGTACTCCCAAGCGGTGGGGCCCCACAGCAGGCTGAGCAGTGCAGCAACGAGACTGGGCAGCACGGCCAATCGGTGTCGGCCAATCAAGTACACAAGCACAGGTATGGCAATGCCAATGAGGAGTAGGACGCAGCGGCCTATCCACAGGGACGGCCCAAACAATCCGTACAGCCCCGCATGCAGCAAAAATGCACCGGGCATCAGCAGGGTAAAGAAATCTTGGTAAGGCACCTCACCTTGCAGCACCCGCAGGGAGAGGGCCGCAATAAAACCTTCGTCTACAACGCCTATGCCTCGGTCATAAAAACCACCCACCCAATAGGTGGAGAAAACGACCACTATCCATAGGCCGAAGCGATCAAGCAGTTTGTTCATGAGGTGCATCAAACCAGGTCTTGCATGGCCCATCTACCGAGTGGGCATTGGGCGGCGGGCCCACGCGCCCGGCGAGGCAGGAGTTCAAGTGCAAGCGGTGAATGTAGGTCACCGCCGCCCGGTGCCTGCACTGGCAGGCCTTGATTGAACTCGCTTGGAAAGCGTGGGTTTGTTGTCCACGATCATGGGCGTGCCCCGTTTGATGCCGCCAGAGTCGGCGTTGGCGTGGAGCTTCCAAAGGCGAAGAACTGACGCTCGCTCTCCAGCACCCTGGAAATGCCCACGGCCAAGGGTGTTTGGGAGGGGCTCGGCCTTTCGTTTTGGAAATTGCTGCGAAATACGATGCGCGTGGGGTACAAGGCCGTGGCGCGGGCGGCACTGGTCACGATGCGCGGTGCGCGGCGCGTCAGCCGCGTGAAAATCCCAATGATCTCTGCCACGCTGACCGCCTGCTCAGAGCAGACGAGTCGCAATTCAACAGAGGTTTCGGCGGGCATTGTTCCCGCAGCATGCACCATGGCTTGCGCGGCATCGTCGGCGTAAAGATAGTCACGCAAGGTGCCCAGCGGCACGTAAATGTGAATGGGTTGGTGTCGCAGCAGGCAGCGTGCCATGTGGGAGATCAAACCTTGGCGTTTCCCCCAGGCCTGGCCCGGCCCATACAAATTGCTTAACCGTGCCAACAACACCCGCTTTCCCGAACGTTGGCGTGCCCATTGGGCGAGTTCGGTCTCGTGCGACAACTTGGCATGGCCATAGGCGCTATGGGGGTTGGGTGGAGTGTTTTCAGTGATTGCTGCCTGATCGTCTGTGGTGTGCAGGGCGCCTGCGGTGCTCGCCAATACCAGCGTGCCATTTGCGCTGCGCAAAACGGGTTGTTCGTCCAAGGCATTCAACAACAGGGTCAGTGCCCGTGTCTCCAATGCCATTTCTTCGTCTGAACTGGTCATCGTTCCAACACCTGCTGCCCAGTACACCACCCAAGGTTGATCTGGTTTCAGGCTGGAGGCAAGCAGTTTGGATGCTTGCTGAAATTGCCAACACCACCAGGTCGGGTCGTCCCATGAGATTGGATAAGGTGGCGAGAACAGCATGACACCCTGGCGACGCAGTTCACGAGCCAAAGCACTGCCCAGTAGCCCGCCTTGGCCCACGACCCAGGCCAGAGTCATGGATCGCGCGCAGGCGCAGCGCCCGGGTTGGACTGGGGGACTATTGGATTGCTCTCGTTGCCTGCGCGTGTGGGCACGGGGCTCACCACGTAAAGCGGCTTGCCCATGACAATGCCCATAGTGACCGCTAACTGTCATGTCCCTGGCGAGGCACCCCGGATGATGGAAGACACTGTGGGCGTGCGGGCCAGCACTGGTGCCGCCGACCAACGGCCTGCCGGGCAAGCCCGGCGGCTCTCTTTAATGTGGGCTGTCAGGCGCAACCAGCGCCGCAAGGCACTGGATATCGCCCGCAGGCAATCCTGGGTACGAGTGGTCAGCGGCGGGTCAAGTTAGCGATCGCGGTCCATGCCATCAAAGAATTGACCGACCTCTAC
>JBJTHI010000085.1:0-2764 GCA_046094425.1 Burkholderiales bacterium | reverse complement strand
ATCCTCACCCGCGCCCCCGCCACCACATGGGGCAACAGTTCAAACCCCTTGGGCGCAAACACAATGATGGTAGAGCCATGCTCGAACCAACCCATCTCCTGGCCCTTATGTAGTTCGGCTTGGCAAGGAATTTCGTTCGGGCCTTGGTAGCGCAGGTGCAGCAGCACGTTGGCGAAATGCAAGCGCATGCTGGCGACCAAGATGGCGGCGACGGGCACGAGGGCGATGCGGTGCCCGCCCTGCTTCAAGCGCATGTTGACCACTGCGCGTTCGTTGCGGCAAAAAAGTTTTTCCACACGTTTGAGCGCGATCGGGTTGACGTTCCAGGTGTCGCCGCTCAGGTAGGTCACATGCTCCACCACGCCGTCGTGGGGGGCGTGAAAGCGGTGGTACATGGCCGACGTTAAACGCAGGGTGACGTAAACACCGTTTTCAAACGGGGTGGTGTCTTGGCTCGGGCCGAAGAGCTCTTTCAGTTCATACGGAAAACCTTTGGCCTGAAAAACTTGTGTGCCGTTGACATGGCCGCAGGCGCCGACGATGCCGTCGCTGGGGCTGCACAGCAGCTCGTCGGCGGTGTTGATGGGCCGGGCACCGGGTCGCAACTCTCGTGTGAAGCAGTCGTGCAGGCTGGCGTAGTGCTGGGTTTTGGCTTCGCTCAGATCGAGGTCGGTGAAGAGCCGCCACAGGGCAATGCTGGCCCGTGCCAGCCAGGGTGAGCGCAGTTTGCTGAACCAACCCATGAAACGCGTCAGGGCGAAACGTGGCACGCGGTTGGTGAGCAAAAAATTGATGTCTTCGTGTTGAAAAAAACGGCGCAGCGTGTTCATTTGGAAAACTCATTTCATCATCTTGTCAATTGAGGGGGCTACATAAGGGGTTGGACTTCCAACACCCACTTCATGAACGAAACCTTGATGCTTTCTTCTATCGCTTGGGCCACCGCCTTGCTGGGCACCATGGCCTGGGCCTTGCCCCGTGCCAAGCAGCGCTTGGACCTGTCGCGTGCCAAACACCGCTCGCTGGCCGGACACTCGCGCATGGCCAAACGGGTGGCGTCGCTGATTCCGGGTTACGCCTTTGACGAAGACCAGTTCTTCAGCTCCGACGGCGCGCCCGCTGCACTGGTGGAAAAACGCCGCGCCGGGTTTGCCCAACTCGCTGCCACGCTGGGCCAGCGCCACGAAAAATCGGTGGCCATGACGGTGCAAGCGCGTGACTCGATCTCTGACTTGCAGTTCACCGGCAACTACCGCGTGCCCTTCCAGTACAGCCCCTATTTGCGCCAGCACTTGAAAGTGGGCGGCTTCTTGAAAGCCGCTTCTGGTGTGCATCTGCAAGACCTGGACGGGCAAGAACTTTACGACCTCACCGGCTCCTACGGCGTCAACCTGTTTGGGGTGGACTTTTACAAAAGCTGTGTCGATGAAGGCATAGAACGCACCCGCGACCTCGGCCCGGTGCTGGGCGGCTACCACCCTTGCGTGCTGGACAACGTTTACCGCTTGAAAGCCATCTCGGGGCTGGACGAAGTGTCCTTCCACATGTCGGGCACCGAAGCCGTGATGCAAGCCGTGCGCCTGGCGCGTTACCACAGCGGCCGCAAAAACCTGGTGCGGTTTTGCGGGGCCTACCACGGCTGGTGGGAAGACGTGCAACCCGGCCCGGGCAACCCGCTGCCCCCACGCGAAACCTATACCTTGCGCGACATGAGCGAGCGCAGCCTCCAAGTGCTGCGCAGCCGCAGCGACATTGCCTGCGTGCTCATCAACCCGCTGCAAGCCCTGCACCCCAACAAAGGTGCGCCGGGCGATTCGTCCTTGGTAGACAGCAGCCGCAGCGCCTACTACGACCGCGCGGCTTACACCGCCTGGTTGAAAGAGGTGCGCCAGGTGTGTACCGAGCGCGGCATTGCGCTGATTTTTGACGAAGTGTTCATGGGTTTTCGTTTGGGCTCTGGCGGCGCGCAGCAATACTTTGGCGTGCAGGCCGACTTGGTGACTTACGGCAAAACCCTGGGCGGCGGCCTGCCCGTGGGCGTGGTCTGCGGCAAGGCGCATTGGATGAAACGCTTCCGCGAAGACCGCCCGGCCGACATTTGTTTTGCACGTGGCACCTTCAATGCCCACCCCTATGTGATGGGCGCGATGAATGTGTTTTTGCACCGCCTCTCCTCGCCCGAAGTGCTGGCCATGTATGAAGGGGCTGATGAACGCTGGAACGACCGCGCGTTGCGTTTGAACCAAGCCTTGGAGCAGGCCGGTTTGCCGGTGCGTGTGGCGAACATGCAAAGCATTTGGACGGTGCTTTACACGCAGCCATCGCGCTACAACTGGATGTTGCAGTTTTATTTGCGTGCGCATGGACTGGCCCTGAGCTGGGTGGGCACGGGACGTTTCATCTTCAGCCTGAACTACAGCGACGCGGACTTCGATCAAGTGCTGTCCCGCTTCGTGGCTGCTGCGCAAGCCATGCAGCAAGACGGGTGGTGGTGGTTTGATGCTTCGCAAACCAACAAAACCATACGCCGCAGCATCTTGAAGGAGATGTGGGCGCAGTGGGTTTGAGGTCACACTGACCGAACTGCTCAAGGGGTTGCAACAGAACCGTCATTCCCGCGCAGGCGCACTGCTGTCCGGGGAACTTTGTCATGAGAACAAACCTGGCTGAAGCGCATTGAATTCACGCAATCGCTGCCGTCGGTGGTGGTATCGCTGGGCTTCCAGGCTAGGGCGCTGGAAGAGCGTGGCCCGCAGCTCTCCCA
>JBJTHI010000084.1:0-2004 GCA_046094425.1 Burkholderiales bacterium | reverse complement strand
ACAGCCGCTGCTGGTGGCGCAACATCGACGGATTGCTGAATACGGTGTTGACCATTGCGTACTTCGACCGGTATGGGGTGCCCCGGCTGTCATGACCTCAAACTCTCGAACCGCCTGGTGCGGACCCGCATGCCAGGTGGTGTGGCAGGGGTGCCTCCGATAATGGAGGCCCCCTATGCCGATTGCGCGGCAATGACGGCTTGCTTGCGATGATCAAGGTTTGGCCAGCAGCAAGATGACTTCGTTGGTCAACAAATCGTCGTCCGAGTAACGACCTTGCAGTGCTTGCGGCACCGCCATTTCCACACGGCGACGTTCTTGTTTAGCCACCGTGAAACCCACACTCGTCATCAAGTCCACCAACTGGTCCGCAGTCAGGCGGTTCAGATTGCGGTACTCATTGAAGACGAATCGTTTGTAGCCTTCCACGCCGAAGTCGTCAAAACCAAAGTCTCGTTCGGCGCCATCAATGTCGCCCTGGTGGGCCTGCACCACGCGCCAGAGTTCTTCATCAGACACGAGCAGGTGGTGCCAAGGCACGTCGTCATAACGACGCAAGTGCGAACCAAAGGGTGAATAGAACAAAGGCTCGATTTGCAGAAAAAAATATCCGCCTGGCAACAAGGTATTGAAGAGGTCACGCGTTATCGGCTCCAGTTGATCTTTCTGAATGTGCTCAAACGTGGACCAACTGAAAATACCGTTGACTTGCATGCGACCAGACAGTGGCGTGCCGGGTTTGATAGTGTCAAACCGCAAGCTGCGCGGCACACGGCGCAGGCCCAATTGCTCTTTGGAAATGCGCCCGAGCTTGTCGTACTCCTGGCGAATGTCTATGCCGTAAATGTCGGTAGCACCATAACGCAGTACCAGACCCAAGTCGGTGATGCCATCCCCGCAACCAAAACTCAGCAGCTTGGCAGTGCGCAAATCAAGCGCGCCGCCCAACCACTGGTGCACCAGGTCCGTGGCGTAGTGAAAGTGGGAACGAAACCATTCGTCGGAAATGAGCGCGGAATTCCACGTTGGTGGACCGTGGAGATAGTCTGAGATTCGGTCGAACAGACTCATGCGCTTGTCTTCCAAAATTCCCTCAATGCCTTTGTCAATTCGTTCCTCGCGGCTGCGCGAGGAATGCTTGCCATAGGTGCCAAAAGTGCCAACCCGATGGTGTCATCTTGATACGTTGGGATAACTCATCGGCCACAGACGCGATCCCTATGTCGTGGATGTTGCTTGCCTGGACAACGCGCGAGCCGTCTGCTGCGACATGTGCAGTCACCACCAAAGTACAAGCCCCGTGATCTCTGGCAAGGTCAAGAAGCCCGGTGGGAAGATGTGCAGGCCTCTCAAGCATCACTGAATTGGCAACTTGTGCCTCGGTCCCTGCGACTGGCACGTCAACCAAACCGTAGACTGCCCCGCCCATATCAAGTACCTTACCAATGGTACGGCGAGCACCCCCAGTGAATATCAGCGGCGCACCAGCGAGGCGAGCGACCACTGCAACACGAAGACGCGCGTAAGCATGGGCTAGCGTCGACGTTG
Source organism: Burkholderiales bacterium (assembly GCA_046094425.1). Lineage (GTDB taxonomy): Bacteria > Pseudomonadota > Gammaproteobacteria > Burkholderiales > Burkholderiaceae_C > JANPCX01. Next base: position 456 of record JBJTHI010000084.1, on the reverse strand, counting down.
AATGCGCACGATTGAGTCGTATGGATACAAAACGCACCGCGTGGCCCTGCGCCGCGAGCGCGTCAATCAGCCAAAGCCCCTGACCGAAGTGGAACGAGAGGACAACCAAAGGCTTGTCCGCAGGCAGTTCAAAGCGCGGAGCGGCAAGTCGTGCGCGCAAGAATCGCCGGGTTCGTGTCAACGTCCAGAACAGGTCGGCATGATCGATCAAATGCGTGAAGCGGTAGCCCACACGAAATTCCTCATCATCCAAGCCGCCAGTTGCCTCGCGCCAAGCGGCGGCACTGGCAGCGGTCGCCTCTTGATACAAGGGCAACTTTAATGTGGAAGACACCTACCCGCAGACGTGACAGTGCCTGACCTGAGGCTGGCCCGAACCTGAGAGGCGGCCTGGCGATGAATATCAGGCAGCTGCTGGCGTGGCGATGAAGCCGTGTTTGCGCAGCATCTTGATCC
>JBJTHI010000083.1:0-11106 GCA_046094425.1 Burkholderiales bacterium | reverse complement strand
TGGGAGAGCTGCGGGCCACGCTCTTCCAGCGCCCTAGCCTGGAAGCCCAGCGATACCACCACCGACGGCAGCGATTGCGTGAATTCAATGCGCTTCAGCCAGGTTTGTTCTCATGACAAAGTTCCCCGGACAGCAGTGCGCGTAGGCGGGAATCCAGGAGATGTATCGGGCCACATCCACAGGTTCATCAGCAAGCACTGTCTGGGTTCCCGCCTTCGCGGGAATGACAAACTAGACAGGCATCCCTGCTGAATTTCACACCTGCATATTCATGATGTCGCTGTAAGCCTGCACCAGCTTGTTACGCACCTGCAAGGTGGCCTGAAAGCCAATTTGTGCTTTTTGCATGGCCACCATGGTTTCTTCAATGCTGGCCGTGGGTTTGCCCATTTGCAAGTCACGCTGCATCTGACTGGCCTGGGTTTGGTTTTGACTCACTGAATTGAGCGCTTGGCTCAAAGCCTGGGAGAAACCCGCGCCCTCCACTTCTTTTGCCTTTGGAAGCGGCTGCCCGTTGGTTTGCAGCCCCGCACGGGCCACGGCCTGGGCAAAGTCAAAAGGCTTCAAGGTGACGTTCATGGGGCTCTCCTACCGTGACTTGAACGACAACAACGCCGGTCAAAAGTCACGCACTGCGGCAGCACAAGACCAGAGTTGTCAGTGGCGTCATCTTAGGGAATCGCCCCGCGTCCAATGGCAAGAACTGGAGGACGAATCGCGGGCTGTTTCGGCATTCATGTCTGCTCCGTTTCCAAATAATGGGATCACTTCGGGAAGCGCCGTGCATTGATGACGACACTACAGCCCGATAGGGATGGATAAGACCGGAACCTGCCGACCATGAGCAATGTTGCCCTACTGAAAGACAACAACCCACCCACCGAAGGGAGCGGTTTCGCGGATCGATTGGCCGCCCTTCCCGCCAAGGCCAAGTTCTCCATGGGACTGGGCATTGCGGCCTTGTTGGCCGTGATCTGGGCCATGACCATGTGGAGCAGCCAAGGCGACTACAAGGTGCTCTACGCCAACCTGTCGGACAAAGACGGCGGCGCCATCATTGCCCAGCTCTCGCAAATGAACATTCCCTACCGCCACGCCGATGGCGGTTCAGCGATCTTGGTGCCCGCAGGCAAGGTGCACGACGCGCGCCTGAAGCTCGCCACCGCCGGCCTGCCCAAAGGTTCGGTCGTGGGTTATGAGTTAATGGACGGTGCGCGATTTGGTCAAACCCAGTTCCAAGAACGCCTGACCTTTCAACGCGGCCTGGAAGGCGAACTCACCCGCTCCATCAACGCCATGGCCGCCGTGCAAAACGCGCGTGTGCATTTGGCGCTACCAAACCAAAACGGCTTTTTTCGTGAGCAACAAAAACCCAGCGCCTCGGTGATGTTGTCGCTGCACCCGGGCCGCACCCTGGACCGTGCGCAAATCGCTGGCATCGTGCATTTGGTGGCTTCCAGCGTGCCCGAGATGACACCTAAAGCAGTGAGTGTGCTGGATCAAACCGGCGCGCTGCTGTCGGGCGCGGCCGATGGTGCCGGCAGCATGGGGTTGGATGCACAGCAGCTTCAGTATGTGAACCAAATTGAAACCGGCTACAGCAAACGCATCATGGAGCTGTTGGAGCCCGTGGTGGGCCGCGAGAATCTGCGCGCGACGGTGACAGCCGAGTTGGACTTTTCGCAAACAGAAGCCACCTCGGAAGAGTTCAAGCCCAACCAGGGCGAACAAGCCTCTGTGGCCATACGCAGCCAGCAAACCAATGAACAGGGGGGCACCACACCCGCAGGTGCCACTGGCATTCCAGGCGCTGCCAGCAACCAGCCTCAACAACCCGCCACCGCCCCCATCACCGGGGCGACACCCCCGCTGCAAACCGCACAAACCGGTGCGGGCGGCAGCAACATGCGACGCGAGGCCGTGACCAACTACGAGGTGGACAAAACCGTGCGCGTCACACGCAACGCCACCGGCACCGTGAAACGGTTGAATGCGGCTGTGGTGGTAAACCACAAAAGCAATACCGACGCCAAAGGCAAAACCACGGTCACACCACTCACCAAGGACGAATTGGAAAAGCTGGAGGCCTTGGTCAAAGAAAGCATAGGCTTCAAACAAGACCGTGGTGACTCGGTGAAGGTCATCAACGCACCCTTCAAGGTCACACCGCACACCGAGGTGGATGTGCCACTGTGGAAACAACCCGAGGTGATCGACATTCTGCGCGCCGCCGCCGTACCCCTGGGCTTGGCCATGGTGGGTTTGGTGGTGTTCTTCGGTTTGATCCGCCCCGCCTTCAAGGCCGCACTGGAACCACTACCGGCGCCTGCTGGAAGCAATCTGGATGCGGTGGTGGCCGACGCCGAACCACTGCCGGAACCCGAATTGCAAATGCTCGAGCCACCCAAAACCAATCCGCAGTTAGAACAAGCCCGCATCCTGGCCAAAGACAACCCCGCCGCTGTAGCAGGCATTGTGCGCGAGTGGGTCAGCGGCGAAGCTGCTTAACTTTTCCCAGTAATCAACATGGCCGCAACCGACAGCAAAGGCGTAGAAGACGCCGCCATTTTTTTGATGTCCTTGGGCGAGGAAGAAGCGTCCGAGGTCTTCAAACACCTGGCCCCCAAAGAAGTGCAGGCGTTGGGTGAAACCATTGCCAAAATGAAGACCATTCCGCGCGAACGGTTCGACGCGGTGCTCAACCGCTTCACCAGCGTGGCTGCAGACCAAAGCATGCTCGTCACCGACACCGACGAGTATGTGAAATCAGTGCTGCGCAAAGCCTTGGGCGAGGACAAGGCCAACTTGCTCATCGACCGCATATTGCAAGGCAGCGATATCTCCGGCATTGAAAGCCTGAAGTGGATGGATGCGGTGTCGGTGGCCGAACTGCTGCGCAATGAACACCCACAAATCGTCGCCGCCATTCTTGTGCACTTGGACTATGAACAAGTGGCCGGTGTGCTCAAGTGTTTCACCGAACGCCAGCGCAACGAGGTGCTGATACGCATTGCCACGCTGGACGGCATTCAGCCATCTGCCCTCAAAGACCTGAACGAAGTCATGAGCAAAGTGCTGGCCGGCGGCGACAAGATGCGCAAGGCCTCGCTCGGTGGCGTGAAAGCCGCCGCCGAAGTGATCAACATGATGGGCACCAGCGTGGAAACCGCGGTGCTGGATTACATCCGCGAGGCCGACAACGAACTCGCACAAAAAATCATGGACAACATGTTCACCTTCGACGATCTGGAGAAGATCGACGACCGTGGCATCCAGGCTTTGCTCAAAGAGGTGCAAAGCGAGTCCTTGGTCATTGCACTCAAAGGGGCTACGCCGGAAATGCGCGAACGCATCTTCCGCAATATGTCCACCCGCGCTGCAGAAACTCTGCGCGAGGACTTGGAGTCACGCGGCCCTGTGCGTGTGTCGGAAGTGGAAGCGGAGCAAAAAGAAATGCTCAAGATCGTGCGGCGCCTGGCCGACGAAGGACAAATTGTGTTGAGTGGCGGGGCCGACGATGACTTCCTCTAAAAAGCCCATACTCAATGTGCCCCCGCCCGCCGGGGCCAAACCCTCGGTCTATGGCCGCTTCATTCCACGCGAAGAGCTCAACAGCTTCGCCACCTGGAATCCCGAAGCACTCTCGGGTGCCCCCGCCCATGACGGTAGCGGTATGCCACAGGCGCCCCAACCTGAAGCGCCCAAAGCCACGGCCGCCGAATTGCTCTCTGCCAAATTACACGCCACACGCCAGCAGGGCTACCAAGACGGCTACCGCGACGGCATGGCGGCGCTGGAAGCATTCAAACAAAGTTATGCCAACCAATTGAACGTGCAATTCAGCGCCATCACCCAGTCGCTTTGTGGGCAGATGGACGACTTGCAGCAAGACATGGCACGCGCCTTGGCCGTGACGGCCACGCAACTGGCTAAACAAATCGTGCGCGCTGAATTGCAAACCCGTCCCGAGCTGGTAGCGGCGGTGGCCAATGAAGCGCTGGAAACCTTGCTGCTCAGTGCCAACCACATCACCGTGCGCGCCCATCCTCACGACGTGGACTTCATCACCCAAGGCGCGGCTGAGGTGCTCGCCGCACGCGGTGGTCGTGTGGTGCTTGATGCCACGGTATCGCCGGGCGGTTGTTTGGTGGAGTCGGACATCGGCGTCATCGACGCCAGCATTCAAGCGCGCTGGCGTCGTGCCGCCGCCGCTGTGGGATGTGACCACCCTTGGGATGAAGAACCGGCCGCACCGGTCAGCCCAAGCGACACGCCAAGTGCAGCAGCCCAGCCTGAACCAACGCAAGAGGTCCGCTCATGATTTCTTCACCCTTAGAAACCCAGGCATTGGCCAGTGCTGACAAGTGGCAACGTTACTTGGCCGACATGCAAGCGTTTTCGGCTGAACCCACATCACTGGAGTCGCACGGCCTGTTGGTGCGGGTCGCCGGTTTGGTTTTGGAAGCTGCTGGCATTCGTGTGCCCGTGGGGTCGGTCTGTGAAATTCATAAAACAGCTCGTCAGCAAGCCGATCAACCGCCGGTGTTGGCCGAGGTGGTGGGTTTCTCGGGCGACCGCGCTTATTTGATGCCCACTGGAGAGGTGCATGGCCTCTCTAGCGGTGCCCGTGTCATTCCCCGCCCCACGCCCGTGGTGCCCATGAAACTCGGCGTGATGCAGCACCCCTGGCGGCGCGGCGAAGACCGCACCTTGCACCTGCCCGTGGGTGATGGTTTGCTGGGCCGCGTGGTGGACTCCCACGGCCAACCCATGGATCGCAGGGGCCCGCTGGATTTTGTGCACAACGAACCTTTGATTCGCCGCCCCATCAACGCCATGGACCGTGACCCCGTGCGCCGCCCGCTGGACACCGGCGTGCGTGCCATCAACGCACTGCTCACCGTGGGTCGCGGCCAGCGCATTGGTTTGTTTGCCGGTACTGGCGTGGGCAAATCGGTGCTCTTGGGCATGATGGCGCGTTACACCGAAGCGGATGTGATCGTGGTGGGCCTGATTGGCGAGCGTGGCCGCGAGGTGAAAGAGTTCATTGAAGACATCTTGGGTGAAGATGGCCTGCGCCGCGCCGTCGTGGTGGCCGCCCCCGCCGACGCGCCGCCGCTGACCCGCATGCAAGGTGCCAACTACGCCACCGCCATTGCTGAACATTTCCGCGACCGGGGTGCCCATGTGCTCTTGCTCATGGACTCCCTTACCCGCTACGCCATGGCGCAGCGAGAAATTGCACTGGCCATTGGCGAACCTCCGGCCACCAAGGGTTACCCGCCAAGTTGCTTTGCCAAGTTACCGCAACTGGTGGAGCGCAGCGGCAACGGCAGCAGCGGTGGTGGCTCCATCACCGCCTTCTACACCGTGCTATCCGAAGGTGACGACCAGCAAGACCCCATCGCCGACGCCGCACGCGGCATTTTGGACGGCCACATCGTGCTCTCCCGCGAACTGGCTGAAAGTGGCCACTACCCGGCCATCGACGTCGAGCGTTCCATCTCGCGCGTGATGACCAATGTGGCCGAGCCCCAGCACATTGAGGCCGCGCGGCGTTTCCGCCAAATGCACGCCAAGCATCAAAAAGCACGCGACTTGATTCAGCTTGGCGCGTATTCCCCCGGCCACGATGCCGACCTGGACGCGGCCGTGCGCCTGCACGACCCCATGAACCAACTGCTGCAACAAGACATGCACCAGCCCGCTGGCATGGAACAAAGCGTGAAACGGCTGCGCGCAGTCATGTCACTTTGATGTGGCGCTGATGTTGCAATAAAGGACATGTCAACATGAACAACCCCCTGGCCCCCCTGATGGCCTTGCTCGCCCAAACCGAGAGGGAAAGGGACGACGCGCTGGCCCAGCACCAACGCTTGGAAGCCGCCTTGCAGGCCGCGCAGGCCCAAGCCGATCAACTGCTCACCTACCGCCGCGACTATGAGCAGCGCTGGACCACCCAGTTCAGCAAAGAAGGCAGCATGCCCTTGTTCAACTGCTACCAGAACTTCAATGAACGCCTGACCCAGGCGGTGGACTTTCAGCGCAACGCCGTGCAACAAGCGCAGTATCAGGCGGACAGAGGCCGCGCCTTGTGGATGGAGCAAGAAATTCGCGTGGCCTCGGTGCGCAAACTCATTGAACGCCGCGTGCATGAACTGCAGCTCAGTGCCGAGCGGCGCGAGCAGAAAACAAGTGACGAATTCGCCAGCCGTTTGAGTTGGAGCAACACCCGTGGCCCGGGTGCCGCTGCAACGTCTTGAGTCTGCTGCAACTGCGCCCCGCCCTGCTCACTCCATGTTCGAGGACTCCTGAGATGCAAATGCCTAAACCCGCCTCGCCTCTCACCGCCGCCAGCCCTGCTTCGTCACAGGCAGTCATCGCCCCTGGCGCAAACTCGTTGATGGCCAGCAACACGCCTTTTGCGGCGCTGTTGGAATCGCATCAACCGGAACCACGAACCCAGGTCACCAAGAGAGCACCCACGGAGGTGAGCAAAGACCTGCCAGTCACGCAAGCAGACACGGTAAAGCCCAAAGGGGCTGAAGCAGCCAGCAAAGGTGCAGTCAGCGACCGCGCGGTGGATCGCCAAAACGAGCGCAACCGCATGAACGCACAGCGAGAAGCGCGCCAACTCGCCAACCGCTCTTCACAGGTGGTCAAAGCACCTGCCCCCACCCAGGCTGAAAAAGCACCAACGCCCTGTGCGCCAGAAAGCAAGCGGGACATCGACGCGGAGAAATCAGACAAAACACCCCAAGACGCCACCCTCAACCCATTGGCCTTGTTGCAGTGGCTCAGTGACCCCAGCGCGCCCAAGTCAGCGGGTACGGAGGCAGCAGCGTTTGCGGCTGCGTTGCCCCCTACCGACGACGAGGAAGGCACAGCAATAGGTCAGGAACAAGCTGCACCCGCTGGCGTGCGATCCGTGTTCAGCACCATCAAAGCAGCGGGCGATCACCCACCGAGCATCGTGGCCCTGCCTTGGGCAGAAAAAACACCTGGCGCGTGGACTGGCTTGGCGAGCAAACTGCACGCCACGAGCGGCTTGCTTGCAAAAGCGGCGCAAGGCAGCGCAGTCGCAGAGCAAAAGGCCGACCCGAGCGTCATTGCGTCAGCGGTTCAAAGTCAGCCCCAAGCGCAGATGACCAGCATGGGCTTGGACGGCTGGGCCAAAGCGGTGGGCGACGCGTCGAGCCAAGCCACCGCTGGCACACCGAGCCCCGTTCACAAAACCCTCTCTGCTGCAACAGTCGATGTGAACACCGCACCGCAAACCTTCGCCATTGGCCCCAAGAGCAGCGCCGTGGAGAACAGCGCAGCGACCTCGGCAAACTTGCCAGCGCCCGTTCAGTCGCCCGAGTTTCGTGAGTTGTTGGGCCAGCAGATCAGTCTGTGGGCCAAGGACGGTGTGCAGGCCGCCGAGTTGCATTTAAACCCTGCCGAGATGGGCCCAGTGTCGGTGCAAATCACGCTGGACGGCACCCAAGCGCGGGTTGATTTTGGGGCGGACTCTGCACAAACCCGGCAATTCATCGAAGCTGGTCTGCCCGAACTGGCCAGCGCGCTGCAAGACGCGGGCTTCACTTTGAGTGGCGGCGGTGTGTCACAACATGCACGGGGCCGTGAGGATCAACCCGAAATGAACGGGGCTGGCAGCCGTCGCACCGATGCAGACGCCTCCATAGACAGCATGCCCCCCGTCACCACCAGCGCCCGCCGCGTCGCCCTGGGTGGGGTAGACGTGTACGCCTGAGGCCACTTCGTCAATCTCGCCCAGCCTGCCCTCGAATGCGTTTATCGGGGGGCAGGAATCCAGCCGGTTGAGGTCAGCAACAGCTTGGGGATGATTCAACTCGATGTATCGCTTGAATTCCCGCCTGCGCGGGGAATGACGCCGGGAGTGGCGTTGCTCACAAATCACCTTGAATCGCACCGGCCAGACGGTGCCCCGGTCTGACCCAGAAACCCCCCTCTATTCGTCGCTTCTTCAAAACGCCTGCGATTTCACAATGGGTCTCATGACACCCCGTTTGGGTACCGCGTTGGCACTCTCTGGCCAGCAACAGGTGCCCAGCAACGCCAGCGCTTGAAGGAGAGAACATGGCCACCAAAGCCGCCGCCGCACCTGCAGCACCCGAAGCGGCGCACGCAGAAGAAGCAGCGCCCGTTAAAAAGGGCAAGAAAAAGCTGATCATCATCATCGCAGCGGCTGTCTTGGTGCTGGCCGCCGGCGGTGGTGGTGCAGCTTTCTATTTCAAAAAGAAAGCCGCCGCTGAGGCGGAAGCGGAAGAGGCCGATTCCAGCACCCATGCCGAAAAAGACGCGCACCCCAAGGTTGACTTGAACGTACCTCCTGTTTTTGTGCCGCTAGACCCTTTCACCGTCAATTTGGCCGACAAGGATTCCGACCGCTACGCACAAATCGCCGTCACGCTGCAAGTGGAAGACGCCAAATTCGCCGAAAAAATGAAGGCCTTCATGCCTGCCATACGCAACAGCATTTTGATGGTGCTGGCGCACAAAACATCGGCCGAGCTGCTGGAGCGCAGTGGCAAACAAGCGCTGGCTGAAGAAATCATGCGTGAAGCCGCTCGCCCCATGGGCATTTACGTGGGTGAAGCGGAACCAGCCAAATCTAAATCAGAAGAAGTCGAAGAAGACGGCAGCAAGAAGAAAGGCAAAAAAGCCAAAGCACCCAAGGAATCGGTGGCGAATCCGATTCAGCAAGTTCACTTTGCCAACTTCATCATTCAGTAAGCCATGAACGCCACTGGGTTCATTGTTCTGCATTCGCAACGCGCAAGGTCACCGCAGGATCACGCATGAACCAACAAATTCTGTCGCAAGACGAAGTTGATGCCCTGCTGCAAGGCATCACCGGCGAGAGCCAAAAGCTTGAACAGGAAGAGGTTCAAACCGGCGGCATACGCGACTACGACATTTCCAGCCAAGAACGTATTGTTCGTGGGCGCATGCCCACGATGGAAATCATCAACGAACGGTTTGCGCGCAACATTCGCATTGGCCTGTTCAACTTCATTCGCAAAAGCCCAGAGATTTCGATTGGCGGCATCAAGGTGCAGAAGTACAGCGCCTTCCTGCGTGAAATCGTGGTGCCCACCAACTTCAACATTGTGAGTGTGCGGCCTCTGCGCGGCGCGGGGCTCATCGTGTGCGACCCGACCTTGGTGTTTGCGGTGATCGACGCCCTCTTTGGCGGCGCAGGCAAATTCCACACGCGCATTGAGGGCCGCGATTTTTCTCCTACCGAGCAGCGCATCATCATGCGCTTGGTGGAAGTGGTCACGGCTGAATACAAAAAAGCCTGGTACGGCATTTACCCGCTGGAGTTGGAATACCAACGCTCCGAGATGCAACCGCAGTTCGCCAACATCGCCACGCCGAGCGAAATTGTGGTGGCCACCTCGTTCACGCTGGAGATTGGTGAAACCTCGGGAACCATTCACTTTTGCATTCCCTACTCCACCCTGGAGCCGATTCGGGACGTGCTGTATTCCACCATTCAAGGCGACAGCAATGAACCCGATAGGCGCTGGGTGAATTTGCTCAAGGAACAAATTCAATCGGCCCATGTGGACTTGGTGGCCGAGCTAGCACAAGCACCGGCCACCGTTGAACAGCTTTTGGCTTTCAAGCCAGGGGATTTCATCGAGCTCGATTTAAAACCCGACATCGTGGCCAAGGTCGCTGGTGTTCCCGTGTTGGCTTGCCACTACGGCACCGCCAATGGCCGATATGCGCTGAAAGTAGATGAACTGTTGACCACTTCCAACAGCAGTTGGTTAGGAGCCCCCAATGTCTGACGAAAACACCGCCCCCCAGTCTGAAGAAGACGCGATGGCCGCTGAATGGGCGGCTGCGCTGTCTGAGGCCAAACCAGAGACCACGACCGACAACGCGATCTCCGCCTTGGGTGCCGATGCAGCCGCGCCGGCATCGTTCACCAATTTCTCGGAAGATGTCCCTGCCGTGGCGGGCAATGACATCAACATGATTCTGGACATCCCCGTGCAGCTCACGGTGGAGTTGGGTCGCACGCGCATTCCCATCAAACACATCTTGCAATTGGCACAAGGTTCGGTGGTGGAACTGGAAGCCATGGCCGGCGAACCGATGGACGTGCTGGTGAACGGCTACCTGATTGCCCAGGGCGAGGTGGTGGTGGTGAACGAGAAGTTTGGTATTCGCCTCACCGACATCGTGACCCCGTCTGAACGCATGCGGCGTCTGAGCCGTTCGTCTTAACTCTGGGCACACTCTGAATGAACGCAAGCAACTCCATCGGCATGAGTGCAGTGCTGTGGTTCTTGGCCATCGTGGCCCTCATTCCCGTCACTTTGTGGCTGCTCAAACGCACCCCCATGGGCAGCGGCAGCGTCAACAAGGTGATGCGCACCGTGGCTGTCTTGCCTCTCTCGCCTGGTCAACGCATCGTGACCGTGGAAGTGGGCCAGGGTGAGGAGCGCCGTTGGTTGGTGCTGGGCGTCACACCCCAACACATCAGCACGCTGCACAGCATGGCGGCGCAGGACGAGGCCATCGAGCCCGCCGCCACAGCCCAGGCCGCATCGTTTGAGCAATTGCTGAATAGCTTGCGCGGCAAACGCTAAAGAAACATGAACCGCACCGCAACCTTGGCCGCACGGGGCCTATGGCTCACGCTCTTGCTCTCACCCCTGCTGGCTTGGTCACAAACCGGTGGCGCAGCCGCCAGCCCCGGTGGGGCCAGCCTGCCCTTGATGGTGGCGCAAGGCGCAGGCGGCACCAGCTACTCGGTGCCAATTCAAACCCTGCTCTTCTTCACCGCCCTGAGTTTTTTGCCAGCGGTCTTGCTCATGATGACCAGCTTCACCCGCATCGTCATCGTGTTGAGTTTGCTGCGCCAGGCCTTGGGCACCCAAGCCGCGCCGCCCAACCAAGTGATCGTGGGCCTGAGCCTCTTTCTCACGTTTTTTATCATGGGCCCGACGCTGGACAAGGTTTACACGCAGGCCTATGAACCCTACAGCAGCAACAAAATTGCTTTTGACGAAGCGCTCAAACGCGGCGAAGATCCCATGCGCGAGTTCATGCTGAAACAAA
>JBJTHI010000082.1:0-2940 GCA_046094425.1 Burkholderiales bacterium | reverse complement strand
CTTGCCTCACTACCCCTCGCAACGCCAGGTTCACTCGTGTGGCTGAAATTTGTCACTAATCAGGAAAGCTTTTCTTATGGGTACATACAAGACCAGAACAGTGCGCGCATGGTTCGATTCGTTTGTTCCACGGTTGATGATGGATAAACTCTTTCTGCAACAGATGAAACAAGTGCGGAAGGGACTTGCCCTTGATTCCTTGTTTGCTGCCCTACACGAGCAATCGCATCGGCTTTGCTTAAGCCGTTCTCTTTGGCAAGAAAGAGTAGAAAGGGGATATCAACTTTTGCAAAACACAACTCTGCTTCTTTTGGGGGCACCGTTAGGGCTGCGCCTTCACGAGAAGCGCATTCATAAAGTTTTTCAGTAGCAAAAGTCGCGTGGTGTCGTATTTGACCGGCATCGACGCGACGAAAGACTTCCTCAGCCAAGGTTTTGTTATCCAGTGTTTCACCAACGTATGGCAAAACAGAACTTCGATCTTTACCGCTCGCTATGTATTGACGAGCAACGCTTAAAGACATGAATGCTTCAGATTCGCACACCTGAAATGAATTGCTGTCCGGATTTTTTTCCGGCATCTGACTGCATGCAACCAAAAAAATCACTGTGAGTAGTACTAAAAGTCTCGTCATTTGCAATCATCTCCAGTTTCAATAAGCGCCACCAAAAAATATCAAAGCGGCCCCGAGGCCTCATTGCTCAGCAGTTTCTTCGCCACATCGCGCGCGATTTCGATGGTTTCTTGAATCGTGCGGCCTTGGGCGATGAGGCCCTGCACTTCGTCGCTGGTGGCCAGGTAGAGCCCCTCGGGCAGCTTCTCAATGTGCAACTGAATCATGTGTTCCATGGCACTACTCCAGTTTGATGGCAGGGCTTGGCAAGCGGGGTGCAGGTGTTGGATTCTAGTGTTGGCGCTCAACGTAGCGCTCGGTCTGCACCGATCTCACCAACCTCAAGCAGCCCGCTGAATCAACTCAATTTTGTAGCCATCCGGGTCGGTCACAAACGCAATCACGGTGCTGCCACCGGCCACTGGCCCAGCTTCGCGTGTCACTTTGCCGCCTGCGGCTTTGATGCGGTTGCAAGCGTCATACACATCCACCACGGCGATGGCGATGTGACCATAAGCCGTGCCCAGCTCGTAGCTGCTCACGCCGTGGTTGTAGGTGAGTTCCAACTCGGCATGGTCGGGGTTGTTGCCGTAGCCGACGAAGGCCAGACTGTATTTTTGTTCGGGCCGCTCCGTGGTGCGCAGCAGCTTCATGCCCATGACCTGGGTATAAAAATCAATGGAGCGCTGCAAATCGCCAACGCGCAGCATGGTGTGGAGGAGTCGCATGAGGAAGGAGGCAGTGCCTGAGTCTTTGGGGGGCCAGAGCTTACCGCGCCACCGTGCAGACTCCAAGCTTCAGGGCAATCGGCGGCTGCCCAAGGCGAGCAGACCCAGGGCCATCAACATCAGCGCCAGCGATTGAGGTTCGGGCACGGTGTTGCTGGTGAGTTGCACTTGGTCCAACGACAGCGACGACATGATGGCCACATCACCCACATCCACCACACCAAAAGCCAGGGTATGCAGGCCGGTGGTGTTGAATTGGAAGTTGAAGGCCTGGAAACCGGTCTCCAACAAGTTGTCACCTGTGCCGGTGAGCAGGGCCTCGGGCACGCCGCCCAAACGGATCACCAGGCCGTCGATGGCGACAAAAGCGAAGTCGGCCAAGGTGTCGCGGGTTCCGAAGTTCCACAGGAAACTCAAGGTATCACCGGCGGTGGCGTTGAAGGACTGCATGGCCAGCGAGCCTTCTTGAGCGAAGTCACCCACGGGGTCGAAGGCACCAATGACAAAGCCTGCTTGCTGCTCCAGTCCGCCGGGTGAGCCCACGAGCAAAGGGCTGTTGCCCGAGCGGTTGAAGGGGCCAAGGGGCTGGCCGTTGCTGTCCACTTCGTCGGAAAACGTGTCGGCGTTGGTCAACAACAACCGGGCATTGCCCTGTGGTGCGCCTGTTTGGGTGCTGGCATCGCCGAGCACGGTCCAGCCGCTGAGGCCGTTTTCAAAACCACCGTTGACCAGGGCAGCTTGGCTGAAGGCGCAGAAAAATGCCGTGGAAAGCAAGGCGGCGATTTTTTGGAAGATGTGCATGGGGATACCTTTGGAGATGTGTGGTGTGCAGCGAAGTCGTTCAGCGTGACAACACGTCGCGTGCCAGGTCAACGGCGGAAGCGCTCACACTGCGCAGTAAGAGCAAGCTGCGAAAGCTGCTGCCCGGCCCGGCGGTGGCAATTTGCACTTGTGCGCCGCCGCTGCTGTCCATCACACGCACCCAGGCGCTCGCGGCTGACGTGCTCGTGAAACCCAATCCGCTGAGTAAGGTGCGCAAGTCGAGTTGGTCGCGCCCGGGCACAAAGTCGGTCACTGTGTCGCCCGCGTCTGCCATGCTGGTGTAGCGGTACACATTGATGCCGCTGCCGCCCGTCATCAGGTCGGCACCGGGGCCGCCGGTGAAGACTTCATCGGCCGCCGTTCCGATCAAGGTGTCGCGGCCTGCGCTGCCATGGATGGGTTTGAACAGGTTGAGCCCTACGATCACCGGGTCGTGGTCAGAGGCACGGTAGGGGCTGACGGTGTAAGCGTCGGGCGCGCATGTGGCGCAGGCGGGTTGTTTGAATTCCAGGTTGTAGTCCAGCACCGAGGGTTCGTCGGTGTTGATATGCCATTCAATCGCCTTGTTCACTTTGGGCGAGAGCGAAGCGGTGCTGATGGCGTGGTCCAAGCGGCCTGCGTCACCGTCAAACACATAGGGAAACGCTGAACAAGTCCACGCATATTGAAGCAAAGGCGTTATAGAGCGATGAACACACAAAGCACCTTGGCGATGGCTGGATTCGACGCGCACAGCAAAGTCACCCGCAAAGCAGCCTTCCTTGCTCGCATGGATC
>JBJTHI010000081.1:0-23566 GCA_046094425.1 Burkholderiales bacterium | reverse complement strand
CCCCGTCAGTCCATAACCCTGGCCGCGCTCAACATCAAGAAACCCACCGTCGATGCCCAGCTGACCCTGTTGTAGTGGCAATTCCGACAGGCTGCCCTATACAGATCAAAAACTTACAGCGCTTGGTGTCGAACTCGGGAGGAATACCTACGCCTTGGGTTGCTTCTAGAACAGGTGTTTCCCGAAGGGCGAACTCAGAAAATATCTAGCGTCATTAGTCAAAAAGGCTCGGCCCGTGCAGGTGAATTTTCTCGCTGCGATGAATTCATCTTCTTTGTAATGTTTGGCACGGCCTCACCGCTTCCGCTTAACGATGACATGCTCCACGAGACGGTAACCAGTGAAGGTGATGAAGTGGAATGGGGTCGTTTAAAGAGGAATGGAGCAAACGGGAAAAGAGAGCGTTCGGCGAGCTTGTTTTACCCAATATTTCTCAAGCTTGACGGTACGTTCCACTCTACGGGTGAGCCTCTTCAGAAGAATATTTCAAGAGATGCAATCACTCCGCCTCCGGGAACCGTCGCTGTTTTCCCAGTACTAACGGGTGGGCAAGAAATGTCGTGGGGACTTTCGCGTGAAAAGCTGGAAGCTTATGTGCCCAAAGGCTTCGTGAAGTTCGGTTCTTTGCAGATGGACAAGCACCAGAAAGCAATGATCTATTACTTAACTTCTGGCTACGTTGAAGCAGCGGAAGCAGGTGACATTACGCTTGTTGGGAGTGTCGAAAATCCTCGATGGGTACATAACCAGAACAAAGGGATGCGCCCTATGACTGTCTGGGCCAAGGTTTCTCATGACGCCGGTTGGCACGGAAGTCGTCTACTTGAGAAGTTTATTCCTGGCCAAAAATTTCCATTTCCAAAGTCGCTTTTTGCAGTGGAAGATTCATTGCGTTTCTTTGTCTATGAAAAACCAAATGCAGTAATTTTGGATTTCTTCTCCGGCTCCGGAACCACTGCTCATGCTGTGATGCGCCTGAACCGTCAAGACGGTGGTCGCCGACAGTGCATCTCCGTCACCAACAACGAGGTTGCAGCGGACGAACAAAAAGCACTGCGTGAACAGGGCTTGCGACCCGGTGATGCCGAATGGGAGAAGCACGGCATTTGCGACTACATCACCAAACCTCGTGTGGCTGCCGCCATCACGGGCAAGACGCCCAGCGGTGAACCAATTAAAGGCGAATACAAGTTCACTGATGAATTCCCTATGGCTGAGGGCTTTGAAGCCAATGCCGAGTTCTTCACCTTGACCTACGAAGCGCGCAACGCGGTCAACCACAACTTGGCCTTTGCCCGCATTGCACCCTTGCTTTGGCTCCGAGCCGGTTCGCAGGGCAAACGGATTGACAAGCTCCCTGTCAACGGCTGGGCCTTGGCAGACACCTACGGGCTGCTGACCGAAGTAGATCAAGCCACGCCGTTCATACGCGCCGTGGAGAAAGCGCCTAGCCTGCGGATGGCCTACATCGTGACCGACGATGATCGCCGGTTTCAGGCGATAGCGAAGCGCCTACCAAACAAAGTGGAGCCTGTGCGACTGTATGAGTCGTACCTGACCAATTTCAGTTTCGCCAACGGGGAATAAAGAAGAGGAACACCACAGCATGAAATTCACCCTCAAAGACTACCAGCGGGACGCCGTGCGCGATGCCTTGGTCAATCTCAAAGACGCCCGTGACGATTGGCTTCGCAAGTCACGCAAGAGCGCGTTTTCGCTGACTGCCGTGACCGGTGCGGGTAAAACCGTGATGGCTGCGGCTGCCTTTGAGGCGCTGTTTCATGGCGATGATGAATTGGACTTTGACGCTGACCCCGGCGCGGTGGTGATCTGGTTCAGTGATGACCCATCGCTGAATGAGCAAACACGCTTTCGGCTTATGGAAGCGAGTGACCGGATCAACCACTCTGACATGGTGGTGGTGGAAAACACGTTCAATCAACCACGGTTTCAGGCTGGAAAGATTTACTTCCTCAACACCCAAAAGTTGAGCAAGAACAGCCTGTTGGTGCGCGGCCATGACCCGGAAGAACTTCAAGCCAAGGGGGGCGATCTGCTCCCCGAGACGCGGCCAGATCTGCGCGCCTTCACCATTTGGGACACGATTCAAAACACGATTGAAGATCCCGAACTGACCTTGTATCTGGTGCTTGACGAAGCGCACCGAGGCATGGGCAAACAGACAACTGCCGCCGAAAATTCCAAGAGCACCATTGTGCAGCGGCTCATCAACGGTTCGGGTGGCGTGCCTGGCATTCCGGTGGTGTGGGGTATCTCGGCCACGGTTGAGCGGTTCAACCAAGCCATCGCATCAGCAGGAAGGCATATCCGCTTGCCCAACGTGGTGGTGGATGCGGCCAAAGTGCAGGAGTCGGGTCTCATCAAGGACACGATCTTGCTGGACATTCCCGATGAAACGGGCGACTTTGATACCGTGCTGGTGCGCCGCGCCACGGACAAACTCAAGGAATCCACGTTTGCTTGGGCCGAATACGCCAAGCAGCAAGAAGAGGCCCGTGTGGTCATTCCGTTGATGGTTCTGCAAGTGCCCAACACGCCAGACCCCAACGAAATTGGCCGTGCACTGGATACGATTTTTGAACGCTACCCGGAATTGCCCACTGCCAGCGTAGCCCATGTGTTTGGTGACCACACCACACAGCGGTTTGGCAACCATGATGTGCCGTACATCGAGCCGCAGCGGGTGCAAGAGTCCACTTGGGTGCGGGTGCTGATTGCCAAAGATGCCATCAGCACAGGCTGGGATTGCCCCCGTGCTGAGGTCATGGTTTCTTTCCGTTCAGCCAGCGATGAAACGCACATCACGCAGTTGCTGGGGCGAATGGTTCGCTCACCTTTGGCGCGTCGGATTCCCGGTAACGACCGGCTCAACGCCGTGGACTGCTTGCTGCCCAAGTTCAACAAAAAGACAGTTGAAAAAGTGGTTGACGTGCTGATGAAGGGCGACGAGTCAGGGCCGCCCACAGGCCGCATCTTGATTGCCTACGTGGAAGTCAAGCCCAACCCAGATGTGACAGATGCAGTGTGGCAACTGTTTGAGTCTCTGCCATCGCAGACCCGCCCACAGCGCGGCGCAAAGCCCGCCAAACGCCTGACCGCACTGGCACATGAACTGGCCTCTGACGGCATTCTGGCTGGCGCTGGCAGACTAGCGCACGGCAAGCTGCATGAGGCACTGGATGCGTTTGCCTCAAGCCACCAAGACAAGATCGAGGCCAAACGCAAAGCGGTAGTGACCGTAGACGGCAAGACGGTCAAGGCTGACCTGAAAGCCAAGGAAAAGAGTTTTGACGAGTTTTGGGAAGACGCTGACGTGGCCGTCATCGACGATGCCTATCGACGTGCCGCCCGTGTGTTGAGCCCCGACATTGCTCGAACCTATGTGGAGCATCTGGCGCAGAAAACTGCCAGCATTGACGATGACCCCGAAGAGTACCTTGAAGCCATCACCGAGGCGCGTGTGACTGTGGCGGGCATGGGACTGGTCACAGAAATCGGGCCTTACTTTGATGCCAAGGCCGATGAATTGGCAAAGACGTTCCTTGAGACCTATTCACCGCAAATCAAAACACTCAGCGACGACCGCAAAGAGACGTATCGGCAAATCATAGAGATGAGCACCGATCCGCAAAGCGTTGATCTGGCAAAACCTGAATCACGTTACGAGGCCACCAAAGCGGTAGAGAACGGCAATTCGTCTACGTTTCCAACATGGAAAAAACACCTCTTGTGCGACAAGGATGGTAAGTACCCAGCGGAATTGAACGAGTGGGAACGCGCTGTCGTTGAAGCTGAATGCAAGCGCCCCGGCTTTCTGTTCTGGTATCGCAATCCGCAACAGCCCGGTCAGTCATCATTGGGCGTGGCCTACAAAGAGGATGACGAGTACAAGATAGTTCGCCCTGACTTCGTTTTCTTCTCGGAGCAAGACGGCAAAGTCGTTGCCGATATTGTCGATCCCCACGGCATTCATCTGGCGGATGCTCTGCCCAAGCTGCGGGGCATGGCTGAGTATGCGCAGACACATGCAGCAGCCTATCGGCGCATCGTTTCCGTGGCAGAAGTCAATGGAAAGCTGAGAGCACTGGATTTGAAGGATGCAGGCATCCAACAAGCTGTACGCAAGGCGGAAAGCGCAAAGGGCTTGTATGAGACTGGGACTGCGGATGACTACATCGGATAGCTCATTCATGCCTCATGAGTCAGCCCAAAAAAATCGAAGGCGTGCATGCAAATAGATTTATCTCAGACCGAAGCGGATGCTTTGCTGCAAAAGAGAGATGAGAGAGCTGGGGTCGAGTCTTGTCTTTGAACCCCTTCAGCCTCAAAAATCCGGCTGCACCCCCAGCTCCCCGTGGTATCCGCAGCGGGCGATCACGCTGGCGCAAACTTCGTCGGCCCGCACCAAGTCGCACAACAACTGCATGGCGGCGCGTTGGATGCAGACTTTGAGTTCCACCGAATCGCCCAGTTCATGCGGCGCGCAGCGGGAGGCCAGGGCTTGCAGTTTGCGGTCGCGCAGCAAGATGGAGAGTAGGTGGTTCTGTGATTCGGGTGAGTCAAAGAACGATTCGTCTATGTTGAGCTGCTCTGCCACCGCAACCATCACGTCTTCAATGTTCATGCTGACTCCTTTCAAGGCGCGATCCCGGCCTGAACGCATCGTTTTGGAAGATGGGTCATGGGCGGCCTTCTGAGAGTTCTATCGGTTGCTTTTCATCCAACTTGAGGTCGTGAACGTGCAACAACGCACGCGGCCAGGGGGAGGGAATTCAATCGATTGAACTTTCCCTATTGCATGACAACCCCAACCCGTTCGCCCTGACCCTTCGACAGGCTCAGGACAGGACTTGTCGAAGGGAATACACCGAGGACCACGCTGGCTTCGACGGGCTCAGCCCGAACGGTGTGTAGTCATGTTCTGCGGAAAGCTCATGAGAAAACGCCGGGCCGTTCCCAAGTTTTCTCATCCCCCTCGGGGGGGGCCTGACGCAAAGCGACAGGTCTGGGGGCGCTCAATAGCTTCAGCCCTCAAACAACTCGCCCACCACGCCACCGTGGCCTTGCGGCGGGGCCACGCCCAGGTGTCGGTACGCCGCCAAGGTGGCCATGCGGCCGCGCGGTGTGCGTTGCAAATAGCCTTGCTGGATGAGGTAGGGCTCAATCACGTCTTCAATCGTGCCACTTTCTTCGCCGATGGCGGCGGCCACGTTATCCAGGCCCACGGGGCCACCGTCAAAACGGTGAATCACGGCTTCAAGGAGTTTGCGGTCCATCAAGTCAAAACCCTGGGGGTCTACGTCCAGCATGGCCAGGGCTTTGTCGGCCAGCAGTTTGTTGATGCTGCCGTTGCCTTTCACATCGGCATAGTCGCGCACGCGGCGCAGCAGGCGGTTGGCAATGCGTGGGGTGCCGCGTGAGCGGCGGGCAATTTCAAACGCACCGTCGTCATCGGTGGGCACCTTGAGCAACCCAGCCGAGCGGTGCACGATGCGGGCGAGTTCTTCGGGGGTGTAGAACTCCAGCCGCGAGACGATGCCAAAGCGGTCGCGCAGCGGGTTGGTGAGCATGCCCGCGCGCGTGGTGGCCCCTACCAGGGTGAAGGGCTGCAAATCGAGTTTGATGGAGCGTGCCGCCGGGCCTTCGCCAATCATGATGTCGATTTGAAAGTCTTCCAGCGCCGGGTACAAAATTTCTTCCACCACCGGGCTCAAGCGGTGAATCTCGTCAATGAAAAGAACGTCGTTCTTTTCCAGGTTGGTGAGGATGGCAGCGAGGTCTTTCGGTTTTTCCAGCACCGGCCCCGAGGTTTGCCGCAGGTTCACACCGAGTTCGTTGGCAATGATGTGCGAGAGCGTGGTTTTGCCCAAACCGGGCGGGCCAAACAGCAGCACATGGTCCATGGCCTCGGCGCGTTTTTGCGCGGCCCCAATGAAAATTTCCAACTGCTCGCGCACCTTGGCCTGGCCCACATACTCGGCCAGTCCCTTGGGCCGCAGCGCGCGTTCAATCGCCTCTTCATTGGGCGACGCTGCCGCCGCAGTCACGATGCGCCGCGCGGGCTCGAAGTCGTCGGTTTGAATGCTCATGGGGGCATTATGCGAGGTGGCTTGATGAGGCGGCCCCTTAGAATCCCGCCCGTGCAAACCGTTCGCTCCATCCTCAAACCCTGGGCTTGGCTCGCCATTGTGGCGATGCTGGGGGCGGCTTTGTTGCCCACCCTTGCCCACGCCGTGATGGCGGTCAAGGGCGATGCCCAGTGGGTGGAAGTGTGTTCGGCCAGTGGTTCGCGCTGGGTGCTTGTGACGGATGCCGACCTGGCTTCGGGGCAAGACCAGAGCCTGTCGATGGACATGGCCCATTGCCCGTTGTGCTGCCATCAGAACCACATGCCCACCGTGCCCACGCCGGATGCAACGCCGGTGGTGTTTGCGCTGGGCACTCACGTGGTGCCGCGTTTGTGGCTGCTTGCCCCCACGCCCCTCTTTGCCTGGGCCAGTCGGCTCTCCCGTGGCCCGCCCTTGGTGGGGTGACGAGTTGATCGCGCCTCGGGCTGGCGTGCTGTTGCACCCTGGCCCACCACGTTGAACTGAACGTCGCTGTCGCGGGTGCCATGCCACCCGTTTTCGACGGCATGCGGCGTCACCCCCTAGGGTTTTCTCATGAAAAAATTTGTTTTCGTCGCCATGGCAGCGCCGTTGGCCTGGCCTGCCGGTCTCCACGCCCAAGGTGTGGCTACTGAAGCGCAACTGGCACCCGTCACCGTCACCGCCACCCGTGCGCCGCTGGATCCCAACCTGCCCAGCAGCACGGCCAGCAAAACCGCCGAGCAACTGCGCACCCAAAACATCTTCAACCCGGAAGACGCGCTGAACAACCTGCCCAGCCTCACGGTGCGCAAGCGTTATTTCGGTGACCGCAATGCCCTGGTGGCAGGCCGCAGTTATGGCACCTTGCAGCCGGGGCGTTCTTTGGTTTACTTGGACGGTTATTTGATCTCCAACTTTCTGGGCCGCTTTGATGCGCCGCGCTGGAACATGGTCAACACGGAAGCCATCGATCGCGTGGACGTGCTCTATGGCCCCTTCTCCGCCATCTACCCCGGCAACTCCATGGGCACCACGGTGGTGGTGACAGAGCGCAAGCCCAAGGGCTTTGAGGGTTCGGTCAACCTCAGCTTCAACAGCCAGCCGTTTGATGAATATGGCTATTCGGACACTTACAACAGCCACCAGTTGTCGGCGCGCTTGGCCTCACGTGCGGAGAGTGGCCTGTGGTGGTCTGTGGGCTTGCAACGCCAGGACAGCCAGGGCCACCCCATGGGGTACTGCAATGCGGTGACGGGGGTGCCTTCATCGACTTGCGCCGTGGCCTCGGGCACGGCGCCCGCCACGGCGGTGACGGGCGTGGTCAATGACCTCGATCCGCAAAACCGACCGCGTGCCATCTTTGGCGCCACCACCATCGACCACACCATTCAGGACACCGTGAACCTGCGTTTGGGTTACGACGTCTCGCCCACCCAAAGCATCGAAGGCCGTTTTTCTTGGTGGCGCAATGACAGCACCGTCACCTCGCAAACCGCTTTGCGTGATGCCAACGGTCAGCCCGTGTGGACGGGCAGGGTGAGCAGCGGTGGCCGTATCTATGGCCTGGGGGAAACCGCTTTCACTACCTCCCAGCGCGATGAAGAACACCGCCAGCTCGGCCTGACTTGGAAAACCAAACACCGTCAGGGCTGGAACCAGTCGGTGGTGTTCACGCAGTACAAAATCACAAACGATGCGGAACGCAGTGCGCTACTGAATCCCGTGGCTGCGGCGTCAGGTGGGCCCGGCACGGTGACGCGCCGAGATGGCACCGGCTGGAACACCTTTGAAGCCCAGGCCACCTACACCCCGCAGGCGGGTGACTTTGGCAAGGGCCAGCACGCCTTGATTTTTGGCCTGCACCGCAATGCCTACACCTTGCGTAACGTGGTGAACAACGCCAGCGACTGGCGCAACACCGAAACCACCTTGAACCAGCGGTATGAAGGGGAGACCACGGTCACCGCTTTGTACGCCCAAGACGCCTGGAAATTCTTGCCGAATTGGACTTTGACGACGGGGCTGCGCTACGAGCGGTTCAAAGCCATGGATGGATCACAGTTCTTTGCGGGTACGCCGCCGGTGCAAGCCAACTATGCGCAGCGAGAAAAATCGGCCACCAGCCCCAAACTCTCGCTGGCCTGGGCGGCCAACGACGCCTGGCGTTTCAAAGCCAGTGTGGGCCGCGCGGTGCGTTTCCCGAATGTGGATGAACTCTTCAATGGCACGCGGACGGGCACCTCCATCACCCAGAGCGACCCGAACTTGAAACCCGAGGTGTCCAACGCCGCCGAGCTGACGGCGGAGTGGGACGCGACCTGGGGCGCCAGCCAACACAGCCTGCGCGCCAGCTTGTTCCGCGACGATTCGCGCAACACCATCCAGCGTCAAACCGACAACACCGTCACCCCCACCGTCACCCGCATCAGCAACGTCGACCGCGTGCTGACCGATGGCCTGGAGCTGGTGTGGTTGGGCAGTGATGTGGGCGTAAGAGGAGTGGATGTGAACGCCAGCGCCACCTGGGCCGACTCCACCGTCAAAGCCAACGCCCGCAATCCGGCCACGGTGGGCAAGGCCTGGCAGCGCATCCCCAAGCAGCGTTACACGGTGGAAGTGGCCTACAGGCCGGATGCGGCCTGGTTGTTCGCGGCCGCCTACCGCTGGCACAGCGCCACCTACAACACCGAGTTGAATGTGGACAACAACCCCAACACCTTTGGTGGTGTCTCTCGCGTGCGCAAGCTCGATTTGCGCGCCGCCTGGCGTTTTGCCAAAGGCTGGGAGTGGGCCTTGGGCATTGACAACGTCGGCAACGACTCCGCTTGGCAGGCCCACACCTTGCCGCAGCGAAGCTACACCACGTCCTTGGCCTACCGCTTCCAGTGAGGCACGCATGAGCACGTTTGATTCCACCGTTCAACACGCGAACCCCAGTGCCAGCGGTGTGAGGCCCTTGCACCGCGTTTTCTGGCGCTTGCATTTCTGGGCTGGTTTGATCACCGCGCCCATCGTGCTGTTCGCTGCTTTCACCGGTTTGCTCTATGTGTTCACACCGCAGATCGAGGCCTGGCTTCACGCCGACCTGGATAGTGTGCCCGTGCAGGCGCAGCAGACCCGCCTGGACGATCAAGTGGCCGCCGCCCAAGCCGCCCTGCCAGGGCAGGAGCTGCGGTACGTTGTGCCCGGTTTTGCGCCGGGCGACACCACGCAAGTGGTGTTCAAACCCTTGGCGTCCCCGCATGCAGGGCATGGTCAGGCGACGGCTTTGCACGACCACGGCTTGCCCATGGGCACCATCGCTTATGTCAACCCCTACACCGGCCAAGTGGTGGGCACTTTGCAAGAGATGGCGCGATTCAAAACCTGGGCCAAGAAGCTGCATTCCAGCGCCTTGCAGGGCGACCGTTGGCGCTGGCCGCTGGAGTTGGCCGCCAGTTGGATGCTGGTGATGTTCGCCACCGGGCTTTACCTGTGGTGGCCAAGCACCGAGCAGCGCCGAGTGGCAGGGTGGCGGGCCTACCGGCCGCGCACAGGCCGTGGGCGCTTGGCGTGGCGTGACTGGCATGGCCTGCTGGCGATGCTGATGGGTGTGGTGCTGTGTACGCTCTTGGTCACGGGCCTGACCTGGAGCGAGCACGCTGGAGGGCGTTTCAAAGCCATGCAAAAGGCCTTGCAGCAAGACAGCCCGAGGGTGCCCAAGTCCTTGCGTTCATCGCCGAGCGCACAGGCCGCACCACTGGGTTGGCAGGCTGTGGCCGACCAAGCTGCCCGGCTTACGCCGCCTGTGTCCGTGATGATCACACCCCCATCAGGCCCCCTGGGCATCTGGCGCATCGAGAATTTCGACCGCAGCCAACCCCAGGGCCGTTTCGGTTTGGCGCTGGATGCTTACTCCGGGCAGACGCTGTTCTACTCGGGCTGGGAGGCCATGCCCTTGGTGTCCCGCGCCACCGCCATCGGCATTCCGTTCCACCGTGGGGAATTTGGTTGGTGGAACCAGTTGCTGTTGGTGCTGGCCGCATTGACGGCGATTTTTTCTGTGGTTTCCGGGTTTGTGATGTGGTGGCTGCGCCGCCCCCAAGGCAAGCTGGCCGCGCCCCCAGTGGGCAGGGCGCATTGGCGCACCATCTCACGCCCCCAAGCGGCGGTGTTGCTGGTGTTGATCGGCTTGCTGTCCTATGCCATGCCGTTGTTTGGTTGGAGTTTGATGTTGTTTATATTGCTTGAAGTGTTGCGTTTGTTGTTTCTTTCGAGGCCGACCGCTCAAGCGGTTTGAGTCCTGTTGCCTGACTTTTTGACCTGGAGTTTTCAACATGACATTGATTCGTTCCTTGATCACCGCCGTGATGGTGCTGTCGGCTCTCACCAGCCAGGCCCACAGTTTCAAAGTGGGATCCATCGACATTGGCCACCCCTGGGCACGGCCCACGGCGGCGGGCCAAGCGGCGGGCGGGGGCTATCTCAAGCTCACCAACGCTGGCGCTGCGGATCGCCTTTTGTCTGCCAGCAGTGAAGTGGCTGCGTCAGTAGAACTGCACACCATGACCATGGATGGCAACGTGATGCGCATGCGCCAGGTGGAGGGCATTGATGTGCCAGCCGGTCAAACGGTGGAGCTCAAACCAGGTGGCTTGCACATCATGTTCATGGGCTTAAAAGCACCACTCAAAGTCGGTGACAAGTTTCCGCTCAAACTGAAATTTGAGAAGGCCGGTGAGGTGACAGTGACGGTGAACGTGGAGCAGCCCAAGGCGGCTGGTGCAGACCACAAGCACTGAACCTACGGGTATCCATGGCTTCCTACCAGTCATTCCCGCGCAGGCGGGAATCCAGCAGTGTGTCTATCGCCTACCCGGGCCACCGACTTGACCTGAACCTTGGATTCCCGCCTGCGCGGGAATGACGGAGATGGCGGGGCTGGTTATCGTGCAAGTGCCTTCAGCGCCAGCTTGATGCCCTCACTCACGCCCACATCGGCAGGCAGCGCCTTGAGGCTGGCGGCGGCTTCGCGGTCGCTGTAGCCCAATGCCAGCAGGGCTTGCAGGATGTCGCCTTGCGCGTCGTTTTGAATGCTGGCGCTGGGTGAGACCAGGGCGTCGCCGAGTTTGCCTTTGAGCTCTAGCAGCAGCCGCTCTGCCGTCTTTTTGCCGATGCCGGGCACTTTGATGAGGCGGCCGCTTTCTTGCAGGCTCACGGCTTGAGCCAGTTCGGTCACGCTCAAACCCGAGAGGATGGACAGGGCGGTGCGTGGCCCCACGCCGGAAATTTTCACGAGTTGGCGAAACGTATTGCGCTCTTCGTGAGTGAGAAACCCGAATAGCACCTGCGCGTCTTCCCGAACGATGAAGTGGGTGAGCAAAGTGACTTTCTCGCCCAAGCCAGGCAGGTTGTAAAAGCTGCTCATCGGCACATCGACTTCATAGCCCACTCCATTCACATCCAGCAGGAGTTGAGGTGGATTTTTTTCAGCCAAAAGGCCGGTGAGGCGACCGATCATGTCATGGGCTTTCTGGGTACCGCTGCGGATTGATGCGTCAGGCGGTGGGTTGTAACCGAACGACCTTGGTGCTCGCCATGAAATCGCCCACGCGCCTGCGCTGCTTGCCAACAATGGGGATGAGATCAAAGAAACCCAGAATCACCATTGGCACGTTGCGCACAAACGACTGCCAATAGGTGCAGGGTTGTTCGTTCTTCGCATGCACAACAGCGATCTTCGTGAGTCGTTTCCCCACACTTTGCCCATTGGACATGCCGTCTCGAAACAAGGTGTAGGCCAGGAAGCCGATAAAAGCCCACCACAGCGCAAGCCCGGTTGTTTTGCAGCCGTAAAAAGTGGCCACGCCGACGGCCATGGCGATGATCCCATCGATGAAATTGGCGGTGAAGCGGTCACCCACGGAGGCGAGCAAATACGGCATCGTTGAACAAGTTGGTTGCGCAGGTCAAGTCAGGCGGCAAGCGCTGCGAGAACTCACCGCCGAAACAGCCCCAAGCGCTGCGCTTCCAGCGCCGCTTCGGCGCGCGAGTTGACATTGAGCTTGCGGTAAATCTGCTTCACATAGTCGGCAATGGTGTGGCGCGACAAGTTCAGTTGCACGCCAATTTCTGGCAGGGTGAAACCCTTGGCCACACGCAGCAGCACTTCGTTTTCTCTGTCGGTGAGGGCCACATGGGGAATGTTTTGTGGCAACTCGGTGGGGCGGCTGTGGGTAGCGAAGTAAGACAGCACACGCCTGGCGATGGAAGGCGACAGCGGGGGCTCGCCCTGGCTCATGCGGTTGAGTTGTTCGGCAATCAAGTCACGCGCCTGTTCCTTCAGCAAATAACCAAAAGCACCGGCTTGCAAGGCGGGAAAGAGGTGGTCGTCGTCGTCGTGGATGGTGACCACCACGGATTGCGCTTCAGGCTGAATTTCGCGCAGGGTGGCCACCACGTCCACCCCCGAACCATCGGGCAGGCCTAGGTCGATGAGGGCCAGGTCGAATTTGATGGCACGCACCAACTCCAGTGCGTTGTGCACCCGTGCCGACTCATGGATTTGTGCCGTGGGGAACACCTGGCGCACCAATACTTTGAGCCAGGCGCGGATTTCGGGCAGATCTTCGAGCAGCAGAATGTTGTTCATGGAAGTCTCCGCAAACGTGTGGTGCATCGTAGCAGTGGTGAGCCGCTTATAGGGGCAGGGTCAAACGAATCACGGTGCCATAACCTGGCCCCGACTCCACCAAACACTGGCCCTGCAATTGTTTGGCCCGGTGTTTCATGCTGGCCATGCCGTGACCTCGATCCAGTTTGCCATCCAGCTCCATGGGAATGCCTCGGCCGTTGTCTTGAATGGAAATACCAAACTCGTGGTCACCCACACTGCATCGCACTTTGCACAAAGTGGCCCCGCTGTGTTTGATGATGTTGCTCACCGCCTCGCGCATGATGCGGGTGGTTTGTACATAAGCCCGGGCGGGCAGCAGTTGATCCAGGTCTTCATTGGGGTGACTCCAGTCAGCCTCCACATTGGTTTGGCCCAATCGAGAGACAGTTTCCGCACGCCAGTCGGCCAGCGCATCGGCCAGGCGCACGGGTTTGCCCGTCAGACCACGCACCGACAAACGCATTTCTTCCAAGGCCTCTCGGGCCAGGGTGGAAATGCGGTCGTTCTCCGAGGTGTGCACGATGGTGAGCAGCTTGGCACCCAAGTCGTCGTGCAGGTCGGCGGCAATGCGTTTGCGTTCTTTTTCTGTGACCTGTTCCACACGCAACTCGGCCAGTTGGGCAAAGTTGCGTTCAATCTCTAAGGTGGCGTCGCGCACACGCCGCTCCAGCGTGGCGCGGCCCGCCTCCACCAAAGCCAGGTTGTGTTCAAAGCGGTACAACAAACGAAAGGCCATCACGATCAAAATAGCCGGAACGCCCCACTGCGCATACAACAGGGGTGGCAGTGGCAACCAGCGGTACTGCGTGGTAATTTCCAACACAATCACCAAGGCCAAACAGGCCAGCAACACCGTCATGCAGCGCCACTGGCTTTGTCTCTCGTGCCGAGCCACCGCCCAATAAATCACCATGGCGGCGATCATTTCTATGCCGAGCAGCAAATACCAAGCGGTGCTGACCAAATAGGTGCGCTGCGGGCCCGCCAACCAAAGCGAGAGTGGCACCAGCAGCAATTGCGCCAGCAAACCCCACTCCAAAATACGCGAGCGTCGGCCCGCATAGCTGAGTAAAAACTGAACCGTGGCCGCCGCGACCCAGGGCACCACACTGGCGGCCAGCCATTCGACCCATTGGCTGTGCAGGGGCACATGGCGCATCCAAATTCGCGCTGAAAGCAGCGCCCAACCAAGGCACAGCAGACCAAAGTAAGCCAAATACGCTTCGCGGCGGTTGAGCAGCCCCAGCACCACCAAATAGCCACCCAAGACCAGCAGAGTCACCGCCACCAGTTGCAACGCAGTGTTGTTCCACCAGACCTTGGCGGCATGTTCTTCTGCCAGCAGCAGTTGCGGGCCAATGGTGAGGACGGACAAACCACCGCCACGCAAACGCGCAGACACACGTTCTTGTGCCTGGCCCACGACACGCAAGTCCAAACGATTGCCGGCTTGTTGGAGCACGGCCTCTGGCAGCGGCACCAACAACGGCTGGTAGCAGTTGCGTGTGATGGGTTCGTCCAAGCGGCCGCTTTGCGTCAGCAACTGTCCATTGAGCCACACCTGCACGTTGTGGCAGACCCGCTCAATGTACAAAGCCAATAAACCGTCTGCTGTATTGGTGTTCGAGTTGGGGTGGTCAAACACCACGCGGTACCAGCGGCTGCCGCTGTAGCCGGGTGTGGCCTGTGCCCAGTCCTCGGGCAGGCGAACCTCTTTGGCCAGATTGCCAACCGTGCCCAGGCCAACCGGTGGAGTGGCCGTGTTGGCATTGATGGCCAACGCTCGTTCAATGATCAGTGTGCTCGGGGGCACCTGGGCGATCGGGGGCAGTGCCCATGCCAGCAACAGCAGGCACAGCAACACCGGCCCAGGTGGGAAGAGGGAACGAAACGCGGCGCTCAACATGGGCGCTGATTGTGCAGGAGGCGCTCCGTGCAGCGTCCGCATGCTAAGAACCTATCCGTAAATAAGACAGCCCAGCGTTGTGACGACAAAGCGATGGATGCAAGGCGCAAGCCGCAGCCCAGGGTCTACCCCTGGGCAAGGGTTGCAACGCCGCAGACGCGCTTTGTCGTCACAACCCTTCGGGCCGGGGCCCCACAGGCCACAGGCGGGTGTCACAGCCCGCTTGTGGTGATGCACACCAAGGCGCGGTCTGCTCCTACGCCTGGGGCCTTTGGAACCCCGGCGCAGGGCTGTCTTATTTACGGATAGGTTCTTATTCCCCAGGTTCACCAAGGCCAAACTCAAGTTGGGCGATGCCTTTGCCGATAATCCCTCCAGCTAAAGAGGGAGTAGCGAGCGGCACCGCAAAAAACCAGAGTTGGTGCCGCTGCGTGAGCCCGTCAGTACGTGGCCCATTTCGCATGGCCACCGGGCCCGCAGTCTGAAAACACCTAACGCCAAGGTTTGAACGGCGAGCGTGTTCCGTCTTTCCCGCAAGACTCTTTGGCAAAGCCGAGCATGGGTGCGGGATAGTCGCGCCTCATGCTTGGGTTTTGCAACCCTGTTTGTCGCTTTCTTGGTCGCGGCAAACTCAGAAGAAAAGGTCTTGTCATGGAATCTATTGCGCCAAATTGGCTGTGGGCATTTTTTGTTGTCTCGGTATTGGTCGCCTTGTTTGTCGACTTCGTGGTGCTCAAAAAGCAGGGCGCGCATGAGGTGACGGTGCCCGAAGCGGTGAGGTGGTCCATCATTTGGGTGGTGTTGAGTTTGCTATTCAACGCCTTGTTTTGGTGGTCGCTTTACAGCAGCCCTGACCCCGCCGTGGCGGCGCAAGCCAATACCCGGGCCACGGAGTTTTTAACCGGTTACCTGATTGAGAAGTCGCTCGCAGTAGACAACATTTTTGTCTTCCTGATGATCTTCACCTTCTTTGCCGTGCCACCGGCTTACCAAAAGCGGGTGCTCATGATCGGCATCATCGGTGCCATTGTGTTGCGCACCGTGATGATTCTGGTGGGCAGTTGGCTGATTGCACAGTTCCACTGGGTGCTTTATGTGTTTGGTGCCTTCTTGCTGCTGACCGGCATCAAGATGTGGTGGGCCGCAGGCCAAGAACCTGACCTGGAAAGCAACCCTGCTTTGAAGTTGCTACGCAAAATCATGCCAGTCTCGAAGAACTTTGATGGTGAGAAGTTCTGGACGGTGGAGAACGGCAAACGCATTGCAACGCCGCTGCTGATGGTGGTGGCCTTGGTGGGCATCACCGACGTGATTTTTGCGGTGGATTCCATCCCCGCCATCTTTGCCATCACCGACGATCCCTTCATCGTGCTCACCTCTAACATCTTTGCCATTTTGGGTTTGCGCGCCATGTTCTTCTTGCTGGCTGCCATGGCCACCAAGTTCCATTTGCTGAGTTACGGCTTGGCCATCATCCTGGTCTTCATCGGCACCAAGATGTTGCTCATTGATGTGATCAAAATTCCTGTGCTGATTTCACTTGGTGTGGTCATCGGGATCTTGGCCATCACCATGGTTTGGAGCGTGAAAACGGCACCGAAACTGTCGCAGCAGTAAAGCGATCACGGGGTCGGCCAAGGCATGGCCGACCCCCTCTTTGCGTGCTAGGAGCCTGCGCGGCAGAAGGTCGTCGGCTGCAACGCGCGAGAAACCAGTCCATTTTGGTACCACCTCCTGCGCCCAGGGGGCTACCCTGGGCTTGTCGGCGCTACCAAACTGTCCTCGGTTTTCGCACGTTTGGCTTCGCCGCTCTTCGAGAACGCTTCGACGCCTTCTGCCGCGCAGGCTCCTAGGTATCTGGTGTGCGCCCGCAGAGTGACGCCTCAGAGACACAAAAGCAGTGTTCACCTATGAAGAAAAGCGGTTTTACCTATGAAAAATGCTTCTCAAGGGGAGAAGCAGGCATTACCATTCGCTCCGCACGGTGACTGGCATAACAAACGAAGGCTCATGCGGCCTTCATCCGGCCCGGCACATCAACCATTCATTTGATGGAGAAATTGAAAATGGCAACTGCAAAGAAAGCGGCTAAACCCGCTGCGAAGAAGGCTGCACCCGCTAAGAAGGCCCCGGCCAAAAAAGCGGCACCAGCGAAGAAAGCCCCGGCTGCGAAAAAAGCACCGGCTAAAAAAGCGGCCGTGAAGAAGGCTGCTACCAAGAAGGCCCCGGCTGCGAAAAAGGCTCCTGCCAAAAAGCGCACCCCGAATGCTGCCTTCATGAAGGCGATGACCCCCAGCGCGCATCTGGCTGCCATCATTGGCTCCACCCCCGTGCCCCGCACGGAAGTGACCAAGAAGGTGTGGGAGTACATCAAGAAGAACGACCTGCAAGACAAGGCCAAGCGCACCATGATCAACGCTGACGCCAAGTTGAAGGAAATCTTCAAGAAGGCGCAGGTCTCGATGTTCGAAATGACTAAGCTGATCAACGGTCACCTGAAGTAATCACCGGCCTTGGTGCCTGTGAGTTCAAGAACAAAGCCGGTGCTTGCACCGGTTTTTTTCTGCCATCAATCCTTGAGCCACTGCTCCAATTTTCCTAGCACCAAGGAAACGTCAATGGGTTTGGTCCAGTAGTCGCTGAAACCGGCCTCCAACGCCGCTGCCACTTGATCCGGTAGAACGTCGGCTGATAGCACGATGCATCGCATGTGCCGAGTGGACTCATCGGCACGCAAAAGCCGCAATAAATCTACCCCACGCATATCGGGCAGGTTCATGTCCACCAGCAGCAAGTCGGGTTGGTGCGCCCGTGCGGACTCCAAGCCTTGTCGGCCATCTGTGGCGATGCGAAGCGTCCAATGCGGGCGTTTTCGGAAAATTTCTTCCATCAACACCACGTTGAGTGGCTCGTCTTCCACGTAGAGGACGACCCGTTGTGTGGGGGCATGCATGGGTGCGTCTGCATTGGGCGGCGAAGTGGATTCGCTCGCCGCTGGTTCGGCCGCTTGTCCCAAAGGCAGGGTGAGGCTGAATGTGGCACCTTGACCAATGGCGCTTTGAACGTGGAGTGCGCCACCCATGGCGCGCATCAAATCGCGTGAAATCACCAAACCCAAACCGCTGCCCTCAATGCGTGTGCGTTCTGCACCCAGGCGGTTGAAGGGTTGAAACAGCGCCGCCTGCTGCTCGGTGGACAAGCCCAATCCTTCGTCCCGAATTGACAGCACGACCTGCCTTTGCTCAGCACGAAGCTCCAAATGCACCGCGCCGTGGGGGCGGTTGTATTTGATGGCGTTGGAGAGCAAATTCATCAGCACTTGCTCCAGTGCGCGATGGTCGGCTTGTACCCACTGGGTGGGCAAGGGAGCGCTGGGCAGGCGCACTGCGGAACCGTCCGCGAGCGGTTGCACCAAATTCAAACAGGCGCTTACCGAATCGGCCAAGTTCACCGCTTGTATCTTCAAGCGGTAGTCTTCGCTTTCGATGCGACTCAAGTCCAGCACCTCGTTGATGAGGTCGAGCAAATGCCGCCCGGCCCGCAGCACACTCTCCAGGCGTCGCTGTTGGTCGCCTTGCAGCGGGTGGGTGCGATCCAGTTGCATGAGCTGTGCGAAGCCCAAAATCCCGTTGAGTGGTGTGCGCAATTCGTGGCTGACACGCGAGAGAAACTCGCTCTTGGCACGGTTGGCACGCTCGGCGGCCTCTTTTTCGCGCATCAAACGTTCGCTGACCAAAGCGGCGCTGATGTCGCGGCAAGTGCCGACCCAACCTTTGGTGCGCCCCTTGGGGCCGTACACCGCGCGGGCCAATAACTCCAGGGTAGGGGTGCGGCCATCAGCAAAACGGGCCCGGTAGCGCAACTGCAGGGTTCCCCCCGAGATCAGTGTTTTCTGCAGGGCGCGGCCCACCTCCGCCTGGTCTTCCTGGTGCAAGACGGCCATCCACTGTGGCACCGTGAGTTGCTCTTGCGGATAACGCAAGCCGTGATTGGCGCAAGCGCGGCGATCCAACACCACCAAGCCCTGGTTCAAATCAATTTCCACAATACCGATGCCCGCCGCTTCAGACGCCATTTCCACGCGTTCTTGCGACTCGCGCAGGGCCAATTCGGTTTGTTTGCGGTCGGTGATGTCGGTGGTGAAGCCGTGCCACAAGGTGCCCCCATCGGGTAGCCGCTCGGGTGTGGCCCGGGTCTCCATCCAGCGTACGTGCCCGTCGCCACGATGAATGCGGTATTCGTGTCGCCAAGGTTCTATTTGGCGGGATGCTTGTGCGGCACTGTCGTGGTAAGCCTGGCGATCGTCGTCGTGCAAGAGTCGGTAGGGCAAGCGGGCATCGACCTCGTTGCCCGGCCCATCCGTTTGAACGCCGAACAAGTCACGCACCGCATCGCTGGTGTAGAGGTAGCGTCCCCGCCCGCTTGGGGGCTGTTGGTATTGAAAAATCAAACCTGGCACCTGGGTCGACAACTTGCGCAGCAAAGCGACCTGTGTTGCCAGTTGTTGGTGAACGCGAATCGATTCGGATACATCACGCGCTGTGCCGCGAAAACCTGCAAACTGGCCCGACGCATCAAAACGTGGCACAGCGCTGCGCGAGACACTCATGGGGCCCAGCGGGGTTTGCCTCAGCGTGGTCAGGCGCACAAAAGGTTGCTGCTTGGCAAGGAGCTCTAAAAAGCTCATGCCGGGTATCACTTCGCCTTGGGCATCCAGCAGTGGCCCGTCGTCCAATACCGCCCCCAGTACCTGATGTGCCGGAATGTGGGTGATGGCTTC
Source organism: Burkholderiales bacterium (assembly GCA_046094425.1). GTDB lineage: Bacteria > Pseudomonadota > Gammaproteobacteria > Burkholderiales > Burkholderiaceae_C > JANPCX01. The sequence goes on along the minus strand of JBJTHI010000081.1, from coordinate 4,115 downwards.
AAATGAATCGGATACCCATGTGCATCGGCAGTTGGCGTCCACTTCCCACATCCAATCACCCGAAGCGCGTGCCAGGTCACTCATGCGCTCGCGCTCTAGCTGCAATTGGGTTGAATGACGTCGGCTCTCTAACAAACTTGTAGCCAGGCGGGCCAGTTGCCACAACACGTCTTCAGTGGCTGGTATGAGCCCGGGCGCATGCGCGTGCAATACACACAAAGACCCCACCCGTACCCCCTCAACCAATACCGGCACGCTGGCATAAAACCGCAAACCGTAGGGACCAACCACCCAAGGGTGTCGGCTAAACCGGGCATCGTCTTTCGCGTCGTTCACCACGAACAAATCGTTGTGCCCAAAGGCCAACTCGCAAAAAGACCCTTGTAGGGGGCATTCGGTCTCCGGCACGCCGTGCGCGGCTTTGAACCACAAACGATCCACCTCCAACAAACTCAGCATGGCGACCGAACAACCGCTGGCTGTGGCCGCGCAGCGCACCAAGGTGTCAAAACTGTCTTCAGGCGGCGTGTCGAGCACACCCAGTTCCGTCAACAGGGCGACGCGACGAATGTCCTGGGCAGAAGGTGTGGCAGCAGACATGCGCGAGATTGTGGCGTAAGCGCAAGTGCCTTTCTATGTGATTTACCGCTGAAGCAAAGGCTTCAAATACCTTCCCGTGAAGCTGTCCACATTCCCTGCCACGTCTTCCGGCGTGCCCACCGCTACCACGGTGCCGCCGCCTGCACCGCCTTCGGGGCCCATGTCGATGAGCCAGTCGGCGGTTTTGATGACATCCAGGTTGTGCTCAATCACGACGATGGTGTTGCCCGCATCACGCAGTTGCGTGAGCACTTTGAGCAAGAGGGCGATGTCGGCAAAGTGCAGACCGGTGGTGGGTTCATCCAGGATGTAAAGGGTTTGGCCGGTGTCGCGCTTGGAGAGTTCCAGGGCCAGCTTGACGCGCTGCGCTTCACCGCCTGAGAGTGTGGTGGCGCTTTGGCCCAGGCGGATGTACCCGAGGCCCACGTCCAGCAAGGTTTGTAGCTTGCGTGCAATGCTGGGCACGGCGCTGAAAAAAGCATGGGCGTCTTCCACCGTGAGGTTCAGCACCTCGGTGATGTTTTTGCCTTTGTACAAAACCTCCAGGGTTTCGCGGTTGTAGCGCCTGCCTTGGCACACGTCGCAGGGCACGTACACATCTGGCAAAAAATGCATTTCTACTTTGATGACACCGTCGCCTTGGCAGGCTTCGCAGCGCCCACCGGTGACGTTGAAGGAGAAACGCCCCGGCCCATAACCACGTTCCCGCGCCGCAGGTACCTCGGCAAACAACTCGCGGATGGGGGTGAACAGGCCCGTGTAGGTGGCCGGGTTGCTGCGTGGGGTGCGGCCTATGGGGCTTTGGTCGACGTTGATGACTTTGTCGAACAACTCGATGCCTTCAATGCTGTCGTACGCCTTGGGCTCGGCGTGGCTGCCGTAGAGCTTGCGTGCCACGGCGGCGTACAAGGTGTCGTTGACCAAGGTGCTTTTGCCTGAGCCCGATACGCCGGTCACGCAGGTGATGAGGCCCACAGGAATGCTCACGCTCACGCCTTGGAGGTTATTGCCACGGGCGTTGGTGATGTGCAACGAACCGCCTTCCTTGGGTGCGGCAGGCGCTTTGCGCACACTCGGCACTTCAATGCGCGAGGCACCACTCAAATACCGCCCCGTGAGCGAGGTCGGGTTGGCCGCCACTTCATCCGGTGTGCCCTGCGCCATCACCTGCCCGCCATGCACCCCCGCGCCAGGGCCCATGTCGATGCAGTGGTCGGCGGCGCGAATGGCGTCTTCGTCGTGTTCCACCACGATCACGGTGTTGCCAATGTCGCGCAGGTGGCGCAGTGTGCCGATCAAGCGGTCGTTGTCGCGTTGGTGCAGGCCAATGCTGGGTTCGTCCAGCACATACATCACGCCGGTGAGCCCCGAGCCAATTTGGCTGGCCAGGCGGATGCGCTGCGCTTCGCCGCCGCTCAAGGTGTCGGCGCTGCGATCCAGGCTCAGGTAGTTCAAGCCCACGTCGTTCAAAAACTTCAGGCGCGCGACAATTTCGCGCACCACCGCCCCCGCGATGTGGGCCTTGGCGCCTTGCAGTTGCAGGGTTTCAAAGTAGCGCAAACACTCACCCAAGGTGAAGTGCTCCACGCGGTAAATTGGCTCGCCTGCTTGATCCGCTGTGCCACCCAAAAATACGTGTCGTGCTTCGCGGCGTAAGCGTGCTCCCCCGCAGTCGGGACAGGGTTTATTGGCTTGGTAACGCGCCAGGTCTTCGCGCACGGCGCTGGAGTCGGTCTCGCGGTAACGCCGCGTGAGGTTGGGAATGATGCCTTCAAAGGGATGGCTACGTTTGACGCTGCGCCGTTTGCCGCCTGGGCCGTCGGCTTCGTAAACGAAGGTCATGTTCTCCTCGCCCGAACCATAAAGCAGCACTTGTTGGGCAGCTTTGGGCAAGGATTCAAAAGGCTGTTCAATGTCCACCCCCAGGTGCTGGGCCACGGCTTCCAACATGGCAAAGGTGTAGGCATTACGTTTGTCCCACCCTTTGACGGCACCGCTGGCCAAACTCAAGCTGGGAAAGGCCACCACGCGCTCGGGGTCGAACACCGTGGTCACACCCAAACCGTCGCAACTCGGGCAAGCGCCCACGGGTGAGTTGAAAGAAAAAAGGCGGGGCTCCAACTCGGACAAGCTGTAGCTGCACACCGGGCAGGCGAAGCGGCTGGAGAACAACTGGGTGTGGTGGCTGTCCATGTCCAGCGTCAGCGCGCGCCCATCGGCAATGCGCAGCGCGGCTTCAAAACTCTCGGCCAAACGCTGGGTGAGGCCCGCAGCGTCGGGTGTGATTTTGATGCGGTCGATCACCACGTCGATGTCGTGTTTCTCGGCTTTTTTCAGGGGCGGCAAATCAGCCGCATCCACCACCACGCCGTTGATGCGAAAGCGCACATAACCCTGGGCCTGCATGCTGGCGAGCAGCTCAGAAAACTCGCCTTTGCGGTCGCGCACCACCGGGGCCAGCACCATGAGGCGGCTGCCCTCGGGCAGGGCCAAGGTGGCGTCCACCATTTGGCTCACGCTTTGCGCTTGCAGCGCCAGGCCGTGGGCGGGGCAATAGGGCGTGCCGGCGCGGGCATAGAGCAAGCGCAAGTGGTCGTGAATTTCCGTCACCGTACCCACGGTGGATCGCGGGTTGTGGCTGGTGGCTTTTTGTTCAATCGAAATGGCGGGGGACAAACCTTCAATCGAGTCCACATCGGGTTTGTCCATCAACTGCAAAAACTGCCGCGCATAGGCCGACAGGCTCTCCACATACCGCCGCTGCCCTTCCGCATACAGCGTGTCAAACGCCAGACTCGACTTGCCCGAGCCCGATAAGCCCGTGATCACCACCAACTGGTTACGGGGAATGTCGAGGTCAATGTTCTTCAGGTTGTGCGTGCGCGCCCCACGAATGCTGATGGTGGTGGACTCGCGGCTACCGCGCTGGTGTTGCAGGGCGGTTTGCAATGGCGTGCCCGAATCACCAGCAGGGTTGGGCGCAGCAGTAGAGTCGAACGAGGCGGACATGGACGGCGCGAAAGGGCAAACCGGCCATGATAGCGGCGGTGTTTGAATGACGCTATTCAACTTGCTGCGAGGTCACCACCCGTTGAATGGTTGCTCAGGGCACCGACTCGATCAAGCGCTGCAGGAGGGCCGCGTCCAGCGACGCGAACCAAGCCGGTTCGGTGGGGTTTTGCGTTCGCCAAACCACGCCATCGGGCCGCAGTTCCAAGATGTGCAGAGTTTGTCCATCGCGTGCCCAGCGCAGGGTGAGGCCTTTGGGTGCGGCACTCCCTGGCCGCGCTGGCATTTGCGGTGTCCAGCGACCGGCGGTGCTTGCGTCCAGCTCATCCAGCCAGCGTTGGCTCTGGGCGGTCACCGCGTCGAATGCAGCCTCGTTCTTTTGCCAACGCCAGCGCTGCGGCTCCAGATTCAAAACCTGGCGCAAGCTGGTCAGCGGTGCGCTCGGTATGGCACGCAGCGCGGAACCCATCGCTATCTTGGTGGAGCGGCTGGTCTCGGGCTCTGGT
>JBJTHI010000080.1:0-26355 GCA_046094425.1 Burkholderiales bacterium | reverse complement strand
GCGCACCATGGCACCCACGGCGGCGTGGGTGAAGCCCATTTTGGCGGCCTCAGCCTCGAACATCTTGAAGGTGTCGGGATGCACATAACGGCGCACCGGCAAGTGGTGGCCGCTGGGAGCGAGGTATTGACCGATGGTGAGCATGTCGATGTGGTGTTCGCGCATGTCGCGCATCACTTGCAAAATTTCTTCGTCGGTTTCACCTAAGCCCACCATCAAGCCGCTTTTGGTTGGCACCTGAGGGAAGAGGGCTTTGAATTTTTTGAGCAGGTTCAAGCTGAAAGCGTAGTCGCTGCCCGGACGTGCTTCTTTGTAGAGGCGGGGCACGGTTTCCATGTTGTGGTTCATCACATCGGGCGGGGCGGCCTTCAGAATTTCCAGCGCGCGGTCGTCGCGGCCACGGAAGTCGGGCACCAGCACTTCGATGGTGGTGCTGGGAGAGAGCGCGCGGGTTTGGCGTATGCACTCCACAAAATGGCCTGCGCCGCCGTCGCGCAGATCGTCACGATCTACGCTGGTAATCACGACGTAGTTGAGTTTGAGTGCGGCAATGGTTTTGGCGAGGTTCAGGGGTTCATCGACATCCAGTGGATCGGGGCGGCCATGGCCCACGTCGCAAAAAGGGCAACGGCGTGTGCATTTATCGCCCATGACCATGAAGGTGGCCGTGCCTTTGCCGAAACACTCACCAATGTTGGGGCACGACGCCTCTTCGCACACGGTGTGCAACTTGTGCTCGCGCAGGATGTTTTTGATCTCGTAAAAACGCGTGGTGGGTGAACCGGCTTTGACGCGGATCCAGTCCGGCTTTTTCAGCGTTTCGGCGGGAACGATCTTGATGGGAATGCGTGCCGTTTTGGCTTGCGACTTTTGCTTGGCGGCGGCGTCGTATTCCGCGCCGGTTTGAACTTCTCGGGTGACGTTGTCGGTGGCCATGGGGAGCTTTCAGGGCTGGTCAGGGGCTCAAGTGGGACTGCAATTTGTCGCCCAAGACCCGGGCCACATCGGCCCAATTCGCAGGAACGCCCAGTGTAGCCAAGTCCACCGTTTGCAGCCCCTCGTAGCCACAGGGGTTGATGTGACCAAATGGACGTAAATCCATGGCCACATTCAGCGCCACGCCGTGGTAGGTGCAGTGACGGCTCACTTTGATGCCCAGGGCCGCAATTTTCCCCAGCCCCACAAATGGGTCAGCGGCTTGCACGCCCAAACGATCTTTGGGGGCAGCGGCCTCCAGTGGGGCATGGCTGAAGGGGTCGTCCACGCGAACGTAAATGCCAGGGGCACCCGGCACGCGGTGGCCGGTAACGCCATGATGCTCCAAGGTTTTGAGCACGCAGTGTTCTAGGCGATAAACGTATTCTTTGACGTAAATGCCCAGCCGCTTCAGGTCGATGAGCGGGTAAGCCACCACCTGCCCCGGGCCGTGGTAGGTCACCTGGCCGCCTCGGTTGGTTTGCACCACGGGAATGTCACCTGGGGCCAGGAGGTGTTCGGCTTTGCCTGCAAGCCCTTGGGTGTAAACAGGCGGGTGCTCACACAGCCAAATTTCGTCGGGGGTGTTTGGCGTTCGGGCTTCGGTGAAAGTGCGCATGGCGGCCACGGTGGGCTCTAAATCCACGAGGCCGAGGGTGCGTAGAACGGGGCCAGTCATCAATTGCCCGGCTTACAACACCATCTTCACCATGGGATGCGTGGTGAGGGTGCGGTAGATCTCGTCCAGTTGTTCGCGGCTGGTAGCGGTGATGGTGATGGTGACGCCGAGGTATTTGTTGCCGCTGCTGGGGCGGGTTTCAACGCGATCTGGGCCAAAGCTGGGGTCGAAGTGCTGCGCGAGTTGCACCACGGCGTCTTTAAAGCCGTCCACATTCAGGCCCATGACCTTGATGGGAAAGTGGCTGGGGTATTCGATCAGCGATTGCTCTGGGGGAATGTCTTGCATGGCGCTGCTTCAGATAGACAAAGTGAGTTTGGCGCGTTGGTAGGCTTCAAACAACTTGGCATAGACCGGGCCGGGTTTGCCGTGAAGGGCGCCATGGCCCACCGGTTGACCATCGAGCCGGGTGACGGCCAGCACTTCTTTGGTGGCAGAACTGAGCAACAGTTCGTCGGCAGCCAAAACTTCAGCTTCCGAGATGGGACGCAGGTTGTAGGCCACACCCACCTCCTCGCACAAGCTGCGCAGCAAGTCGTAGCGTATGCCTTCAAGCACCACCTCACTTTTGGGTGGGCCGAGCAAGGCACCTTCGTGTACGACCCAGACATTGCTAGACGACGCTTCGGTGAGAAAACCATCTCGAAACATAATGGTTTCCGCTGCGCCGTGGTCGGCCGAGAGTTGACGTGCGAGCACATTGCCCAGGAGCGAAGTGCTTTTGATGTCGCCTCGCTCCCAGCGGAAGTCACGGGCGGTGATGCAGGACACCCCCTGGTGGCGCTGCTCGCGGGAGAGGCCCTTCATGGGGTTGGTCATCATGAAAACGGTGGGGGTGAGGCCCTCGGGCATCACGTGATCGCGCAAAGCGACGCCACGTGTGATTTGAATGTAGAGCAGTTGATCGGGCGCAGTTTGTTCAGTCACCAAACGGCGCGCCAGTTCCAGCCACCGGTCACGGTTATGCGGGTTGGGGATACGCAGTTTGGCCAGGCTGCGAGACAGACGCGCCATGTGCTCGTCAAAACAAAACAGCTTGCGGCCATAGACGGGCACCACTTCGTAAATGCCGTCGCCAAATATGAAGCCCCGGTCTAACACCGAGACCTTGGCCTCGTTCAATGGCGTGAAGGCGCCGTTGAGGTAACAAGGCGTGGAAGGTAAGACCGTCATGGTCGCAGCTTACTTGATCCACAAGCGCAGCGCATCCCAGGCACGGCCCAGGAAACCCGCCTCTTCCACTGGCTGCAATACCACCAGAGGCAACTCGGCAAGCGAGGTGCCTGCGGCGCTTTTCACTTTCACCGTACCCACTTGCTTGCCTGCGGCCAGCGGGGCCACCAAGGGGTCGGTACGTTCAATTTGGGTTTGCAGTTTGCCGGACTCGCCCTTGGGCAAATTCAGGAACACCGGGCCAGCAGCACCGAGTTTGACTTCATTGCTTTTGCCTTTCCACACCGGCACGGTGGCCAGGGCTTGGCCTTCTTCAAACGCGCGCACCACGTCAAACGCCTGGAAGCCCCAGTTGAGCAGTTTCTGGCTTTCGCTGGCACGGGCTTCCATGGACGACGTGTTCAACACCACGCTGAGCAAGCGGCGTTTGCCAGCGGCTGTGCCGGTCGCACCCAGGTTGGGAAACTCGCGTGCACTGCTGGCAATCAGGCAGTAACCTGCTGCTTCGGTGTAGCCAGTTTTCATGCCATCAACCGTGGGGTCGCGGCGTAGCAAGAGGTTGCGGTTGGGTTGGCTAATGTTGTTGTATTTGTAATCTTTGATGGAGTAGTAGGTGTAGAACTCAGGAAAGTCACGAATGATGCGGGTGGCAATCACGGCCAGGTCTCGCGCGCTGCTTTGGTGGCCGGTTTCTGTGAGGCCAGTGACGTTTTTGAACTGGGTGTTTTTGAGGCCAAACGCCAGCGCCTGGCGGTTCATCATGGCGACGAATTGATCCAGCGTGCCGCCCACGGCTTCAGCCAACGCCACCGAGGCATCGTTGCCCGACTGCACGATCATGCCGCGTAGAAGTTCCTCCACCTTGGGCGTCATGGTGGTGTCGATGAACATGAGCGAGCCGCCACCCTTGCGTTCTTCCCAAGCCCGCTTGGAGACGGAAATCGGTTGTTCCAATGCCAGTTTTTTGTCGCGTATGGCGCTGAACACCACATAGGCCGTCATGAGTTTGGTGAGCGAGGCCGGGTCGGCCGGTGCATCGGCATTACGTTCGGCCAGCACTTGCTGGGTGGTCATGTCCAGCAGCAAATAACTTTTGGCTGCGACCTCGGGAGGCTGCGGTGCTTGCGCCCAGGTGAAGCCAGAGGCCAGGCACAGCAGGGCCGCGATGAATCGTGATTTCATGGAATGTGGTTCGTGTTCAAAGAATAAAAAAGACAGGCGCAACAGGCTCAAACACCCCGGGCTTGCAGTTGCTGCACCACCGTGTGCCGCAGCAGCGCCAACTGGCCGTGAAAAAAATGGCCCACGCCGGGGAAAACAATGACGGGCAAGGACTGCGGACGTGCCCAGTCCAAGGTGGCCGTCAATGGCACCACCTCGTCAGCCTCACCGTGAATCACCACCGTGTGGGATGGCACCGTGGGCATGGGCTGGCGTTGGGTGGAAGGCCCGACCAACACCAGTTGCTGAGGCTGCTCATCTTCGCCCAATTTTTGAATGGCCTGTGAGGCCATGTAAGCACCAAAAGAAAACCCCGCCAGCACCAAGGGCAGACCAGGCTCGCGGTGGGCATGCAGCACAGACAGCACATCGTCCAGCTCACCACGCCCTTGGTCCCACTGGCCTTGCGACTGCCCCACCCCCCGGTAGTTGAAACGCACGGTTTGGTACCCCAACTGCAGCATGGCACGCGCCACGGTTTGCACCACCTTGTTGTCCATGGTGCCGCCGTGCTGGGGGTGGGGGTGGCAAATCAAGGCCCACCCCTTGGGCGTGACCACGCTGCTGCCATCGCCCGGCAAGTCAATCGCGCATTCCAATGCGCCCGCTGTTCCAGCGATGCTTTTCTTGATAGTTCTTGGATTCATGCGTGACTTCAACGACCCACATCAGGTGGCAGCAGCAATCGCTGCACTACTTGTCCACCTTTGAGGTGTTGATCCACGATGTCGTCGATGTCGGCCTCGTCCACAAAGGTGTACCAAACACCTTCGGGATAAACCACGGCCACGGGGCCGCCGGCACAGCGATCCAAACAACCCGCTTTGTTCACCCGTACGCCGCCGGGTTTGCTGAGGTTCTCTTGTTTGATGCGGTTTTTGCAGTGGTCAAACCCGGCTTTGGCACCGTGGTTGGCACAGCAATCTTCACCGTTTTCGCGCTGGTTGAGGCAGAAAAAAATATGGCGTTCGAAATAACTCATGCTCGCATTTAAGATACCGATCGGCGCTCGGGTCTGGCGCAGCGACTCCTGGCTGCTTTGCGCAGCCTGCTCTGTCAGCGTTTTGCCGACCGAGGAATGTTGGCTTTTGCTGGCTTGGCTTTGCAATCGCTGCATTTCCCGTACAGGGTGAGATCATGATCCTCCACGGTAAAGCCCTGCGGCGCCAACTTGCTGAGATCGCCCGGGCAAGCATGCACATCAAACACACGCTGGCATTGCTTGCATTGAAAGTGGTGATGATGGCCATGCCCCACCAACTCATACCTCGGGTTCTCGCCGGGCAACTCCACGCTGCGCAGCTCGCCGTCCAGCGCCAACGCTTTGAGATTGCGGTAGACCGTGGCGATGCCCATGCCTGGCACCTGGTTTTGCGCAGCGTCCAAAACTTCCTGAGGTAGCAGCGGGCGGCCAGCGTTGGCAATGGTGTCTCGGATGGCAATGCGTTGGCGTGTGGATCGTTCCATGAGCGTGGATTGTGCAGGCCGCTGATCAAGGCACGGGGTGATGCATATATGATAATGCGATATCATTTGCAAAAAGCCTATCCCTCCCCCCGTTCAAGCATGCCCGCACCACCACCTTCCCGTTTGCCCGTCACCGTTCTGTCCGGTTTTCTCGGTGCTGGCAAAACCACCTTGCTCAACCACATCCTGGCCAACCGCGATGGCCTGCGCGTGGCGGTGATCGTGAACGACATGAGCGAGGTCAACATCGACGCCGCCTTGGTACAACAAGGTGCGGCCAACGCCGGGGCGGCGTTGTCGCGCACCGACGAAAAGCTGGTGGAAATGAGCAATGGCTGCATCTGCTGCACCTTGCGCGAAGATTTGCTGATCGAAGTGAAGCGCCTCGCAGCAGAAGGACGCTTTGACTACCTGCTGATCGAGTCCACTGGCATTGGCGAGCCGCTGCCTGTTGCGGCCACCTTTGACTTCACCGACGAAGAGGGCGATTCGCTCAGCGATGTGGCCGCCATCGACACCATGGTCACCGTGGTGGATGCCCATAACCTGCTGGCCGACTTCAGCAGTTTTGATCTCTTGGCCCAGCGTGGCGAGGTGGCGGGCGACGACGACAACCGCACCTTGGCGGCCTTGCTGACCGAGCAGATCGAGTTTGCCGACGTGGTGGTGGTCAACAAAATAGACAAGGTCGACGCGGCGCGGCGCGATGAAGTGACGGCCGTCGTCAAAGCCCTGAACCCGGCGGCGCAAATCATCTATGCCGACCATGGCAAGGTGCCGCTTCAGGCGGTGCTGGGAACCGGTCGCTTCGACCTGGAGCGGGCCAGCAGCAACCCGGGCTGGGCCCGCGAGCTGGAAGGCAAGCACCTGCCTGAAACCGAGGCTTACGGTATCGAGAGTTTCGTGCTGCGCAGCCCTGAGCCTTTGCATCCACAGCGCTTCGCGGACTTCATGGAAAAACCATTGCCCGGGCTGATTCGTGCCAAAGGGTATGTGTGGCTGGCAAGCCGCCCGGATTGGGTGGTGAACTACTCCCGTGCCGGCAACACCGCCACCCACGAGCCCGTGGGCCGCTGGTGGGCGGCGGCACCGCGTGAACGTTGGCCCGCCAAGGGCACGCCGGAGCGCCGCAACATCGACGCCCGCTGGAAAGAGCCCTACGGCGACCGGCTCAATGAAGTGGTGTTCATCGGCAAAGGCATGGACCGCACCGCCATCGAGTTGGCGTGGAAGGCCATGCACTTGAACTTCACCGAAACGCGCAAAGGGAAAAAGGGCTGGGCTGCTTTGCCCGACCCATTTCCGCAATGGCAGGCATCGGTGGAATCCGTCAACGCCTGATTTTTCATCTTCTACTCAACCCGCTTTTTCAGGAAATCACACCTTGCAATCACAGACAAAAAAGCCCTTTAGCCATGTCATGAGCGCCTTGGCTGCCGCCGCCATGCTGGTGGCCTGCGGGGGAGGCGGTGGTTCGGACGACGATGATCGAGAGGTCTTCATCGACACATCGGGTCGCATTGCTTTCACAGAGAAAGACAGCAAAGCCTTGCGCGTGCATGACCTGGACAGCAATACCGTGCAGGCCACCCACCAGCTCGACAACGTCCCGTCCGCGCTTTATGCCAGCCCCGGTGGCCGGTATGCCGTGGCGGTACACCGCTTGCAAGACCTGGTGCAGTTTGTCGATGGGGGCGTCTGGCAGGAAGACCATGGCGATCACCTGCACGATTACAAAGAAGCCTCCAAGTTGGTGGCCTTCAAACTCACCGGATCCAAACCCACCCACTACGACGTACAGGAAGGCAAACAAGCCGCTTTCTTCATGGACGGAGATGCCGCCGCAAACCCTGTTCAGAACGCTGGCGTGCGTTTGATCACCGAGTCGTCCATTGCATCGGGACAGGTGGTGGCCAGCCTGAACTTGAGTTTTCCCATTCACGGCCTGGGTGAACCGGTGGACAACAAGTTGCTCACCGTCTCACGCGCAGCCGATGCGCCCAACACCTTGCCCACGCACTTGAACCTCTACCAGCGCAGCGGCAGCAGCTACACCTTCGACCGCCAACTCACCACCCGCTGCGATGGCATGCACGGCAGCTACTCTTCCGGCAGCTATACCGTAGCCGGTTGTTTGGACGGCGTGCTCTTGGTCAAACACATGAGTAGCACGGCTGTGACCGACCAGAAGGTGACCACGCCACTGCGTGTGGGCACTCTGGCGGGTCACCCCAAACTCCCGGGGCAGTTCATCGGTATCGCCAGCGAAGGGACAGCACCCGCACCAGTGACCACCCGCTTTTACGCCATCAACGGCGACGCAGCCAGCTCCACCGAATTGACTCCAACGGGTTGGAGTACAGGCACCGTTCGGCGCGCCCATGGGTTTGACCGCAGCGGCACACGTTTTTACATCCTTGACAACGCGGGCACCTTGATCGTCTTCCAGCGTCAAGGCAATGCCTGGGTGAACGCGGCCCGCATCAGCGGCGCCGTGCCTGTGATGCCCGCCGCTGCACCGTGGCCCGTCATCACGGCCAACGGCGCACGGGACGAGGTTTACATCACCGACCCCGCAGGCCAAAAACTCGTGGTGCTCAATAGCAGCACGAATGCGATCACGGCGCGCCGCGATCTCGGTTATGTCCCATCCAACGCCGTGTGGTTGGGTATCAAACGATGAACACCATTGGCACACTCAGCGTCTTGGCCATCGCCACGGCGGCTTTCTCGGTGCAAGCGCAAAGCGCCGCCAAACCCATTACCTCCAACAAGGGCTGGGAGTTCGGTGCCGTGCTTGACGTGGGCCACACCACCCGTTCATTGGCCTTGGGGCAGCGCGAACAAGGTTTGGCTCTGGGCCACAGCGATGTGGTCGCACGCGGGCCACTGGGCCGCCACTTGAGCGCCCAGTTCGGCGCGGCGGCCCACAGCCATGATGGCAAGGTGGAGTTCGAGCTGGAGGAGGCCTGGGTTCAAAGCCGCACCTTGCCCGCTGGGCTTCAATTGCGCGTGGGTCGCTTCGGCTCACAAATTGGCTACTTGAATGAGCAACACCCGCATGCCGACGATTTCGTCGAGCGGCCTTTGCTCTACCGCGCGTTCTTGGGCGGCCATTGGTTTGACGACGGCCTTCGTTTGAACTGGACAGCCCCCACGCCGTTCTACTTGAACCTAGGCACCGAGGTGTTTCGCGGCAAACAACTGGTGAAAGAAGCCGCCAGCAGCAAAAGCCCCGGTGCCATCACCTTCACCGCCAAACTCGGTGCCGACCTGAACAACGAGCACAGTTGGCAACTCGGCCTGTCCCACTTGCGCAACCGGCGCGAAGCCGCGTTGGAGGAAGAACATGAAGAGGAGATGGACGCGGGCCACGACCACGGCCATGACCACAGCCACGCCCATGGCGCCCAGTTCAGCGGCCGCAAAACCAATCTGGTGGATTTCACCTGGAAGTGGGCCCCGGGTGGCAACAACCGCGAGCAACAAGTGCGTGTGAATGTCGAATGGGCCCGCGTGACGGACTTGAACCGTTATGCCCGCTCATCCGACCGGCACGAGGCCACGTCGCTCGGCATCGTCTGGCGTTTTGCGCCCTCGTGGGAAGTGGGCGCACGGACCGACGAGTTAAAGGTGCGCATTCCCCATGAGGACCACTTCCATGGCGGCCAACTGCGCGAGAACGCCGTCATGCTGGCCTGGAAACCCACCCATATGCAGTCGCTGCGCTTGCAATACACCCAGCAGCGTGACGCTAAAGGCATCGAAGACGCTGCCCAACGTTCGGTGCAACTGCAGTACGTCCTGTCCTTCGGAGCCCATGGTGCGCATTCGTATTGAGCGCCTCACCACCCGTGTCGCGGGGATGGTGTTGTGCCTGCTGGCCCACACGGCCCAGGCCCAAACCGTGTTCGCTTGCGAACCCGAATGGGCCGCGCTGACCCGGGTGTTGCTGCCCGAGGCCAAGGTCTTCGTGGCTACCCACGCCGGGCAAGACCCCCACCACATCGAGGCCAGGCCCGCGCTGATTGCCCAACTGCGTTCCGCTGACATGGCAGTGTGTACCGGGGCAGACCTGGAAGCGGGTTGGTTGCCCACGCTGCAGCAACGTGCGGGCAACGCCAAAGTGCAAGACGGTGCGCCCGGCATGTTTTACGCCGCCGACAACGTCGTGTTGATCGACCCGCAACCCGGCGCGGTGGGCAGTCCCTTTGCGGGCGATGTGCATGCCGCAGGCAACCCGCATTTGCACACCGACCCGCACCGCATCTTGGTGGTGTCGCAAGCCTTGTCTGAACAATTTCAAAAACTTCAACCGGCGAAAAAACAAGCCATCGCCAAACGCCAAGCCGACTTTGAAGCCGCATGGAAGGCCCGCCTCACCGCCTGGGAACGCCGCGCCGCGCCCCTGCGTGGCCGCGAGGTGGTGGCCCAGCACAGTGGGTTTGCCTACCTGTGGCGCTGGCTGGGTTTGAAGCAAGTGGCCGACCTGGAGCCCCAACCCGGCATGGCACCCACCCCCGGTCATTTGCAGCGGCTGTTGACGCAGTTGCGCGCGCAACCACCCGCCGTCGTGGTGGTCTCCAGCTACCAAGATCCGCGCTCTGCGCGTTGGCTCATTGGTCAACTCGGCGGCAAGCTGCCCTTGTTGGTGCTGCCGGCCACGGTGAACGATCCGAGTGCCCCTGATGCCCTGGGCCTGTGGTTCGACCAACTGCTGGACGAGTTGCTGAAAGCGGTGGAGCGCTGACGCATGGAGGCGACTGCTGCGCTCTCCGGGTCAATGGGGTGGGTACAGGCCTTGGTGACATGGTGGTTTGTTGCGCCAGCATTGGCCTTGTTGTTCGGCGTACTCGCCCTGGCACCGCTGGGTGCACAGGTGCTGTCACGCGGGGTCGTTTTCATTGACCTGGCCGTGGCCCAAGCGGCTGCGGCTGCGGCGCTTTGGGTGGCGGCCTTCACAGACCACCCTTCCATGCTGGCCACACAAGTGATGGCGGCTGCGGGTGCTTTGGCTTGTGCCGCTGTAGTGGCGCTGCTCGCCCGGCGTTGGCCCGCTCAACGTGAAGCCTTGATTGGCATCATTTACGTGTTAGGTGCCAGCCTGGCGCTATTGGGCGCTCGGCAAGATCCCCATGGCCGTGAGCGCTTGTCCGAGTTGCTCGCTGCCGATGTGCTGTGGGCCAATTGGTGGCAGGTGGGTTTGTTGGGCGTGTGTGCCGTGCTGATGTCGCTGCTGCAATACCGGTGCGTTTCCTGGTTGCGCCGTGACGCAGTCTTCTATGTGACATTCGCTGTGGTGGCCAGCATCGTCGTTCCAGTGCTCGGCCTTTTCGTGGTCTTCGTCGCGTTGATCGCGCCCGCGCTGTGGTTTCGTGCAGGCACCTCATGGCCGCTGGCACTGCTGGGCACAGTGGCTGCTGCCGCGCTGGGCCTGTCCCTTTCGTGGTGGCTAGATGCGCCCAGTGGTGCCTGCGTGGCCTTGGTTTTGGGCACGTGGGGGCTGTGCAGTGCGTTCATGCCTCTTCAGAAATTTTTTCTTCCTTCCTCAGCGAATTCAGTGGCCACTTCTCACCCGGAGATTTCCTCATGAGCATGATCCCCGTCACCATCCTCACTGGCTTTTTGGGCAGTGGCAAAACCACCTTGCTCAACCGCATTCTCAAGGAACAACACGGCCACCGCATTGCGGTGATCGAGAACGAGTTCGGTGAAGCGGGCATCGACAACGAGTTGCTGGTGCAAGACCGCGATGAACAAATCGTCGAGATGAACAACGGCTGCATCTGTTGCACCGTGCGCGGCGACTTGGTTCGTATCCTCGGCGAATTGGCCGCCAAGCGGGCGGCAGGCACTTTGCAGTTTGACCGTGTGGTCATTGAAACCACAGGCCTGGCCGACCCCGCGCCGGTCGCGCAAACGTTTTTTGTGGACGATGACATTGGCATGACCTATTTGCTCGATGCCATCGTCACCATGGTGGATGCGGTGCACGCGCCGCAGCAACTCGACGAACACCATGAAGCCCAAGAGCAAGTCGGTTTCGCCGACCGTGTGCTTTTGACCAAAACCGACCTGGTGGACGATGCCCACGTCCAAGCCCTCAAAACACGCTTGGCCAAGATGAACCCGCGCGCCAAGATTTCTCAAAGCAAACACGGCGTGGCCAATGTCAGCGACCTGCTCGACGTTCGCGGCTTCAACCTCAATGCCATTTTGGAGATCGAGCCCGACTTCCTCACCGACGTGGACCATGAACATGACGACGATGTCACGTCCTTCGTCTGGCGTGAATCGGCACCGCTGGATCTGGTTCGCCTGGAAGACTTTTTGGGTGCCATCGTCCAGGTCTACGGCACGAAGTTGATGCGCTACAAGGGCGTGCTCAATGTCGAAGGGGTCAATGAACGCATCGTTTTTCAAGGCGTTCACATGCTGATGGGCTCTGAGGTGGCCAGTGCATGGCAAAAGGGCGAAGTGCGCGAATCAAAAATGGTTTTCATCGGCCGCGACATGCCCAAAGAGGTGTTGCTCGACGGCTTGAACCAATGTGTGGCAGGCCGACACAGCGCGGCGACAGTGCCCGTGCAATGAGTGCCTTGTGTCCCGCCCATTGGGACGACGTTCAGGCCGAGTTCTACGCACAAACGATTGCGCAGTCGGGTTACGCAGATGCGGTGGTGCCTTTGCTGGGCGGCCCCTTTACCGATGTGCTGGACATCGGGGCCGGTAGCGGTGAACTGACACACCGGGTGTTGAGTCATGGTGCGCGCTGGTCAGCGGTGGAGCCACAGCCTGCCATGCAACGTCGTTTGCACGCGCAAAGGCCATCACTGGCACCGCGCGGCATTGAACTGTTGCTGTATCCACAAACCTGGCAGGCGTTGCCTTGCGACATGGTCGCCCACACCGTGCTTGCGGCCAATTTGGGGGCCACCCACCACGAGGCGGCCCGGTTTTTCGATGCGATGCGTCCTCGGGCTCAAAAGAACATGCTGTGGGTGGTGGCCGCGCAGCACGGCCCATCAACTTTTTGTGCAGCGGGATTTTTGCCGCCCGATCTTCATGGTGCAGACACGCAGCCTGCCATCGAACGCTGTTTGACGGAATTGGGGTCTCAGCGACAACCCCACACCCTGTTGTTCGCGGAGTGGGACTACCGCGTGGTTTTTCCCGACGTCGCGCAGGCACAGGCGTTTTTTCTACAGCGCCTGGCCTTGCAACAGGACAGTGGCAAAGGCCAAGCGGTGTGCGAATTTGTAGCCCGTCATGTTCAACCCCACACCGATGGCGTCACCGCCTGCTGCCGCAAACGAAGCGCCATCTTGCGTTGGGAGTTCGAGTCCGTTTGAAACCACATTGATGAAGGAACCATGCCCATGCCAAACACCAAACCCCTGCTGCTGATTCCCTTGGCCATGGCTTGCGTGGCGCAGGCGCAAACCGCGCCCCCGGCACCGGCTGAACCGCGCGCCGCCGCCACGGCCTTGCCCCCCGTCACGGTCAAGAGCAAACGCAGCATCAGCACCGCCACCCGCTTGGAAGAAGATCCGCTGAAGCTGCCGTTTTCGGCCACGGTGGTGGACCGTGGCCAGATGGATGCGGTGGGTGCGAAGTCCTTGGAGGACGCCCTGCGCAGCGTGCCTGGTTTGCAGCATGGCACCCAAGGTAACTACTTCACCCGCTTTGAGACGCGTGGCTTGCGCGACACCGCCGATGTTCTGGTGCTGGTGGACGGCGTGCCGCTGCGCCTTTTACAAGGCAACGCCGACCTCACCTTGTTGGCCCCAGACTTAATCGAGCGCGTGGAATTCATCAAAGGCCCGGCTTCGTCCCTGTATGGCAAGAACGCCATCGGTGGTGTGGCCCAGTTTTTTCTCAAGCCCGATACCCAGGGTGGGGCTGCCAGCCTCACCGCAGGCAGTTTTGGGCGCTTGGATGCGAGCTTGCGGCAACGCTTTGATTTCAGCCAGGGCCACCTGTTCATCGGACTGGCACACAGCGCCTCAGACGGCTTTCAAAAGGGAACCGACAGAGAACAACCCGCAGCCGTCATCAGTGGCGATTGGGCCATGACATCAGACTGGACGACGGGTTTTCAGTTCTATGGCTCTCGCGTCAAGGCCTACCGCGGCTCCATCATTCCCTTGCAAAACGGGCAGCCGATGTTTGGCATCACCGCCAGAGACAACTTCGCGATCCCCGGTGTTTACATCGAGGGCGAGTACCAAAGCCTGGCCTGGAAGAACCGCTGGCGGTTATCACCGAGCTGGTCACTGGATCACCTGAGCAGCTTCTCGCGGTACGACCGCTTTTTCCAGGGTGGCATCACCATCGTGCCACCGCCTGCTGCGGTCAACAAAGGCTACAGCGAGACTGAAACCGATGACCAAGCTCAGTTCCATGACCTGGTTCTCAGTCACCGCATGGCGGGTTCCGCATGGACGAACACCTTGCAACTGGGTCTGAGCTTGGAAAAAGGCGATCAAGACCAAAACTCGCCCACTTTCAGCAATGCACCTACCTACCGTGGCCCCAATTACAACGTGCCGGTGAGTAACGCGGCCAATGACCCACGCGGTATTCGGGGGTCGTCCAGCGTGTCCACCTTTGACCAAACCGTGCAAAGTCTTTATTTGCAAAACCGTCTGGAGTGGGGCGCGATTGGTTTGACGGCCGGTTTGCGGCATGACCGTTTTGAGCAAACCCTCGTGCGCAACAACACCGCAGTCGCGGCCAGCCAGTCCGCCAGCCGCACCAGCCCGCGCCTGGGCCTCGATTGGCGTGTGGTGGACAACAGCGCATCGGCGCATGCCTTGTTCGCCAATGCCAGCGAAGGCTTCCGTCCGCAAAGCGTGGCTTTGAATACGCTGAACGGTGTGGTGGCGCCCGCACTGCTCAAACCCGAAGTCACCCGCAGCCTGGAGCTGGGTGTGAAAGGGCGGGCCATGAACGATGCCTGGGCCTACCAAGTGGCGGTGTTTCAGGCGGACAAAATCGACGGCCAGCGTTCTTTCCGCAATGGCCCGGACAGTTTCATCTTCAGCAATGCCACTTCGCGTGTGCAAGGCGTGGAGTCGCAGCTTCAATGGCGCTTGAACAAAGCAGTCTCAGCCTATGCGCACTACACCTACCAAGACGCCAAGCTGCGCGACTTTCAAACCTACACCAATGCTGGTGCCTCCAGCACCAACTTCGCGGGCTACCGGGTGCGCATGTCTGCACGTCACATCGGCGGCTTAGGGGTGACCTACCGCCAGGGCGACTGGTCTTGGACCACCACAGCCAACCATGTGGGTTCACGCAATCTGCGTGACAACGTGGTCAACCCGCAGCGCCTGCCGGGTTACACCCTGCTGAACACCGCAGTGAGTTGGCAAGTGAATCCGGCAGTCACCGTTCAAGCGGGAGTGGACAACCTCACCAACCGCTACTACATCAACGACGACCTGTCTTCACAAGACGCAGGCAACGCTGGCGCGCCGCGCAGTGGATTTGTGCGTTTGTCGTACCGCTTCTGAACCGTGAACCCGACCAGGCGATACGCCATGAACACCGTGTTGAGTATGGCAACGGCCAGCTTGCTGTCGGCTTCCAGGGTAGCGGCTGCCGTACCGGGTGTGCCGACGGATGCAAGCTGGCCGCGCACCATGACAGATGCCATGGGCCGCAAGGTGTTCATTCCCGCCCCGCCCCAACGCATCGTCACGGTGTTTCCCAGCAATGTAGAAATTCTTTTTGCACTGGGTTTGGCATCGCGTGTGGTGGCCATCGGCGGGCGTGTGAAGTTTCCGCAGGCGGCAATGGACAAGCCCTCCATTGGTGGGGCCCTGGGTTATTCGCCAGAAGTGGTGGCGCAGCACCGCCCTGACCTCATCGTGGTCACCCCGTCGCACCACACAGCCATGGGGCTGATAGAGCCTTTTTCTCGGGTGGGGATTCCTGTCTTGGTACTGGCCCATCCGGACATGGCCTCCATGCTGCGCAATATAGATTTGGTTGGACAAGCCACCGGCACAGAATACACGGCACAGCAATTGCGCAACCACATGCACCAGCAGTTGCTCGCCATTCGCCGCCGCTGGACGGGTCGGCCCTTGCCGACGGTTTACCTGGAGACCGCCGCTGCTGCACGCGGTGCTTTTCAAACCGTGGGCACCGGCCACTATGCGAATGATGCCTTGACCTGGGCGGGCGGACGCAATGTGTTTGCCGACCTTCGTACATCGGTGCAAGTCAGCGCCGAAGCCATTGCCACACGCAACCCAGACGTCATCATTTCCTTGCAGCAATCTCCTAAGTCGCCCGCCTTGATCGGCGAGCGACCAGGATGGCAACGGCTACGTGCTGTCCAAGCGGGCAGGGTGGTGGTCATGGAGCGCGGCCACAAACTCATTCCGGGGCCCCGGCAAATCGACGCTGTTCTGGCTTATGCCCAAGCCCTGCATCCCGAGGTGTTTGTTTGATGTCGCCCCTCCCGCAAACGAATCGGCCATCGCTGCGCCGAACACTTTGGCCTGTGTTGTTCGGGTTGGTGGTTTTGACGGTGCTGGCGGTAGTCTTTGCCCTGAGTGGGGGAGCAGCGTGGGTTGGGCCTTCGCAATGGTTCAGTGGCAGCAGTTTGGAGCACGATCTGGTGTGGGTATGGCGTGCTCCGCGTGTAGCCGCGGCATTTTTCGTGGGCGCTTGTTTGGCGCTGGCGGGTTTGCTGTTCCAGGGAGTATTCAGAAATCCGCTGGCAGAGCCTTATCTGCTGGGCAGCGCAGCAGGGGCCTCGGTAGGGGCCGCCGTGGCCTTGTTGGTGCCACAGTGGTTGCCCTCAAACTGGTCTTTGCCACTGCTGGCATTTTTGGGGGCCTGGGGTTCGAGCTGGCTCGTGCTGGCCATGGGTCGAATGGGCGGGCAATGGGACTCGGCGCGTTTGCTGCTGGCTGGGGTGGCGCTGGCTGCCATCTTGTCAGCACTGCGCAGCTTGTTATTGATGGTTTTTGGTGACGAATCCACGAATTTGCGTGCGATCATCTCCTGGCAACTCGGTGGCGTACAAACACCCACGCCTCAAGAGCTGCTGGTTTTTTTCCCGCTGCTGATATTTTTAATGGTGTTGGCCCACCGCTTGGCTTTTGGCCTGGATGCGCTCGGATTGGGGGAAGCCACGGCGCAGAGCCTTGGGCTGCGGGTTCCGCGTTTCATTGCGGCTTGCATTGTGCTGGCGGCTTTGGCCACGGCGCTGGCCGTGAGCTGGGGCGGTTTGATTGGTTTTGTCGGCTTGATCGTTCCCCACGTGATGCGCTGGTGGCTGGGTCCGCTGCATGGCCGCTTGATACCCGCCTGTGTATTGGGTGGCGGTGTGTTGTTGGTCTTGGTGGACGCACTGGCACGCAGCGTGGTGGCCCCGAGTGAAATTCCAATTGGTTTGCTCACCGCCTTGGTCGGCGGCCCCTTCTTCATCGTGCTGCTCTTGAGGCGGCGGCCATGAGCGCGGCCTTGAATTTTTCGGCGGCGAGTGTGGTCGCTGGTGGTCGCTCCATCTTGCAAGACCTCAACCTCACCGTGC
This sequence comes from Burkholderiales bacterium, assembly GCA_046094425.1. Taxonomy (GTDB): domain Bacteria; phylum Pseudomonadota; class Gammaproteobacteria; order Burkholderiales; family Burkholderiaceae_C; genus JANPCX01. Next base: position 9,283 of record JBJTHI010000080.1, on the reverse strand, counting down.
CCGCGCGAGGCCTGTTTGGTGTGGTAGGCCCCAATGGCGCGGGCAAGTCCACCTTGGTCAAAGCCGCGCTGGGCCTGATACCACTTGCCCACGGTCAGATTCAGGTGTTGGGTCAGGAGATTGGCCGTTGGTCGTCGCGTGCTCTGGCCAAACACATCGGTTACGTGCCCCAGCATGTGCACAGCCACTGGGATTTGAACGTCAGCGAGTTGCTGCAGCTGGGTTTGGCACCGCCAAGCCAATCTCTGATCGACGAGTGGGAGTTGGAACCTTTGTTGCACCGCCGTTTGGCGACCCTGTCGGGGGGCGAGCAAGCCCGCGCTTCCATCGCGCGCGCCTTGACCCATCAGCCCGCATTGCTCATGGCCGATGAACCAGCTGCTCACTTGGATTTGCCGCACCAACACCAACTGATGCACATGCTGCGCCAGCGCGGCCAACGGCATGCCGTGCTCATGGTGCTGCATGACCTGCACTTGGCCGCCCACTACTGCGACCTTGTGGCGGTGGTGGCTGCCAGCCGTTTGGTGGCGTGTGGCCCACCCGAAGAGGTACTCACACCCGATGTATTGACCCGAGCCTACGGTGCCCAGGTGCTGCGTTTGCAAACTGAGGGCCATGTGTTTTTTTCAGCCCCCTCCGGCAATTCTCCCTTGCACCATTGATTTTTCCCGTGAACCGAAGCATGAACCCATCATCCGTATTCCAAGACCGAACGTCCATCGAACAAGTCGAGGAAGGCCAAGCGCTCGCTCCAAAATTTGATGCGCGAGGCTTGATTGCCTGCGTCACCACCGACGCCCAAACCGGCGAGGTGTTGATGCTCGGTTACATGAACGCCGAGGCCTTACAAAAAACGATGAGCACCGGGCAAGCCCACTACTGGAGCCGCAGCCGCCAGTTGTTGTGGCACAAAGGTGCCAGCAGTGGTTTGTTTCAAGACGTGGTTGAAATGCGTGTGGACGATGACCAAGACGCCCTCTGGCTGCGCGTGCGTGTGGCGGGCAACGGCGCCAGTTGCCACGTGGGCTACCGCAGTTGTTTTTACCGTGCGGTTGAGGGCAGCGAGGGTGCGCTGCGGTTTGTCGAAGACCACAAGGTGTTCGACCCGGTGGCCGTCTATGGTGATGTGCCCAATCCCACGCAACTTTGAGGTGCAGGACATGGCTCCTACCGAAATTTTTGTTTGTGCGCTGTGCCGCGCGCCCGATGCCCCTCGTGATGCGCCGCGCGCCGGGCTGGCCTTGCTGGAGGAAATAGAAAACCTGGCGCTGTGCGAAAACAGCCCGTTCAGGATCCGTGCAGTGGACCGCATGAGTGGTTGCAACCGCGCCTGCACTGTGGCCTTACAAGCCCACGGCAAAGTGGGTTACTTTTTTGGTGACTTGCCGCCCGACGCCGAATCCGCCGCCCAGGTGCTGGCCTGCGCGCAGATGCACCAAGACAGCCGCGACGGCTTGTTGGCGCGAGACCTGCGCCCGCAGCGTCTGCGCGAAGGCATCCTCGCGCGTTTGCCGCCACCCATTGCACTTTGACCCTTCCCATATCCAGTTACTCCGATGAAAAACTCCAAGCCCTACACCCGAGCCCAGGTATTGCCTGATTTGCTGCGCCAGCGCATCGTGCTGCTCGACGGCGCCATGGGCACCATGATTCAGCAACGCCAGCTCAGCGAAGCCGACTTTCGTGGCCAGCGCTTCGCAGGCCATCCACACCCTGTCAAAGGCAACAACGAGCTGCTCAACCTGACCCAGCCCGAGGTCATCCTCCGCATTCATGAGGCCTACCTTGAAGCAGGCTCGGACATTGTCGAGACCAACACCTTCGGTGCCACCGCTGTCGCTCAGGCCGACTACGACATGGCAGAACTGGCCCGAGAGATGAACCGCGAGGCGGCACGCCTGGCGCGCCGGGCTTGCGACAAGTTCAGCACACCCGAGCAGCCACGTTTTGTGGCCGGCGCCATCGGCCCCACGCCCCGCACCGCCAGCATCAGCCCTGATGTGAACGACGCCGGGGCCCGCAACATCACTTTCGACGAATTACGCGACGCCTACCGCGAACAAGTGGAAGGTTTGGTCGAGGGCGGTGCCGATCTGCTTCTGGTTGAAACCATTTTTGACACCCTCAATGCCAAAGCAGCCAGCTTTGCCATCGACGAGTTTTTTGAAGCCTCAGGCGAGCGGCTGCCTGTCATTCTCAGCGGGACGGTCACCGATGCTTCGGGACGCATCCTGTCCGGGCAAACCGTGCCCGCGTTCTGGAACAGCCTGCGCCATGTGCGGCCCCTGGCAGTGGGTCTGAATTGCGCCATGGGCGCTGCATTGATGCGGCCCTATCTGCAGGAATTGTCAAACGCGGCCCATGACACCTTTGTGAGTTGTTATCCCAATGCCGGGCTGCCCAACCCTATGAGCGATACAGGTTTCGACGAAACCCCGGAGGTCACGTCCAACCTACTCGGTGAATTTGCGCGAGCAGGTTTGGTGAATTTGGTGGGAGGCTGTTGCGGCACCACACCAGCGCATTTAGCAGCGATCAAGGAGAAAACCCAAGGCGTTGCGCCCAGAAAGTTAGGGGTTCTATAGATTCGCTCTCAATGACTTGCTTGCAAATCTGCAACTGAAGCAATCTGGTTTTTGCGGCTTCATCGCTTGAACCGCCCCACCGCCATCATCCACAAATGCAACATGGCAGCGTAAGGCCACAACCAGCCCACCCATTGGGCGGCGCCGTGGAATTGAACAAAGCGGCCTTGCTCCCAGGCGGCCAGGCTCTGGGAAAAGTAGGGGTCGGGCGGCGCTTTGTTGACCCACACCACGAGCAAGGTAGCCACCATGAGTCCCAAAGCGGCTGCCGCGCGGCTGGAGACCCAAGACAACAAAACCGCCAGCACGGTGCCAAGACCAAAGGCCATGAGTGTCAAGTGCGTGAACCAAGTCAGCGCATGCTCGGGGCCAAAATTCAGCGCAGTGGACAAGGTGGTGGTAGTCCAACCGAGAGCCCCCGCACCCAAAGCCAGCACCACGCGCCGCCAACCGGGCAATGAAACTGCGTAGAGCACCAAACAAGGCAACAACTGACCCACCACCACCACACCGAACTCGGTCGCCGGTGGCAGGGGGGTGACTGGCAAATTGTCGGCAAATGAGGCCTTCCACCATGCCTCTACAGGTGTACCAACCACCCATTCACCCAAAGCGACGATCAACCTATCAGCCACTTGCCCGACGCCTAAGGGAACCGGCAAGGGAAATAACAAAGCCAGCGGCCACAACAAGAGCAAGGTGAGCCCACCACTGCTGCTTGGCACAAACCACAACTCACGCCAACTTTGCCAGCGTGCGGTGCCGCCCAGGCGAAAGACAGCCACCGCCACCGTGGCACCCAGGGTAGCCCCCGCCGTGTTGAGCGCCCAATCCACATTGGAGGGCACACGACCGGGCAGCATGTTTTGCAAGAACTCCAGCACCAGTGACAAGCTACTGCCTAGCACCACGGCCAACCACACAGCGCTGCGTGTTTGGCTGCCACTGCGCATGGCCGCAAAACACAACAAAAAACCCAAAGGCGTGTAGCCCAATAAATTGAAGGCCACGTCAAAACCTGTCCAATACCTCGGCCAAGGGGCGATCAAAAACGCACCCCATGCCCCAGTGGGCCAGCGCCACCCCTCAAAGGGATACAGGCTGGCATACACCACCACCGCCGCCACAAGCAGGCTTAAAGGCACGGCGGCGCTGCGGTGCTTCATGGGCTTTATGAAAACGGTTTAACGACGACCAAGACCACGATGGCGGAAAAAATCAGCACAGCCACCTCATTGAAAACGCGAAACCAGCGGTGGCTGCGGCGATTGGTGAACTGCTCGAATTGGCGCAGCAAGGAGCGACAGGCATGGTGATAACCCACCGCCAACACCACCAGTATCAGCTTCGCATAGAGCCACACCGCATGGGCTTGCCCCCAATAGCCCAGCCACAACCACAGGCCCAAACCGATGGCAGGCAGCATCAGCACGCTGGAGAAACGGTAGAGCTTGCGGGCCATCAGCAACAAGCGCTCTCGCTCGGCATGGCTGTCAGCAGGCACCATGGCCAGGTTGACAAACATACGCGGCAAGTAAAACAAACCGGCGAACCAACTGGCGACAAAAACAATGTGCAGGGCTTTGATCCAGAGCATGCAGCATTATCCCAACCCACGATGCGTTCAAAAAAAAGCCCTGACCTTGTTGGGTCAGGGCATGAATGCCTTAACGCTGTCATCACGGCAAGGCACCTGCTCAGGGAGGAAAAGCAGGGAGTTCCGACCTTACAGTCAGGACTCGGCGGAAATGTTAGCAGATGTTGCAAACCGTAAACAAGACCTGACACCCCCCGGGTTGCGGTGGGGTTTGCCTGAATTGCGTCACACTGGCGCCTGGCCCAAACACTGCGGCCCTCGAACACACCTTTCAACCGAGAAAAACACCGTGCATTCTTTTGCATCTTTCCCTGCCAACCGCCCACGTCGGTTGCGCCGCGATTCGTTCACGCGTGCTTTGGTGCGCGAACACCAGCTCACATCCAGTGACTTGATCTTGCCGGTTTTTGTGCTGGACGGCCAACACCGCGCCGAGCCCGTGGCCTCTATGCCAGGGGTGCAACGTTTGAGTTTGGATCAGCTTTTGCCCGTGGCTCACGACTGCGTGCAGCTTGGCATTCCGGTGATGGCCCTCTTCCCCGTGGTGGACGCTGGCCTCAAAACCTCCGATGGCCGCGAGGCCTTGAACCCCCAAGGTTTGGTGCCCCGCGTGGTGCGCGAACTCAAAAAACAGTGTCCCCAGCTTGGTCTCATGACCGATGTGGCACTGGATCCCTACACCAGCCACGGGCAAGATGGTTTGATTGACGACAGCGGCTATGTGCTGAACGACGCCACCGTGGCCGTGCTGGCCCAGCAAGCCGTGGTGCAGGCGCAAGCCGGTGTGGACATCGTGGCACCGAGCGACATGATGGACGGGCGCGTCGCCGCCATTCGCCAAGCGCTAGAGCAAGCAGGTTTAGTTCACACCCGCATCATGGCCTACAGCGCCAAATACGCCAGCAGCTTTTATGGCCCGTTCCGAGACGCGGTGGGCTCCGCCAACAACCTCGGCAAAAGCGACAAGAAAAACTACCAAATGGATCCCGCCAACAGCGATGAAGCGCTGCGCGAGGTGGCGCTCGACATTGCCGAGGGGGCCGACATGGTCATGGTCAAACCCGGCATGCCCTACCTGGACATCGTGCGCCGCGTGAAGGAGGAATTCCGCGTGCCCACCTTCGCCTACCAAGTCAGTGGCGAATACGCCATGCTCAAGGCCGCCGCCGCCAATGGCTGGTTGGACCACGACGCGGTGATGATGGAGGGTTTGCTCGCCTTCAAACGCGCCGGGGCTGATGGCATCTTGACTTACTTTGCCCGCGACGCGGCGCGTTTGCTCAAAGCTTGAATCAAACATGCGCATCATCCACATTCAAGGTGACCAGTTCAGCGAGTTGCCTGATTTGCCCGAGTCCTTACCGAATTCCGGCTACCTGTGGGTGAGCAGTGCGAGGCGTGAGTTCGAGGTAGGCACATCTGTCTTACAAGCGGCCTTACAACGCTGGACCGGGGGGCAACTCGTGGACTTGCACGTGGCGGACTTGCTCAACAACCAGTTGCCCTCACACTTTGACTACACCTCCTGGTACGACGTGATGGTGTTCCGCCGCCTGGCCGCAGGCGCGGGCAGTGCCGCCCTGTTCATGGACGACAAGCAAGGCACCGCCAGCTCGGCCCGTGCCGCGCTGCAAGCCATAGACACCAGCCCGGTGGGGTTTGCGTTGTTCGACCGCGTGCTCATCACCGTGCACCCCACCGACTGCCAGGTACGCGAATTTTTCGCCACCCGTTTTCAACAACAGGCCGTGCAAGCGGTCTCCATCGGCGAGGGCCGAAATGCCCCGCGTTTGCCACCGAGCACAGCCGATTTGATGCTGCGCATGGTGAACCACATGGTGGACGGTTACTTGGAATTGCGCCGCCTACTCACCCGCCAATTGGGTTATGTGCAGCAAGAGTTGTTCAACCCGCGCAGCCCGTTTGACAACTGGCAAATGCTGCTGGACGCACGCAATGCATTGACCATGCTGGAGGACACCTGCGAAGACCAACGCAGCGCCATCACCGAGTGGATAGACGCGCTGGACGAATGGCCGGACGAGCCCGACAAAGCCGCACGGCGTGAACGTGAGTTGCTGCGCGTGCGCTCGCGCGACGTGCTGGAGCACATTGAGCGCGTGCTCGGCCACGTGCGGCGATTGGAATCGTCTTCAGAAACCGCCGTTCAAATGCACTTCGCTTCGCAAAGCCACCGCACCAACACCATCATGCGCACACTCACCGTGCTCACCGCCATTTTCTTGCCCTTGAATTTGGTCACCGGCTTTTTCGGTATGAACTTTGACGGCCTGCCCCTCATCCATAGCATGAACGGCTTCTGGGTGGTGGTGGGCGTGATGCTGGTTTTAGGCGGGGGTCTGAGTTTGTTCTTTTGGCGCAAGCGGTATTTGCGCACGCACTGATTACTGCGTTTTTTTGTACGGGTCGTCAAAGCCCAAGCCTTCCAATATCTTGGTCTCCAGACGCTCCATCTCCTCGGCCATGACCTCGTTCTCGTGGTCGTAACCCTGGGCATGCAGGCTGCCGTGTACCAGCAGGTGGGCGTAATGCGCTTGCAATGAGACACCCATTTCCATCGCTTCCTTCTCGATCACAGAAGCGCACAGCACCAAGTCGGCCAGTACGGTGGGTTGCCGCACGTAGTCAAAGGTGAGCACATTGGTGGCGTAGTCTTTTTGCCGGTAGTCGCGGTTGAGTTGCCGCCCTTCTTCTTCCCCAACAATGCGCACTGTTATTTCTGCCGGTGCTTCTAAGGCAGCACGAATGCAGCGCGTCACGGTGGCACGTGTCAACACGCTGCGGTGCGCTCTAACCAATGGGTCGCGGGCGAATTGCAAAGACAGCAGGAGCGATGGTTGGGCCATAGAGCTTCGGGAGTCAAGAGCGATCACTACCACGCGCCGCGTCGTAGGCCTGCACGATGCGCGCCACCAGCGGATGACGCACGACATCCACCGCCGTGAATTGCGTGGTGGCGATACCTTTGACGCGGCGCAAGATGCGCTCGGCATCTATCAAACCGCTCTCGGTGCCACGCGGCAAGTCGATTTGGCTCACGTCCCCCGTCACCACACATTTGCTGCCAAATCCAATGCGGGTCAGGAACATTTTCATCTGCTCCGGTGTGGTGTTTTGCGCCTCGTCCAAGATGACAAATGCATGGTTCAAAGTGCGGCCCCGCATGAAAGCCAGCGGGGCCACTTCGATCAAACCTTTTTCAAAAGCACGGTTCACTTTCTCCAGGCCCATGAGGTCGTAAAGCGCGTCGTACAGAGGGCGCAAATACGGATCCACCTTTTGCGCCAAGTCGCCCGGCAAAAAGCCGAGCCGCTCGCCCGCTTCCACCGCTGGGCGGGTGAGGATGATGCGCTGCACCGTGCTGCGCTCCAGTGCATCCACCGCGCAAGCCACCGCCAAAAAGGTTTTGCCAGTGCCAGCGGGGCCAATGCCAAAAGTCATGTCGTGGGAGAGGATGTTGCGCAAATAAAGCTGCTGATTGGGCGTGCGGCCCACCAAGTCGCTGCGTCGGGTGGACAACTGCGGCTGACTGGCCGCTGGCGAGACGTCATCGGCTTGGGTCTGCACCACCGCCAACAACGGCGGATCGCGCGGATCAGGCCGAGAGCCGGACGGTGATGGCAACACCGCCGGCAAAGCGCGCTCAGGCCCCAAGGCACGTGCCTGCACCAAAGCCAGTTGCAGGGTTTCAGGGGCAATGGCCTCATCAGCTTTTTCGTACAAAGACGCCAGCAACCAAGCGGCTCGCTCGCAAGCCTCTTTATCGCCTTCAATGCGAAAGGCCTCGCTGCGGCGCTGGATGCGTACCGACAGGCCCTCCTCCACCGCACGCAAATGCGCGTCCAAACCGCCGCACAAATGGGCCAGGCGTTGGTTGTTCAGCGGCGAGAAAACATGGCGCACGATCACGGGCAGGTTCCAGCAATGAAGCAAAAGCATGAATTGTCGCCGCAAGGCGGTGCCCGACCTTTGAGGATGCGGACGCTGCACGTGGCACCTCCTGCACAATCAGCGCCCATGTTGAGAGCCGTGTTTCGTTTCCTCTACCAACCCGCGCCGGTGTTGCTGTGCCTGCTGTTGCTGTCATTGGCGCGCCCCCTGATCGCCCAGGTGCCGCCCAGCACACTGGTGATCGAACGAGCGCTGGCCATCAATGCCAACACGACCACTCCACCGGTTAGCGCGGGCACGGGTGGAAATCCGGCCCAAGAAGTTCGCCTGCCCGAGGACTGGGCACAAGCCACCCCCGGCTACAGCGGCAGCCGCTGGTACCGTGTGGTGTTTGACCGCCCCCAATCGATCACCAACACCGAAGACGGGTTGTTGGCCCTGTATATCGAACGGGTGTGTCACAACGCCCAAGTTTGGCTCAACGGCCAGTTGCTGATACAAAGCGGCCGCATTGACGAGCCCATCACCCGAAATTGCTACCAACCGCTCTTGGTGAGCTTGCCAGATTCGGTGCTCCAAAAAACCGATAACCGCTTGGACTTGCGTGTGGTAGGCCATGCACAAGAGCATGTCTCCGCGCGTTTGCGGGGCGGTGGTTTGTCGGCCCTTGAAATTGGCCCGCAACTGCTGCTGGCAGAACAACATGCCAACCAGGTGTGGTGGAACAACACGGCCTTACAACTGGTGGCTGTGACTCTCCTGGTTTTGGGTGGATATTTGGTGGTTCTGGGACTACTCAACCGCCGTGAAGCTTATTTGACTTACTTTGGCCTGTTGTGCGTCGGTTGGGCACTGCTGTCGGCGCGCATTTGGATGCGCCATGTGCCGCTGCACAGCCAATGGGTGGAGTGGCTGGCCGCCAGCCTGGTGCCCTGGGTCGCTGCGGCCACGGTGCAGTTTTTGCTGAGCTACGCAGGCCGACGCTCACGCATTTTGGAGTGGGGTTTGCTGGCGCAATTGCTGCTGGTGCCGCTCTCGCTGTGGTTGGCAGGCCCACAGCGCACCTATTTGGTCAGCACCGCTTGGTATTTGCTGCTCGGCATAGAAATAATCGCCGTCATGTTGATTTATTGGGTGGTGGCTCGGCACGAGAGACAAAGCCAGTGGCGCAGCATGACGGTGTTGC
>JBJTHI010000079.1:0-7745 GCA_046094425.1 Burkholderiales bacterium | reverse complement strand
ATGTACGGGTGCGTAGCGCTTTCACCCAAGCGGTGATGGGCTTCGTGTGCAGAAATGTCAATGTCCATGCAGGGTTGCAAGCGGAAGAAAGCGATCAACTGCCGGATCTAGGGTAAATAACTACGCCGTCACCGCTGCTTTGTCTGCAGCGGTGGTGAACGAATCGGCAAAAAACTCGCTCGCGGGCAATGCACAGTGGGCCACCAAATCCTGCTTTGCAGCGTCCACCATCACAGGCGCACCGCAGGCGTACACCTGGTGCGCAGACAAATCGGGAAAATCTTGCATCACCGCTTGGTGAACAAAACCCGTGCGGCCTTGCCAATCGTCACTCGCCTGCGGTTCTGACAGCACAGGCACATAACGCAATTGCGGCATTTGCTCGGCAGCAGTCAAGGCCCATTCATGCATGTAGAGGTCTGTCTTGCTGCGGCAACCCCAATAGAGCACCGCCTGTCGCTGAATGCTGTGGTGCTGCATGTGTTCAATCAAGGCTTTGATCGGCGCAAAACCGGTTCCTGAGGCCAGCAACACCAGGGGTTTGTCGCTTTCCTCGCGCAAGTAAAAGCTGCCAAAGGGGCCTTCCACCCGCAGAATATCTTTTTCCTTCATGGTGGAGAAAAGCGGGTCGGTGAACTTGCCACCTGGCATATGGCGTATGTGCAGTTCAATGCCGGGTTGTCCCGTGCCCAGCACATCGGCTTGGCGATGCGGTGCGTTGGCCATGGAGTAGCTGCGTTTGGAGCCGTCACGCAGCAGCACGTCGATGTACTGTCCGGCTTTGTAGACGAAGGCTTCGGTGGCGGGCATTTGCAAGCGTAAGAGCGCCACGTCGGGCACGGGTTTTTCCAGGCTGGCCACTCGCGCTGGCATTTTGCGCGGTGCCACTTCGCCCGCGCCCACCACGCCTCGGGCTTCAATCGTTACATCGGTTTGTGCGGCAGCGCGGCAGGTTAGCGTCCAGCCTGCTTGTTCTTCTTCGGCGCTCAAGGCCTTGGCTTGGTGCGCACCGTGAATCACGCGACCCTCAAGCAACTTGCTTTTGCACGAGCCGCAAGCACCGTCTTTACAGCCATAGGGCAGGCCCACCCCTTGGCGTATGGCGGCCAGCAAAATCGCTTCGTCGCGTTCCACGGTGAATTGTCGGCCACTGGGGGCGAGGGTGACGGTGAAGGCCATGGTGAAAGACAGGGGATGTTGAATTTGGACAAGAATGCGATTTTCCCGCACTTCTCGTTGAATATAAGCAAGAGCGGGAACTACCCGCACTTCCGGTAGCGTTCGAGCCAGAGCGGGAATTGCCCGCACTTCCCGTTGAATCTGAGCAAGAGCGGGAATTACCCGCACTTTGCTGTGGCCCCTGGGTGGCAAGCTCAGTAAGGGCGGGTGGGAGCAGGTTATTCTGCCCACCAATGATCAGCCTCCACCCCAGTGCCGCCAGCAAAACCCTGCTCATTGTGGGCTGTGGAGACGTGGGCATGCGCGTGGTCAAGCTGCTGAACAAAGAGGTGCGTGTGCTGGCCTTGACCTCCAGCCCACAGCGGCATGCGCTGCTTCGCGCGGCTGGTGTGGTGCCATTGCCTGGCGACTTAGACGATGCGGCCACACTGTCGCGCCTGGCTGGCTTGGCCGATGTGGTGCTGCATTTGGCGCCGCCCCCCAACACCGGAGACCGCGACACACGCACCGCCAACTTGCTCGCTGCCTTGGCGCGAAGGCCCAGTCGATTGACGCATCTGGTCTACGGCAGCACCACCGGGGTTTACGGCCACTGCCACGGTGAACGGTTTGATGAAGCACGTACCGTCAACCCCCAAACACCTCGCGCGCAACGAAGGGTGAATGCCGAGCAACAAATACGCTGGTTCGGCCGCAAACACGGTGTGGCTACGACGGTGCTGCGCATCCCAGGCATTTACGCCACCGACCGCGAAGGCGGCCACCCGCGCGAGCGCCTGGCGCGTGGCACGCCGGTGTTGCAGGCCGAAGACGACGTTTACACCAACCACATCCATGCCGACGACTTGGCCCGCGCCTGCATTGCCGCGCTGTTTCGCGGCCGCGCCCAGCGTGTGGTGCATGTGTGCGACGACACCGAACTCACCATGGGCGACTACTTTGACCTGGCAGCCGACATGGTTGGCCTGCCTCGGCCCGAGCGCATCTCCAGAGAACAAGCCCAAGCCCAGCTCTCGCCCATGCTGCTGAGTTTCATGAGCGAATCACGTCGCCTGCGCAATGACAGGCTCAAAAACGAGCTGCGATTGCGATTGCGTTACCCGACGGTGTGTGATGGGTTGGTGGTCTAAAGAGCCTCGGCAAAAAACCCCAGCCGTTCGGACTGAGCTTGTCGAAGTCCTTGATTTGATTGACAAGACCCTTCGACAAGCTCAGGGCTAACGGGGTTGTACAACGGCTCCTAAACGCTTTATCTGCGCTTGCCGAAAGGCGACTGGCCGCGCCAATACCGGATCATCAAATAACCCCCCAGCATGCCGCCCAGATGGGCGAAGTGAGCAATGCCCGAGGCGTTTCCGGTCACGCCCAGCAGCAGCTCCAAGCCGCCATAAATCGCCACGAACACCTTGGCTTTCATAGGTATGGGCGGGAACAGCGGCATGATGGTGCGGTTGGGGTAGGTCATGCCAAACGCCAGCAGCAGGCCGAAGAGGCCGCCAGACGCGCCAACGGTGTAGCTGGGCGAGCCCGTCAGCACCGCCATCAACAACTGCGTTAGCGCGGCCGCCAACACACTGGCCGCATAAAACTGTATGAAACGTTTGGGCCCCCACAAACGCTCCAACTCCGAGCCAAACATCCACAGGCCCAGCATGTTGAAGAAGAGGTGCCCAATGCCGCCGTGCAAGAAGGAATAGCTGAACACCTGCCAAGGCAAAAATCCGTCACCCAATGGCCACAGCGCGAAAAACCGCACCAGCAAGCCGCCCACAAAAAACTGCAAACAGAAAAACCCCACATTGAGCAGCAGCAGGGCTTGGGTGATGGGGGGCATTGGTGGCATGCGTGTGGTTCCAAACAAAAGCAAAGTAGAGCTATTTTCAACGCTGTTCACATGTCCTCGGATTCGCACGGCGTGCCCGCCGAGGGATTTATCTTGTTGTACACTCTCGCTTCTTCTGCAATGCCAGCAAGACCAGCCTCGGTGGCGGAATTGGTAGACGCGCGGGACTCAAAATCCCGTTCTGCAAAGAGTGTCGGTTCGATTCCGACCCGAGGCACCAGAACAAACACCACTTTTTTACCCCTTTTCATTGCTATTTGCCCCATAAAGTAGCGTTGTGTTTGTCGCAAATTCCCGCTAATTGTCCCCGTTAGCTGCTTGAGCATCCCGCCAGAATCCCGCAGATCATCCCGCTAGACTGTGGGCCTGTTTGGAGATCGGGTGGGCCATGGCTTATTTGAGAAAACAAGGGGCGAAGTGGCGGGCGGAAGTTGAGCGCAACGGCGTGCGCAGGTCTGCATCCTTCGACACAAAAACTGCGGCCCAGCTTTGGGCGCTTCAGGAAGAGGCTGAGATTCTTTCTGAGAAGAATGGCGCTTTCCCGAAAAAGACGTTTGCTGATGCCCTTGACAGGTACGCCCTGGAGGTGAGCAGCGGGAAAGCGGGACAACGGTTTGAGTTGCTGCGCATGCAGGCGCTGAAGCGGGACTACCCTGCGCTGGCTGGCAAGCGGCTGGTCGATGTCTCCACCCCTGACTTGGCCGCGTGGCGGGATGCGCGTCTTGCGAAGGTGAGTAAGGGGTCTGTGCAGCGGGACATTAACCTGTTCGCGCACGTTTTCACCAAGGCGGTGGATGAGTGGCAGTGGGCGGCATCCTCTCCATTCAAGGGTCTGCAAGCCCCAGGCGACAACCCGCCGAGAGACAGGCTGCCGACACTCAGCGAGATTCGCCGCATCTTGCGCTGGCTGGGGTTTAAGACCGGCATGCTCCCAAAATCAACCCAGGAAGAGGCGGCGTTTGCGTTTTTGCTTTCGCTGCGCACCGGCATGAGGGCGGGGGAGGTGTTGCAGCTTGGCCCGTCTGTCGTGGCTGGGTCTGTGGCCACGGTCAAGCACAAGATGCAGTACCGCACAGGCAGGCCGCGCAGGGTTCCGCTTTCAAGGCATGCGCTGCGGCTGCTCAAGGGATTCAATGGCTTCACCATCAGCAGCGAGTCGCTGGACGTGCTGTTTCGTCGTGCGCGGGATTCGTTGCTGATTGATGACTTGCACTTTCACGATGCCCGCGCCTATGCGCTGACGCTGTTCAGCAAGAGGGTGGATGTGATGGAGCTGGCGCGGATCAGCGGCCACAAAGACCTGCGCATTTTGCTCACGGTTTATTACCGAACGACCGAAGAGGAAATTGCAGCCCGCCTTGGCTGACGCAGCCATTCGCGCACGTCGTTTATGTCCCAGCGCCGCGTCTTTTGGCTCACGTCCATCACCGGTCGCGGAAAGTCCGGGCGCTTTGTCCAGCGGTTGGTGACTTGCTTTCGGGTGACGTTTGCCAGCGCTGCAATTTGTGCCGTGTCCACGAGGGTTTGTTGTTCAGCGTCCATTGCCGCTCCTTTCAAAAGATGGGGCTCATGCGGCACCCTCGGTGCCCAATGCCTTGGCAATGGCCCTGCGGGCGGCTCGCATTTGCTCGCTATGTTCGATCAGGCCCTCATCGTCTTGATTGGCCAGGCTGGTGATGATGCCTTGCAGCGCTTGCAGTAGATCGGGGGCAGCGGCTATGAGAAGCGCATTTGCCTTGGCTGGGCAGGTATCAAACGGCGTTTGTGGTGGCGGCGCTGCCTGCTCCATCGCCAAGTAAATACGCTCCAGCAGGGTGGCGGACAAAACGAAATCGCCTTTCGCTAGCATCACGTCATGCGCAGCGCCGATCATTTCCTTTGTCACGGTCGTCATTTAAAATACTCCTTATGCTCACGCAGCAGGCGCAGTGATCTTTCATCGTGGTTTTCCCACAACTGCAAACCTCTTGCCCGTAGCATTTCCTCAACTTCGTTTAAGCACTTGCGCCCGAAATTCGGCCACTTCCGCATTTCGCTGCGGCTGAACATGCACAGGTGGCGCACAGTAAAAGGAGGCTCAATATCGAATGTTCCTGTCCCGGCGTAGGACGCGAACGAAGCCAGTTCCGCACGGATGATGTTTGCCGGTCGCGTCGTCAGGTCAGCGAGAAAAACCTCAATCGGAAAATCTAGCGGGTGAATCTTGCGTAGTTGCTGGGGCTCCATTTTTTGGAGATCCTTTAGTTCCGCAATCGCGGTAAGCGTCTGGTCAGGGTCACTGCATCCGTCGTCACCGTGTTCCTCTAGGACATGTTGCAGCGTGTCGCATCCCCATCGCGGCATGTGCCACTGGCCGTTTATCAGTTGCGCGCCCTCTCCGGCACACTCCGGCGCAACGGGGTAGTAGCCTCGCCGCAGCAGCAGGCTAACAAGCGCATCGATCTTGTAGTCTGTCATTTCAGTTCTCCGTTTCCACCAGTGCTCTAACCCTGCGCTCAACCCGGACGCCTATCGGCACCGGTTAGCTAGTTCGTTAGGTTTCAGATCAGCCTCGCCTGCACAGGCTGGGCTGGTTCTTCGGGCGGTAGAGCTGGCCCTGGGCATGGGCCATGATGTTGATGTGCCCGGTTGTGTCGCGGGCTAATTCAATGGGCGGGCTTCGGTGTTCAGTCTGTCAAGGAGTGCGTTCATGCTCACTGCTCCAGCTGCGCTGCATTCATGGCCGCGATGAAGGGGTCAACTTGTTGGGCGTGGTCTTCTCGCGCAGTGGGCACAGTGGGCGCAGTGGTCAGCACTGAACGCACAGCGTCTAGGCGTGTGACTGGACGCACTTCTTCCACCGTGTCAATAAGTTCGTCGCTGGTTTGCAGGCCCATGCTGATCTCGGGCGCGTAGGTGCGGATCATGAACGCGGCGGCGCGGTACATGAGCATGAGTTCGGGCATGGTCTTCCACTTGCTGCCGTTCTTGGTGCTCCAGCCTTCGTCTTTGGCCATTTGGATGGTGACCTGTGGGCCGTCGATGCGCTCGCCTGTGGCTTTTTCGATGGCCCAGGCGCGACAGCCGCTGCGGTCTGGCGTCCATTCGTAGCGCAGCGAGCTGAAGCGCCCGCTTTGGTTGAAGCAGGCCACCAGGAACTTAGAAGACCAGCCGGGGTTGCCGTGAACGATGTAGAGGTTTTGCATGACCATGAGCGGAGACGCGCCCATGCGGTTGGCCATTTCTAGGGCCACGATGCAGTTGGCCACGTTGCCTTGGTATTGGGCAGGCACCAGCGACGAGGCGGCAAAGGCTTTGCCAATTCGGTTGGCCAACTCCCAGCTGTTTTGGCTGTTGAAGCCGGGCATGACAGCCGTGTCGCGGGGCTCTGTGATTTGAATTTGTGCGGCGGGGCTGGTGTTGGCCAAGTCGGTGGCGGTGGTGTCGTTCATGTTCTCAGTCCTTGTTGGCCCAAGCGGGCAGGGTTAAAAGTTGGATGTGCTCGGGGTAGCCGGGCCAGTTGCCGGTGTCTGTGCATTGCCTGTGCAAAGCCAGCAGGCGGTCGCACTCGGCGCGCGCCTTGGCGAGCGTGTCGTCGTCCAGCATGTAGGCAGCCGCCGCGTGCGGGTAGTCGTGCTCGACGGCGGCGAACACAAAACCGAGCACAGGCAGGCCGCTGGCATGCTCGTAGCCGTGGCTGTACCAGGCGGCTTGGAGGTCGTATCTGAAATTGGCCACGGCCCGCGCAAAGCCTTTGGGGCTGGCGTCTGGGCAGGTTTTGATGTCCACCAGCACCACACCTGCACCCGCAGGGCTTACCCAGTCGGGGCGGCATTTGCAGGCGCTGCCGGTGGTTTGGTCGACCCAGAATGCAGACACCTCGGGCTGGCCTTTGGCCAGCAGTGCGCTGACTTCGGGCAGGGCGCGAACCGCTTGGCTTTGCAAGGACGCGGCGCGATGCTCGGACTGGCTGATGATGTCGGCCCAGCTTGGGGCACCCTCAGACCATGCCTTACCGGCCTTGGTGCGCATGTCAAGCCCATCGGGGCGGATGACGTAGCGGGCCTGGAACGATTCGGGCTCCAGAATCATGCAGTGCGCCAGGGTGCCCGCTTTCATGGCGGGCGTGGGCTCTTTTGGCTCTCTGTTGGGGTCAAGGTGCGCGGCCCAGTAGTGGCGGGGGCTCTTTGACAAAGCCTTGAGGCCACTGGCGCTCACGGCGTGGCGTGCGTGGTAGGCACCGTTGGGCATGACGGGGACGATGCCCTGCATGCCATAGATGCCCACGGGGAGGGTGGGGGCGTTCATTGCTTACCCCAAGGCGACGGCTGGCAAAACCAGGCCAGCAGCGCCCGCAGCACGCGGCGCAGGGTGCATGGGCGCTTTCTGATGGGCTCGTGGGTGTGGAATGCGTTGCCGGTGAACACGCGGTGAAAGCCTTCTTTTTGGTTCATAGCACCCCCACGAGCAACGCGGCCACCAGGGCAACCAGAAGCCAGGGCATGCATTGGTCGATGTGCCGCCAGGTCATGGGGCCACCCACAAAACAACCCAGGCGATGGAGCCGACCAGGGCCACGGCGAGCACCGCCGACAGCAGCCAGCAGCCCATGGATTCGCATGCGGCCAGCTCGTCGGCTTGGGCGTGCTGGTAGTCGCTTTCGCTGTGTTTGGTGGGGCTCTTTCGTCGCCCTCCTCTTGATCCATTTCGTCCGCGTGGAAGTCGGCATGAGGTTTGGCGAGTC
>JBJTHI010000078.1:0-9935 GCA_046094425.1 Burkholderiales bacterium | reverse complement strand
GACCGTTTGGCGCAGGCTTGCAGCTTGTTGAACTTGGCAGACGACGCCCTGGTGGTCAACGTGCAAGGCGATGAACCCTTGATCGCCCCCGCCCTCGTCAACGCCTGCGCGCAAGCCTTGGCAGATCAAACTGACTGCGTGATGGCTACCGTGGGTCACGCCATCTCCAACTTTGAGGAACTCTTCAACCCCAATGTGGTGAAGCTGGTTTGCAATGCCAAACAGCAGGCCCTGTACTTTTCACGCGCCCCCATACCATGGTGGCGCGATGGATACGCGCAAGCGGGCAAAGAAGCCGCGCTGCTTTGCGAACCTGCCCCGCTGCGTCATGTGGGCATGTATGCCTATCGCGCCGGCTTCTTGCGCCAATTCCCGCAACTCGCGGCCAGCCCGCTGGAGGCGATAGAGTCGCTGGAGCAACTGCGGGTGCTGTGGCATGGGCACCGCATTGCGGTGCATGTCAGCGAACACCTTCCGGGAATCGGTGTAGACACACCGGAAGACCTGGAGCGGGTTCGTTTGCTCTGGGCACTGCAACCATAAACCTCGTCAGTTTGGCGTGGGGCCTGCGTGCTATTCTCCCCAGGCTTTCGCTGTCCCGCACAGCGACACTCAAACTCACTGATAAAACGAGACATCACAAGGACAACCATGCGATTGATTTTGTTGGGCGCCCCCGGCGCAGGCAAAGGCACTCAAGCCAAGTTCATTTGCGACAAGTTCGGCATTCCGCAAATTTCCACCGGCGACATGCTGCGCGCCGCCGTCAAAGCCGGTACCCCACTGGGCATTGAAGCCAAAAAAGTGATGGACTCGGGCGGTTTGGTGAGTGACGACATCATCATCGGCCTGGTCAAAGAACGCCTGGCGCAGCCCGACTGCGCCAAAGGTTTTTTGTTCGATGGTTTTCCCCGCACCATTCCCCAAGCCGACGCGATGAAAGCCGCCAAGGTGCCACTGGACATCGTGCTTGAAATTGACGTGCCCGACGAAGCCATCATCGAACGCATGAGTGGCCGCCGCGTGCATGTGGCATCGGGCCGCACCTACCACGTCAAATTCAATCCGCCTCAAAAAGATGGTGTGGACGACGTGACGGGCGAAGCCTTGATTCAACGCGACGACGACAAAGAAGCCACTGTGCGCAAACGCCTGGAGGTGTACCAGCAACAAACCCGCCCCCTGGTGGCCTACTACGCCAACTGGGCAGGCAGCGGCGACGCGGCAGCACCCAAGGTGCGCAAAATCAGTGGCACGGGCACGGTGGATGAAATCACCGCACGTGCTTTGGCTGCGCTGGCTGGTTGACCTTTTTATTCCTTCAAGAGCCGCTGATTGAGCGGCTCTTTTTTCGAGCACAATTGACGCATACGTCAACCTGAAACTTGGAGTTGTTCCACGCTACCGCGCGGATTGCAATTTCGACGTTTCACCTTCCTATCACCTTCAGGAGTTCAATTCATGGATATCACAGGCAAGGTTTTCATCGTCACTGGCGGCGCATCGGGTTTGGGCGAAGGCACGGCGCGCATGCTCGTCTCTCACGGCGGCAAAGTCGTGATTGCCGATTTACAAGCGGACAAAGGCGAGGCTTTGGCAGCCGAGTTGGGCGCGACAAATGCAACGTTTGTGATGTGCGATGTCAGTCAAGAAGCGGATGGCCAAGTCGTGGTGGCCCGCGCTCAAACCCTGGGCAAGCTCATGGGCCTGGTGAATTGCGCCGGCATTGCGCCAGCCGCCAAAACCGTGGGCAAAGAAGGCGCCCACAGCTTGGCTTTGTTCAGCAAAGTGGTCACCGTGAATTTGATTGGCAGCTTCAACATGATTCGGCTCGCTGCGGCTGCCATGAGCCAAAACGAGCCCGAGGCCACGGGGGAACGCGGTGTGCTCATCTCCACCGCCAGCGTGGCCGCGTTTGACGGCCAAATAGGCCAAGCCGCCTATTCCGCTTCCAAGGGCGGCGTTGTCGGCATGACCCTGCCCATCGCCCGCGACTTGGCTCGCAACGGCATCCGCAACATGACCATCGCCCCTGGCATCTTCGGCACCCCCATGCTGTTCTCCATGCCGAAAGAAGTGCAAGAAGCCCTCGCCGCAGGCGTGCCCTTCCCCAGCCGTTTGGGCACGCCAACGGACTACGCCAAGTTGGTGCACCAAATCATCACCAACGACATGCTCAATGGCGAGGTGATCAGGCTGGACGGGGCCATTCGGTTGGCACCGAAATAAGTCTGCACTCAGCGCTGCTGTTGCAAAACAAAAAGAGGCGGTACATTACTGACTATCCAGTCAGTATCTGTGTTCCCCATGTCAACGTCCCCAATTCGCCAACGCCGCAAAGAAGCCCGTCCGCAGGAACTGCTGGCTGCGGCGTTGGATTTGTTTGGTGAAAAAGGCTTTGCTGCCACGCGAGCTGAAGAGGTGGCCGTGCGAGCGGGGGTGTCTAAGGGCACGCTTTATTTGTATTACCCCAGCAAGGAAGACTTGCTCAAGGCGGTCATACGCGAAAACCTCTCCAACCTGATCGCCGAGGGCACTGAGGCCCTGGACAGTTATGAAGGCAGTACGGGTGATTTACTGAAGTACCTGGTGAGCACCTGGTGGGAGCGTGTGGGCAATACGCCTGCGTCGGCCATCCACAAAATCATGCTCTCTGAGGTGCGCAACTTTCCTGAGATTGCCGAGTTTTATGTAAGTGAGGTCTTGGGCCCGGCACAGGCTTTGTTCGCACACACCATTCAGCGCGGCATCACCCGGGGCGAGTTCCGGGAGGTGCCGCTCAAAGAAATGACGGTGGTGATGTTCGCGCCCATGATGTTTTTGTGCCTGCATAAACACTCCTTGGGTGCCTGCCATTTGCAGCCTGACCCACCCGACCCCGCCCAGGTGCTGGCCACCCACATTGACGTGGTGTTGACCGGTTTGCTGCGCCCCCAACCTGGCCCCGTCAACAAAGGCAAGAAATCCACATGAAGTTGATGAAAACGTGGGGGCTTGTTCTGTTGATCGTGGTGGTGCTGGCGGGCTTGGTGGGGCGCGCGCTACAGCAGCGGCAGTCGGCGCGAACACAGGCCCAGCAAACCATGCGAGCGGGCACCGAGGCACCTGCCCTGGTACTCGGCGAGTCCGACGTCTGGCGTTTGGCACCGGTAGAGTTCGGCCGCACCGTGCCGGTCTCGGGCGGACTCAAGGCCTTTCAGTCGGCGACCATCAAAGCCAAAGTCGCCTCCGAAGTGAAGGCCTTGACGGTGCGCGAGGGCGACAGTGTTCAAGCCGGTCAAGTCGTGGGGCAACTGGACACGACCGAATTTGACTGGCGCGTGCGCCAAGCCGAACAAACCGCTGCCGCGAGCCGCGCGCAATGGGATGTGACCCAGCGCACCTTGGCCAACAACCGATCCTTGGTGGCGCAAGGCTTCATTTCACCCACGGCGCTGGAAACGTCACTGGCCAACGACAACGCAGCCAAAGCTAATTACGACGCCGCCCAAGCCGCGGTGGCTTTGGCGCGCAAAGCCTTGGCCGATACCCGCTTGCTTGCGCCCATTGCAGGCCAGGTATCGCTGCGCTTGGCCCAAGTGGGCGAACGTGTCGGGGTGGATGCGCGCATTTTAGAAATTGTGGACATTCGCCGCTTGGAATTGGAAGCCGCACTGGCCCCCGAAGACGTGGCCCTGGTGCGTGTGGGCCAAAACGCGCGTCTGCAAATTGATGGCCTAGAGGCACCCGTGGCAGCCACGGTGGCTCGCATCAACCCCAGCGCCCAAAGTGGCAGCCGCTCGGTGTTGGTGTATTTGAGTTTGACGCCGACCAGCGCAGCCACAGCGGTGCTGCGCCAAGGTTTGTTTGCCAGGGGCAGCATTGAACTGGAGCGACGCAAGGCATTGGTCTTGCCTGTATCGGCGCTGCGGTTGGATCAAGACCAACCCTTGGTTCAAATTCTGGTGGATGGTCAGGTGCAACATCGCACAGTGGCGGTAACCGAGAGAGGTGATGCTGTCGTCGACGGTCAGCCGCAAGCCGTGGTGCTCGTCACCCCCGAGTTGCCAACGAGCACGGTGGTACTGCGTGGGCTGGTGGGCAATTTACGCAGTGGCACCAAGGTGAATTTCGCTCCCACTGGCGCGGCCCCAAGTAAAACCACGAACGCGCCCTGACGCTTCATACAACCCCTCACCATGTGGTTCACCCGCGTCAGCATTCACAACCCCGTCATGGCCACCATGGTCATGTTGGCTTTTGTGGTGTTGGGTTTGTTTAGCTACCAGCGCCTGTCCATCGACCAGTTCCCCAACATTGACTTACCCACCGTGGTCGTGGCCATGGACTACCCTGGCGCATCGCCGGAAATTGTGGAAGCCGAGGTCACCAAAAAAATAGAAGAAGCGGTGAACACGGTGGCGGGTATCAGCACGCTGTCATCACGCTCGTATGAAGGCACGTCCGTCGTCATCATTGAATTCAACCTGGATGTCGATGGCCGCAAAGCGGCTGAAGACGTGCGCGAAAAAGTGGCCTTGGTGCGGCCCCTGCTGCGCGAAGAGGTGAAGGAGCCGCGCATTTCGCGTTTTGACCCTGCAAGCGCCCCCATTTTTAATGTGGCGGTGATTTCGGAGGACGGCAAAACTTCGCCCCAAGCCCTGACCACCTGGGCCTCACAGGTGCTGCAAAAGCGGCTGGAAAACGTCCGTGGCGTGGGCTCAGTCAGTGTGGTGGGCGGTGTGAAACGCCAAATCAGCATTCACCTGCAACCCAGTGAAATGGAAGCGCTGGGGGTGACGGTTGAGCAAGTGCTCTCCGCCGTGCGCAGCGAAAACCAAGAGTTGCCCATAGGCACTATCCGCTCCACCGAACAAGAGCGTGTGGTGCAAATCAGCGCCCGCATGCAAAGTCCGCAAGACTTCCGCGACATGGTGGTGGTGCGCAAAGGCGGCAGTTCCATCAAGCTGTGGCAAGTGGCCGAAGTGATCGACGGGCCCGCAGAGACGGAGAGCCTGGCGCTGTACAACGGCCAGCGCACGGTATTACTCAGTGTTCAAAAGTCTCAAGGCGAAAACACGATTGCGGTGGTGGATGGTTTACGCGCCGCGCTTGATGGAGCCAAAAACCTCACCCCACCCGGCGTGCGTGTGGAAGTGAACCGCGACAACTCGCGTGGTATTCGTGTGTCAGTAGACAACGTGAAACGCACTTTGCTCGAAGGCGCGCTGCTCACCGTGCTGATTGTGTTTTTGTTTTTGAATTCATGGCGCTCCACCGTCATCACCGGGCTCACCCTGCCCATCGCCTTGATCGGCACTTTTTTGTTCATGTATGCGTTCGGCTTCACCATCAACAACATCACCATGATGGCGCTGAGTTTGTGCGTGGGTTTGTTGATAGACGACGCCATTGTGGTGCGCGAAAACATCGTGCGCCATGTGCACATGGGCAAGTCGGCCCAGCAAGCGGCGCTGGACGGCACGCGAGAGATCGGTCTGGCGGTGCTGGCCACCACCTTGTCCATCGTGGCGGTGTTTTTACCCATTGGCTTCATGGGCGGCATCGTGGGCAAGTTTTTCCACGAGTTTGGGCTGACCATTGCCGCCGCCGTGCTCATCTCCATGTTCGTGAGTTTCACGCTCGACCCCATGCTCTCCAGCGTGTGGCACGACCCACCGGCGCAAAGCGCTTGGTATCGCAACAGCTTGGGCCGCATCACCGCCGCGTTTGAACGCTTCACCACTTGGTTGTCTGCAGGCTACCAAACCATACTGCGTTGGTCGCTGCGCCACAAACTCGCCACCCTGGGCATTGCGCTGGCCACGTTGGTTGGCAGCTTCAGCCTCATTCTCTTGCTCGGTGCAGAGTTTGTACCCAAGGCCGATTTGTCCGAGACCACCATCAACTTCTACACCCCCGTGGGGTCGTCGATTGAAGTGACCGAACAACGGGCCAAGCAAATTGACCAATTGCTGCGCCAGTTGCCGGAAGTGAAACACACCGTCACCACCATCAACAGTGGTTTTGTGGCGGGGAAGATGTACGGTGCTATTTACGTGCGCCTGGTCGATCGCAAAGACAGGCAGCGCAGCGTGGCGCAACTCACCACGCCGCTGCGCCAGCAGCTCTCCAGCATTCCTGGCATCACCGTCACCAACATTGGTCAAACCGACCTGGGTGGGGGCAAGAGTTTGCAGTTCTCGATTCAAGGGCCAGACCTGGCGCAATTGGAAAAACTCTCCAAAGGCATCATGCTGCAATTGCAAACCTTGCCGGGTTTGGTGGACTTGGACAGCAGTTTGAAACCCAACAAACCCACGGTCACCGTCACGCCCAAACGCGAAGCAGCGGCCGATGTGGGCTTGAATGTGAACAGCCTCGCCAACAACCTGCGCACCTGGATTGCGGGCACCTCGGCAGGCACCTGGCGCGCGCCCGACGGCGAAACTTACGATGTGCTCTTGCGCTTGCCTCCGAACCTGCGCGACTCGATGGCCGACCTGCGCGCCCTGCCCATTGCGGTGCCTGCCGCGAGCGACGGCAGCCCGCGTGTGGTGCGCCTGTCGCAAGTGGCCGATGTGGAGGCAGGCACCGGCTTGTCGCAAATCAACCGCCGTGACTTGAACCGAGAAATCAACATCGATGCCAACGCGCTGGGCCGAAGCTCGGGTGAAGTGTCTGCCGACATCAAAAAAATTCTCGACGCCACTCCCTTCCCGCCCGGCTACCGCTACAGCTTTGGTGGTTCCACCAAAAACATGAACGAGTCCTTCAGCTACGCCATTGGGGCACTCGGCCTGGCGGTGATCTTCATCTACATGATTTTGGCCAGCCAGTTCCAAAGCTTTTTGCAGCCCTTGGCCTTGATGAGTTCGCTGCCACTGACCTTGATCGGCGTGGTACTCACCCTGCTGCTGTTCGGCTCCACACTCAATATGTTCAGCATCATCGGCATCGTGATGTTGATGGGATTGGTCACCAAAAATGCCATCTTGCTCATCGACTTTGCGATTCGTTCGCGCCGAGGTGAACATGGCTTGGGGGCCGAGGTACCGCCCATGCAGCGTGAAGAGGCTTTGCTGCATGCCGCGCAAGTGCGGCTGCGGCCCATCTTGATGACCACCCTGGCCATGGTGTTTGGTATGGTGCCGCTGGCCTTTGCGCTCTCCGAGGGTGCCGAGCAACGTGCGCCCATGGGGCAGGCCGTGATCGGTGGCGTCATCACCTCGTCGCTGCTCACCTTGGTGGTGGTGCCCGTGATTTACTGCTACCTCGATGACTTGGTGCAGTGGAGCAAGCGGCGCTGGGGGTCAAGCGACAAAGTACCGGTCAACACCACACCCTAAAATCGCCGCATATTTTCAGACCCACTTTCTGAGGAAAAAATGAACATAGAACAAGCCCGCTTCAACATGATTGAGCAGCAAATTCGCCCCTGGGATGTGCTCGATCCTTCCGTGCTCTCACTGCTGTCCATCGTCAAGCGTGAAGACTTTGTGCCGACCGCGCACCGTGCCTTGGCGTTTGTGGACACCGAAGTTCCCCTGCCCCATGGCCGTTTCATGCTCACCCCTAAGGTGGAAGCGCGTTTGGTACAA
The DNA here is from genome assembly GCA_046094425.1 of Burkholderiales bacterium. GTDB lineage: Bacteria > Pseudomonadota > Gammaproteobacteria > Burkholderiales > Burkholderiaceae_C > JANPCX01. The sequence goes on along the minus strand of JBJTHI010000078.1, from coordinate 2,355 downwards.
GAGCTGGCAGTTCATAAGCATGAACGTGTGTTGGTACTCGGGGCCAACTCCAGCTACATGCTGGCCCTGCTCGGCCACAAAGCGCAACAAGTGACGGTGTTGGAAAGCGATGCAGACATTCTGGCCTTGGCCAAAACCGCACTCAGCCAAGCAGGTTCTACCAACGTGGTGTTGCGCGAGGTGCGCGCCGCCGACATGTCCACCGGGCTCGCCGAACAAGCACCGTTCGATGCCGTACTGCTCGCAGGCTCCGCACCCAGCGTACCCAAAGCCTTGCTGAACCAAATCAAAGCCACAAGCGGTCGCCTGCTGGCCATCGTGGGCCAAGAGCCTGTGATGCAAGCCATGCTCTACAGCCGCAACACACAAGGCAGCGTGCATGGCACGGCGCTGTTTGACACTGTCGCCGCTCGCCTGCCTGGTTTTGATGAACCCAGCCGTTTTCAGTTCTGATTTTGATTTGACTCATGCTGGTATTGCACCCCACAGCGCTGTCCAACTTTCTTGACGAGCATCCTGGCGCGGTTCTGATGGATGTGCGCGAGGCTTGGGAGGTGGCACTGGCGTCGATCAAGCAGCCTGGCGTTGAACAACGCTTCGTGCCCATGAACCAGGTGCCGCAAGCCATGCAGCAGTGGTCACAAGATCAAACCACGGTTTGCGTTTGCCACCACGGCGTTCGCAGCGCCCAGGTAGCGCGTTATTTAGAAGCCTCGGGTTGGACTCATGTCGTCAACCTCGATGGCGGCATAGATGCATGGTCTGTCTCGGTTGATCCATCTGTGGCCCGGTATTGAAGTCCTGTTTGTTCGTCGAAATCTTTGCCTTCCTTTTTGAAAGAACGCCATGTTTGTTTTGCGACCTGCCTCTAAACGCCCCAACGCACCAGCACCCAAGACTTCATGGAAACCCAGCGCGCTCTTCCTGGCTTTAGGGCTGGCTGCCAGCGGCGTGGCGCAAGCGCAAAACTTGCTGCAGCTTTACGAAGCCGCACGCCAATACGACGCCACCTACCTCGCCGCCAAAGCCCTGGCCGATTCCGCACGCTACAAAGCCGCGCAGTCCGATGCACTGTTTCGGCCCACGGCCACCTTGGTGGGCAGCAGCACCCGTTCCGAGAGCGAGTTCCCGAGCGGCGTGAACCGAGGCTCGACCACGAATGCGACCAGCTTGCAAGGTCGTCAGCCCCTGTTCAACAAAACCAGCCGCGTCACCATCGACCAAGCGCAGCGCACGCTGGAGTTGTCCAAGTGGGATTTGGAAACCGCCGAGCAAGACCTGATCGTGCGTGTGGCCCAAGCCTATTTCGACGTGCTGGCGTCGCAAGACGCCCTAGAAACCACGCGCACCAACAAAGTCGCCATTGCCGAACAACTGGCCTCGGCCAAACGCAATTTCGAGGTGGGCACTCAAACCATCACCGATACCCGCGAAGCCCAAGCCAAGTTTGACCTGGCGACCGCGCAAGAAATTGCTGCGGAAAACGACTTGCGTGTAAAACGCATTGCGCTGGACCAACTGGTTGGCCGCAGCAGCGTGCAGCCCAACCCACTGGTGACGCCAGTGGCCTTGCCCGCCACCACACCGAACTCGGTCGACGCTTGGGTCAGTCAAGCCGCCATGCACCCGGCGGTGCAACGCGCGCAACTCGCGGCTGACATCGCAACACTAGAAACCGAAAAGGCCCGCGCAGGCCACTTGCCTACGCTGGATGCGGTGGCGACCGCAGGTGTCAACAAATTCATCGGCGTCACCGGCCCCACGTCAACCCCTGGCACCACGCAAACCGCCACCCTGGGTTTGCAATTCAACTGGCCGCTGTACTCGGGCTTGTCAGTGCAAAACCGCATCAAAGAAACCTTGGTGCTGGAGGAAAAAACCCGCAACGACTTGGAAGCAGCCAAACGCAGCACCGCCCAAGCCACCCGCAGCGCTTATTTCGGGGTGGAATCGGGCCGTGCCCAAGTGGCGGCCCTGGAAGCCGCAGAGTCTTCCAGCAAACTCGCCTTGGAAGCCACCCAACTCGGCTACCGCGTGGGTGTGCGTGTGAACCTGGACGTGCTCAACGCCCAAACCCAGCTTTTCACCACGCGGCGCGATCTGGCCAAAGCGCGGTACGAAGTGGTGCTGAACGGGTTGAAATTGCGCCAAGCGGCGGGGCAACTCAAGCCGGCTGATGTTGAAGCAGCCAACCGACTGTTAACTCCCTAACCCCTACAGGGACTTCCCGTTCAGTCAAGCAAGCTGTTTTAGTTTTTTGCATTTCATTGTTCAGCCAAGGGCTTGTGGAACACACGGCGACGGGGTCGAAGGCAAGAACAGAGAACAGACTGCCACTCTACAGACGGCCTTGTT
>JBJTHI010000077.1:0-11445 GCA_046094425.1 Burkholderiales bacterium | reverse complement strand
TTCCCCCTCCTTGGTTAGCGGCTGTTCAGCACTCTTCACCGATCAGCTCCTTCTTGTCCCCGCGGGGAGGGAGGCATCCATAACATCTCCTCGAGTGATTAGAAGAGTTGCATTCTCGCTGGGGGTTTGTGACACCACAATGCCCAGAGCTGCCTTATTCGCGGACAGCTTCTAAGCGTTGGACGACAACACCAAGGCCGCCAGCACGGCCAGCGGCGCCGTATCGGCGCGCAGCACGCGGGGGCCCAGCGACACCGCAGTGAAACCGCGTTCTTGGGCGAGGTCTTCCTCCTGCCTACTCAGTCCACCTTCAGGGCCGCTCAGAAACAGCAGGCTGGCAGCGGGTTTTGCCAGGTCGGGGTTCCAAACGGTCGCGGCGGTGGGACTGAGCAACCAGCGCTGTGCGGTGTTGCTTTCTGTCGGCAGTGACGGCAAAGAAGTGAGCCAGTCCCCGAGGCTGCGAACGGCTTCAATGGCAGTGACGGTGGTGCGCCCACATTGCTCGCTGGCGGCGGCGGCCACCGCTTGCCAGTGGTTTTGTTTTTTTTGCGCGCGCTCGCCTTGTAGACGCAGCACGGATCGCTCGCACATCAGCGGTTGAATGCAATAGGCGCCCAACTCTCCGGCTTTTTCCACCACGAAGTCCATGCGGTCATTGGCGGGCATGCCCAAGGCCAAAGTCACGGCCAGCTTCAACTCGCGCTGCGGCTGGTGTTCATGGGCCACACGCACGGTCACGGTTTGCCGACCCATCTGCAGCACCTCGGCGTCCCATTCTGTTCCTTGGCCGTTGAACAGGGTCAAGGATTGTCCGGGCTGGAGCCTCAGCACTTGAACGTGACGACTCGCCCCCGCAGGCAAGTCGATTTCTTCGCCGCTGTGCAGCGTTTGGGGCAAGTACAAACGTGGGGGCATGAACGACTAGGGGATCTTGAGTGTGAACAGGCCCTAGGGCACACCAGAAAAAATGCCAGTGTGCCCTATCAAAAGTGATCCGCTGGTTCAGGTTTTGTCACGCAACTCGCGGCGCAAAATTTTGCCCACGGGTGATTTGGGCAAATCGGTGCGGAACTCCACCACCTTGGGTCGTTTGTAGCCAGTGAGCGTGGTTTCGCAGTAGGCGCGCACCTCGGCTTCGGTGAGGGCGGGGTTTTTCTTGACGATGACTAACTTCACCGCCTCACCCGCTTTGTCGTCCGGCACGCCTACCGCCGCACATTCGAGCACGCCAGGCATTTGCGTCACCACGTCTTCGACTTCGTTGGGGTAGACGTTGAAGCCGCTAACCAAAATCATGTCTTTCTTGCGATCAACAATTTTGAAGAAGCCGCGCTCGTCCACCACGCCAATGTCGCCGGTGCGGAAGAAACCATCGGCCGTCATGACCTTGGCGGTTTCGTCGGGGCGCTGCCAATAACCCGCCATCACTTGCGGGCCCTTGATGGCAATTTCTCCTCGCTCGCCCAGAGGCACTTCGTTGCCGTCGTCGTCCAGCAACTTCATTTCGGTGTTGGGCATGGGCACACCAATGTTGCCGCTGTAGGTGTCTACATCCACCGGGTTGGTGGATGCTACGGGTGAGGTTTCCGACAAGCCATACCCTTCAATGATGGCGCAGCCGGTTTTCTCCAGCCACAGCTTGGCGGTGGCACTTTGAACCGCCATGCCGCCGCCGACGGAAATTTTCAGCGAGCTCCAGTCCACTGTGTTGAAGTCAGCGTGGTTGGCCATGGCGGTGAAGAGCGTGTTGACCGCCGGGAAGCTGTGAAACTTCTCGCGTGCCAACTCCTTGAACATGGCGGGCAAATCACGTGGGTTGGGAATGAGCAAGTTGCAGCCGCCCATGCGCATGGAGAGCATCACATTCGTATTGAAGCCAAAGATGTGATAAATCGGTAACGCACACACGGTGAGAATTTGTTCACCTTGCGGTATGCGTTTGAGCGCCGGTTGATACCAAGCCTCGCACTGCAAAATATTGGCCACCAGGTTGCGGTTGAGCAGCACCGCGCCCTTGCTCACGCCCGTGGTGCCGCCGGTGTACTGCAACACCGCCACATCGTCGGGGCCGGTTTTGGCCGGGGTGAAGGTTTTGCCGCGCCCTTGAGAAAGTGCGTCGTTAAAACGAACCGCGCCGGGCAATTCAAACGCCGGCACCATCTTCTTGACCTTGCGAACCACGTAGTTGACGATCATGGCCTTGGGGAAGCCCAGCATGTCGCCCAAGGCAGTGACGATGACTTTTTTCGTCGGTACGCTGCCGATGCATTGCTGCAAAGTGGTGGCAAAGTTTTCGATGATGATGATGGCTTTGGCACCAGAGTCTTTGAGCTGGTGTTCCAACTCGCGTGGTGTGTATAGCGGGTTCACATTCACCACCACAAACCCAGCACGCAACACGGCGGCAATGGCCACCGGGTACTGCGGCACGTTGGGCATCATCAGCGCCACGCGGTCACCGCGTACCAGGCCCAAGGACTGCAAATAAGCCGCCATCGCGCGAGAGGCTTCGTCTACTTGGGCAAAGGTCACGGTTTTGCCCATGAACTTGTAGGCGGGCAGGTTGCCGTACTTTTTGAAACTTTCCTCCATCAACGCCACCAAGGAAGGGTACTGCTCCACATTGATGGTGGCGGGTACGCCCGCCGGGTAGTGTTTCAGCCAAATTTTTTCCATGACGGTCTCCAGTTTTGTGCCTGATTCTCATGGATGCCCCACGTCGCAACCATCAGGGGATTCGATAGCGGGATTTGCAGCGCGACACGCCGTCAGTCAAGGGTTGTACCCGATGCGGCAAAACTCACGCTCGTTACATTTGCGCCACGCACGGATCGACATCCCACTTGATTTGCATCGAGATGTAACGGATGCGCTGAATACGGGGGATTTGAACGAAGCCGTCACAGTTCGACAACTACCATTCCACGTAGTCGTGCCCATTTCAAATGGGAGATCAACGTCTGGCTTTCCCCGGTTTCAGCTGGTTCTCTCTTCACTGCCCGATCTATACAGCCATGATTTCTATTGCAAGGCGTGCGGCGCTGGCCGCCAGTTTTTTCTCTGGCCTCTTGTTGGTCAGTCCGGTTGCTCACGCTCTGGTCTTTGCCGTTAATGAAGGCGTGACCTACCGCGTTCCTTACGAGGAGATTCGCGGGCGCTATGCCGCCATTGCGGCGGACATGTCGAAAATCCTCCAGCAGCCCGTCACGGTGGAACCCATCGGCGACTACCCTAGCCTGCGCCAAGGGCTGTCTGAGAAGCGCTACGACATTGCCATGGTGCACCCTGCCCACATTTCGATTCTGGCCATGAAAAACTCGGGCTACCAATTGCTGGCCGTCACCAAGGGGTTTCAGTCTTATTCAGCCAGTTTTTTGATCAACGCCAAGTCACCACTGAAGTCGGTGCAAGACCTCAAAGGGCTCAAACTGGGTGCACCCGATGAAGACTCCATCACTTCGTGGATGGTGCGTGCCACCCTGCGTGATGTCGGGCTCAAAACCACGGACCTGAAGATTTACTACACACGCTACCAAGACGCGGTGCCGTTTTTCGTCGAGAACGAATTGACGCATTCGGGTGCTTCGGCGGCTTCCAGCGTGGTGAAAAACTGGCAAGCCGGTGGCGGCAAGGTATTGGCCAAGTCCAAACCTGTTCCCATCAAGCACTTGATCGCTGGGCCCAGCTTGACCGCAGACCAAGTGACAAAGTTGCGCGACTACCTGGCCACATTGGATTCCACCGACGAGGGCAAGAAAAAACTGGCACCCACCAAATGGACAGGGTTTGAGCGCTACGACCAAGCCGCCATGCTTGAGTTGGGCAAGTGGTTGGGTCTTTGACGCACAAACCCTCTCGTTTTCTTTCCCTTTCTTTTGCTTTTCCAGTCGCCTCGAATGAACACTACCTTGCAACCACTGTTCGCTTCGGCGGCAGACGATCTGCCCGCGATTTCTGCACCAGGCCGAAGCGCCTTAACCCACGGCCAGTTGCGCGCTCTCACGGAAGGAACAGTGAAGCAGTTGAACGCCCTGGGCATAGGCCGCAATGACCGAGTCGCCATCGTCTTGAACAACGGCCCTGACATGGCCACCTGTTTTGTCGCCTGCGCCTGCGGCGTGACGAGCGCGCCACTGAACCCTGCCTACCGCGCCGACGAGTTTGAGTTTTATCTCTCCGACCTCAACGCCAAGGCCTTGATCGTGGAGCGGGACAGCAGCTCACCGGCCATCGAGGTGGCGAAAAAACTCGGTGTGCGCATTCTTGACTTGATCTCTGAACCCAGTTCGCCGGCAGGCAGCTTTACTTTGGCAGCGCGTGACGGCCAGCCAGGTGCAGCGGCCACGCAGCCGGGCTGGGCTCAACCGCAAGATGTGTCGATGGTGCTGCACACCTCGGGCACCACCTCGCGCCCGAAAATCGTTCCGTTGTCGCAAGCCAATTTGTGCGCCTCGGCCAACAATATTCGCAATACCTTGCAGTTTGTCCCGACCGATTGTGGTTTGAACATCATGCCGCTGTTCCACATTCACGGTTTGATCGCGGGCGTGCTGGCACCGCTGTCGGCGGGCTCCCAGGTGTTTTGCACGCCGGGTTTCAATGCGCTGAAGTTTTTTGCTTGGATGGACGAGGCCCAACCCACTTGGTACACCGCCGTGCCCACCATGCACCAGGCCATTGCCTCGCGTGCCAGTAAAAATCTAGATGTCATTAAGCGCCATCCGCTGCGCTTTTTGCGCTCGTCCTCGTCTTCCATGCCACCGCAGGTCATCCGTGAGCTGGAAGAAATTTTCGGCGCCCCCTTGATTGAAGCCTATGGCATGACCGAAGCCACCCACCAAATGGCTTGCAACCCCCTGCCGCCTGCTGCACGCAAACCCGGCACGGTCGGGCGCGCGGCTGGCCCTGAAGTGGCCATCATGGCCGAAGACGGCACGCTCTTGGGGGCAGACACCACGGGTGAGATTGTGATTCGTGGTGCGAACGTTACGGCGGGTTACGAGAGCAACCCCAAGGCCAATGCCGAAGCCTATACCAACGGCTGGTTCCGTACCGGGGACCAAGGTGTGATGGATGGCGAGGGCTACATCACCATCACCGGTCGGTTGAAGGAAATTATCAACCGGGGTGGCGAGAAGGTCAGCCCGCGCGAGGTCGATGAAATTTTGATGGATCACCCCGCAGTCGCGCAGGTGGTTTGTTTTGGCATGCCCCACCCCAAGCTGGGTGAAGAAGTGGCGGCGGTGGTGGTGCTGCGCGAAGGTCAGACGGTTTCAGAGCGCGACTTGCAAACCTTCGTCAACCAACGCGCTGCTGACTACAAAGTGCCGAAAAAAATTCTCTTCATGGAAGAGATACCCAAAGGGGCCACCGGCAAGCTTCAGCGCATTGGTCTGGCGCAAAAGCTGGGCTTGGGCTGATTTTTGCCTTCGTGCCACCGATGGGACGTGGCGCGGAGTTGTTTTTTTCTCTACACCACACAACCCATGCCAGGAAAGGACAAGTCTGTGAAACTCAAGCACTTGCGCGTTACAAGCATCATCGGTGCGGCGTTGTTCGCCGCCACAGCGGCACTCGCCGCGCCGTGGGAGCCCACCAAACCCATCGAGTTTGTGGTGCCAGCGGGAACGGGTGGTGGCGCAGATCAAATGGCGCGTTTTATTCAAGGCGTGGTGGCCAAAAACAAGCTCATCAATCAACCGATCATCGTGGTGAACAAGTCTGGCGGCGCAGGAGCCGAGGGCTTTTTGGATGTGAAGGGCGACAAAGGCAATGCGCACAAAATCGTCATCACCTTGTCCAACCTGTTCACCACACCGCTGGCCACGGCGGTGCCTTTCAACTGGCGTGACCTGACGCCGGTGTCGATGGTGGCGCTGGATCAATTTGTGCTGTGGGTCAACGCCGACTCTCCGCACAAAACTGCGAAAGACTACCTGGCCGCCATCAAAGCCGCACCCGATAAAACCTTCAAGATGGGCGGGACGGGCTCCAAACAAGAAGACCAAATCATCACGGTGATGCTGGAGAAAGCAGCCGGCAAAAAACTGGTTTACATCCCCTACAAGGGCGGCGGCGAAGTGGCGGTGCAATTGGTGGGCAATCATGTGAATTCCACGGTCAACAACCCCATTGAAGCGGAATCTCAATGGCGGGCAGGCAAGCTGCGCGCACTGTGCGTCATGGATAAAAACACCATGCCCTACAAAGAAAAACTGACGGCCACGCAGTCCTGGGCTGACCTGCCCACTTGCGGTTCCGCTGGCATTCCCGTGGACTATCTGATGCTGCGCGGTATCTTCATGCCTCCTGGCGTCACGCCAGAACAAGTCACCTTCTATGTGGATTTGTTCAAGAAAATCCGTGAACTGCCAGAGTGGAAAGAGTTCATGGTCAAAGGCGCTTTCAACCAAACCAACATGTCGGGGCAAGCCTATTTCGACTGGTTGGCTCGCACCGAGCAAGCGCATCGGGTGTTGATGAAAGAAGCGGGCTTTTTGGCCAACTGATGTTGCCCCCGGGGGCTGTGAGCCCCCGGCCTCCATCCCACGCCCGTTCGCGGCGTAAAGAGAGTCACCATGAGCACTGAACAAGAATCCACCGCTGGGCCCAGCACGCGTTGGCCCGAGCTGGTCGTGGCTTTGGTTTTGATGGGCGTGGCCTGCCTGATCCTGGTAGACAGTCTGCGGGTGGGCATAGGTTGGGCGGACGACGGGCCACGATCGGGTTATTTCCCCTTCATCATTGGCTGTTTGCTGTTTCTGGCGGCGGGCAGCGTGGCGCTGGGTCAACTCTGGCGCTGGAAGCGGGACCATGCGGTGTTCGTAGAACCGGCGCAGTGGGCCAGTGTGCGCGCCATGGCTTGGCCGATGACGGCTTATGTGCTGCTGATTGCACCTTTGGGCATTTATGTGGCCTCTGCTTTGTTGATCGGCTACTTCATGCATCGTCATGGCCGCTACCGCTGGTTCTGGTCGTTGCTGGTGGCGCTGGGTGTACCACTCTTGTTCTTCATCGTATTTGAGCGTTGGTTTTTGGTGCTTTTGCCCAAAGGGCCGCTTGAGCGTTTGCTTGGTTATTGATTTCGGAGTAGTTGATGGACGAGATCACCAACCTGTTCCACGGCTTCAGTGTCGCCTTGACCCTGCCCAACCTGGGTTTCATGTTCATTGGCATCACGCTGGGCGTGTTGATCGGCGTGCTACCGGGCTTGGGCGGTGCCAATGGCATTGCCATCTTGCTGCCCTTGACCTTTTCGATGAACCCCACCTCGGCCATCATCATGCTGTCCTGCATTTACTGGGGCGCATTGTTTGGTGGGGCCATCACTTCCATCTTGTTCAACATTCCCGGTGAGCCGTGGTCGGTGGCAACCACCTTTGACGGTCACCCCATGGCCCAACAAGGCAAAGCCGCGCAAGCGCTGACGGCGGCATTTACGGGCTCTTTCGTGGGCGCGCTGTTTGCGGTGCTCTTGATCACCTTTTTGGCACCGCTGTTGGCGCGTTTTGCACTCAAGTTTGGCCCCGCAGAGTTTTTTGCCGTGCAACTGCTCACCTTCTGCAGTTTTGTGGGCATGAGCAAAGAGCCGCCCGCCAAAACCTTGGCTTCCATGATGCTGGGATTTGGCTTGGCGGCCGTGGGCATGGACACGGTGACGGGTCAATTGCGCATGACCTATGGTGTTCCCGAGTTGCTCAAAGGTTTTGACTTTTTGATTGCCGTGATTGGCCTGTTCGGCATTGGCGAAATTTTGCTCACCATGGAAGAGGGCCTGGCCTTCAAAGGCAAAAGCGCACGCATCAGCCCGCGTGTGGTGCTGGAAACCTGGGGCCAAATTTTCAAACACTGGAAACTGTTTATACGCTCTACGCTGATCGGTTGCTGGATGGGCATCACCCCAGGCGGAGCCACCCCTGCTTCGTTCATGAGTTATGGCGTGGCGCGGCGTTTGTCCAAAGAGCCCGAGGCTTTTGGCAAGGGAAAAATTGAAGGCGTGATTGCGCCTGAAACCGCAGCCCACGCCGCAGGCACTTCCGCCTTGTTGCCCATGCTCACCTTGGGCATTCCGGGCTCACCCACGGCGGCCGTGCTGTTGGGCGGCTTGTTGATTTGGGGTTTGCAGCCCGGCCCCATGTTGTTTGTGGAGCAAAAAGACTTTGTGTGGGGGCTGATTGCTAGCATGTACCTGGGCAATATCGTGGGCTTGCTGGTGGTGCTGACCACGGTGCCCTGGTGGGCGGCCATTTTGCGCATTCCCTTCGCGGTGATTGCGCCCGTCATCATCGTCATTTGCGCCATCGGTGCCTATACCGTGCACAGTTCCATGTTCGATGTGTATCTGATGCTTGGCTTCGGCGTGGTGGGCTATTTGTTCAAGAAACTGAAATACCCCTTGGCCCCCATGGTGCTGGCCCTGGTGCTGGGGGACATGGCCGAAGCCAGCTTCCGCCAGGCCATGTTGTCCTCACAAGGCAGCCTGTCTATCTTCTGGGCCAACCCCCTGGTCGCCAGCATTGCAGGCTTGGCCATGGTCTTGTTGCTGTGGCCTTTGCTAGGCAAAGCCCAGCAGCTTTTCCGTTGGCGCGAACGCCAAACAGCAACCAACGCGGTGTGATGTACAACAGGTTTTAGACCCTTATGAAAATTGCCATCGTCGGCGCGGGTGCCATAGGCGGTTACCTGGGCGCCAAACTTTCCTTGGCCGGTGAAGAGGTCACCTTCATTGCCCGCAACAAAAATTTGGCTGCGATCAAGGCCCAAGGTTTTCGGTTGATTCTGGAAGATGGCCGGGAAGAACATGCCAGCGCCGTGAAAGCGGTGCAAGACATGCACGAAGCGGGGCCGCAAGACGCGGTGTTGATCACCCTCAAGGCTCATCAATTGCCTGATGTGTTGCCGCAATTGCGCGGCTTGTTTGGCCCGCACACCCTGGTGGTCACCATGATCAACGGCGTGCCGTGGTGGTACTTTCATCAACTGGCTGGCCCCTACGAAGGGCGCGCCCTGCACAGCGTCGATCCCACAGGCAGCATTGCCGCGCACATTGAGCCGCAGCGCATCATCGGCAGCGTGGTCTACCCCGCTGCCGAACTGGTTGCGCCGGGTTTGGTCAAGGTGATTGAGGGCAACCGCTTTACCTTGGGCGAGCTGGATGGCTCGCGCAGCGAACGCATTGAGCAGCTTGCCCAAGCCATGATGCGTGCGGGCTTCAAATGCCCCATCAGCAAAGACATACGCAGCGAAATGTGGGTCAAGTTATGGGGAAACTTGAGCTTCAACCCCATTTCGGCGCTCACCCACGCCACGCTGCAGGACATTTGCACCTTTCCCGCCGCACGCGAATTGGTGGCGCAAATGATGGCCGAAGCGCAAGCCGTGGGCGAAAAGCTGGGTGTCGAATTCAAAATCTCCATCGACAAGCGCATTGCGGGCGCGCAGAGCGTGGGCGCGCACAAAACCTCCATGCTGCAAGACATTGAACACGGCCGCGCGCTGGAGCTGGAAGCCTTGGTCGGGGCGGTGATTGAACTGGGCCGCATCACAGACACCCCCACCCCCATCATTCAAGCCATTTATGCGGCGACTGGCTTGTTGTCGCACACACTGCAATCTCAGCGTGGCCGCTTGGTGGTTCAAGCTACAAACTGAAGTCGTAGTCAATCACCAGCGGCGCATGGTCTGAAAAACGCTGGTCCAGGTAAATCTGCTCATGCCGAGCGAGCGCCGCGACGCCGGGTGTGGCCAGGTGGTAGTCAATGCGCCAACCCACGTTCTTGGCCCAGGCTTGACCACGTTGGCTCCACCAGGTGTATTGCTCGGGTTGTTGGTTCAGGGTGCGAAAGACATCGACCAAGCCGACGCCCGTTTGTGGATTCAACAATTGGGTCATCCAGGCCCGCTCCTCGGGCGTGAAGCCGCTGTTCTTGAGGTTGCCCTTCCAGTTTTTCAGGTCGATTTCTTGGTGCGCAATGTTGATGTCGCCCACCAAAATGAACTCGCGTTCTGATTTGAGCCTTTTTAAATGAGGCTCCATCTGAGCCAAAAATCGGAACTTGGCGGCTTGCCTGTCGTCCCCGCTGCTGCCGCTGGGGAAGTAGCTGCTGATGACGCTGAATTTGCGCCCGGGTTTGTCGTAACGCGCCTCGACATAACGCCCTTCCAGGTCGAACTCGGGTGAGCCAAAACCGACCAAGACCTCGCTGGGTTCTGCCCGGCCATACAAACCCACACCGGAGTAACCTTTTTTTTCGGCATAGTGGAAGTGGCCTGGCATGCCCGCGACCTGGTCGAAGCGGCCTTCTACGTGTTCGGCCTGGGCTTTGAGTTCTTGCACGCCCATACAATCGGCGGCCACACCTTCTACCCAGGCCTCAAAGCCTTTATTGGCTGCCGAACGAATGCCGTTGAGGTTGAGTGAGATCAGTCGGAACACAGGTTTCTTTCATGACACAAGCATTGACCCTTGCACCGCCTGATGCCCCCTTGGCCCAGGACTTCGTGGCATTCTCGGTGCACTCTGGCGTATTGCGGTTTGGTGAATTCAAAACCAAAGCGGGGCGACTGAGCCCCTACTTCTTTAATGCGGGCGGCTTTGACGACGGTGCCAAGCTGGGCCGCCTCGCAGAATTCTATGCCCGCCGTTTGCTCGCCTGCGGCTTGCAGTTCGACATGTTGTTTGGCCCTGCTTACAAAGGTATTACCCTGGCAGCCGGGGTAGCCATTGAGTTGGCGCGTTTGGGGCGCAATGTGCCATTTGCTTACAACCGTAAAGAGGCCAAAGACCACGGTGAGGGGGGCAGCTTGGTGGGTGCCCCAGTGCAAGGCCGGGTTCTCATCATTGACGATGTGATCTCGGCCGGCACCTCGGTGCGTGAGTCAGTCGCCCTGATCCAAGCGGCAGGTGCCAAACCCTGCGGCGTGGCCATTGCGCTGGATCGCCAAGAAAAAGCCGGTGACAGCGAGTTGTCCGCGACCCAATTCGTACAAACCCAGCTCAACCTACCCGTTGTGGCGATTGCCACCTTGGTCGACCTGATGCAGTATTTGCGCGTTGAAAAAGACCCGCAATTGGCCGCCCACCTGTCGGCCGTCGCGGCTTACCGAGATCGTTACGGTGTTTGAATGGTTCAAGCAGCGCGTTTTCAGCAGCGGTTCAATCCAAGTTCGGGGATGGCCTGGGCCGTGGGTTGCGCTCTGGTTTCAGGCTTGGTTGTGGGGGCGGCAGAAGTCCAGGCCCAAAGCATTTACAGCTGTGTGGACAGCACGGGAAAACGCATCACATCCGACCGTCCCATTCGGGAATGCCATACCCGTGAGCAGCGCGTGCTCAATGCCGATGGCACGGTGAAAACCATCCTGCCGCCGACCCTGTCGGCTGAGGAGCGGGCTGAACAAGAAGCACGTGAACGCAAAGAGGCGCAACAACAAGCCGCGCAGCAAGAG
>JBJTHI010000076.1:0-9580 GCA_046094425.1 Burkholderiales bacterium | reverse complement strand
TCCCCATCCTGCACATCCACCGGAATCACATCCTTAGGCCCGAACTTGCCTTCCAAAATCAGCTTGGCCACCGGGTTTTCAATGCGCTGTTGGATGGCGCGTTTGAGGGGGCGGGCACCGAAGGCGGGGTCGAAACCGACTTTGGCGAGTTCGGCCAAGGCGTCGGCGGACACGTCCAACTTCATGTCCATTTTTTCGATGCGGGCTTCCAGCACCTTGAGTTGAATCTTGGCGATGGCGGCGATGTTGTTGTTGTCCAGGGCATGGAAGACCACGGTCTCGTCGATGCGGTTCAGGAACTCGGGGCGGAAGTGCTGTTTCACCTCGGCCCACACGGCTTCGCGGATGACCTCGCTGTCTTGACCGGCCAGGTTCATGATTTGGTGTGAACCCAAATTGCTGGTCATGACGATGACGGTGTTTTTGAAGTCCACGGTGCGGCCTTGGCCGTCGGTGAGGCGGCCATCGTCCAGCACTTGCAGCAGCACGTTGAAGACGTCGGGGTGGGCTTTTTCCACTTCGTCCAACAGCAACACGCTATAGGGCTTGCGGCGCACGGCTTCAGTGAGCGCGCCGCCTTCGTCGTAGCCCACATAACCCGGAGGCGCGCCGATCAAACGGCTGACGCTGTGTTTCTCCATGAACTCGCTCATGTCCACGCGGATCATGTGCTCTTCGCTGTCAAAGAGAAAACCTGCGAGCGCTTTGCACAGCTCGGTTTTGCCGACGCCCGTGGGGCCGAGGAAGAGGAAGGAACCTGTGGGCCGGTTCGGGTCGGACAAGCCCGAACGCGAGCGGCGTATGGCATTGGCCACCGCGGCAATGGCTTCGTCTTGCCCCACCACGCGCTCGTGCAGTTTGGCTTCCATTTGCAGCAGCTTCTCGCGCTCGCCCTGCATCAGCTTGGACACAGGAATGCCCGTGGCGCGGGCCACCACCTCGGCAATTTCTTCCGCGCCCACCAAGGTGCGCAGCAACTGCGGTTTGCCGCCTGCTTGTTTGGCTTTGCCTTGTTCTTTGGCCTGCGCCTCTTTGAGTTTTTTCTCCAGGTCGGGCAACTTGCCGTATTGCAACTCGGCGAGTTTGTTGAAGTCGCCCTTGCGTTTGAACTCTTCAATTTGAGTGCGAATGCGGTCGATCTCTTCTTTGATGTGGGCCGAGCCTTGGGCGGCGGCTTTCTCGGCCTTCCACAGGTCGTCCAGGTCAGCCGCTTCGCGCTCGAGCTTGCTGATTTCTTCTTCAATCAGCTCAAAGCGTTTTTGCGAGGCTTCGTCTTTCTCGCGGCGCACGGCCTCACGCTCGATCTTGAGTTGAATCAAGCGGCGGTCTAACTTGTCCATCACCTCGGGTTTGGAGTCGATCTCGATCTTGACCTTGGCGGCCGCTTCGTCGATCAGGTCGATCGCTTTGTCGGGCAGGAAACGGTCGGTGATGTAGCGATGGCTGAGTTCAGCGGCGGCGACGATGGCGGGGTCGGTGATCTCCACGCCATGGTGCACTTCATACTTCTCTTGCAGGCCGCGCAGGATGGCGATGGTGGCTTCCACTGTGGGCTCGCCCACCAGCACCTTTTGAAAACGGCGTTCCAGCGCAGCGTCTTTTTCGACGTATTTGCGGTATTCGTTGAGCGTGGTCGCTCCAATGCAATGCAACTCACCGCGCGCCAAGGCGGGTTTGAGCATGTTGCCCGCGTCCATCGAGCCTTCGGTTTTGCCCGCGCCCACCATGGTGTGGATCTCGTCGATGAAGACGATGGTTTGGCCTTCGTCTTGGGCCACTTCTTTAAGCACGGCCTTCAAACGTTCTTCAAATTCGCCACGGAATTTGGTGCCTGCCAAGAGCAAGGCCATGTCGAGCACCAACAAACGTTTGTTCTTGAGCGACTCGGGCACTTCACCGGCCACGATGCGCTGGGCCAAGCCCTCGACGATGGCGGTTTTGCCGACACCCGGCTCACCAATCAACACCGGGTTGTTTTTGGTGCGGCGCTGCAGCACCTGGATGGCGCGGCGGATTTCGTCGTCGCGGCCAATCACCGGGTCGAGCTTGCCCGCGCGGGCGCGTTCGGTGAGGTCGAGCGTGTATTTTTTGAGCGCCTCGCGCTGGCCTTCGGCCTCGGGGTTGTCCACCTTGGCACCACCGCGCACGGCGTCAATAGCGGCTTCCAGGGCCTTGCGGGTCAGGCCATGTTCCTTGACCAAGGGGCCCAGTGTTTTGTGCTCGGCCACGGCCAGCAAAAACATTTCGCTGGAGATGAACTCGTCGCCACGTTTGCCAGATTCTTTTTCTGAGGCTTGCAGCACGGCCGCCGTGTCACGGCTGGCTTGCACTTGTTCGCCCCCTTGCACCTGGGGCAATTTGGCCATCGCCCCTTCCAGCGCTTCTTGCAGCTTGGCGGTGCTGACCCCGGCGCGCTCCAGCAGCGCCTTGGGGCCGTCCACCTGGGCCAGCATGGCGGCCAGGATGTGGACGGGTTCGATGTAGGGGTTGTCGCGCTGAATCGCCAGGCTTTGGGCGTCAGACAGGGCGTCTTGGAATTTGGTGGTGAGTTTGTCGAGTCGCATGGTTAGAACCTCCGGGTGGCCTGGTGATCGGGCCGTTTGAAGTGTCAACCGTTCGCCCTGAGCCTGTCGAAGGGCAGCGCGTGCAACCTTGGCTTCGACAAGCTCAGCCCGAACGGAAATTAAAAGCTCAACGGGCCTATTCACTAAGAGTGAGGCACAACAGGCGGTTTTTCAAGCACTCAATGCGTTGCGACTGGTCGCGAGGCCTGATTTAGATCAAAGTCAGGCCCAAATCAGCTTGGCCAGGCGAAAGCCCAGGGCCGCGCAGCCCAGGGCGCCCAGCACATGGGCCAAGGTGTGCGCCATCGCCCAGGCCCAATCGCCCCGTTGCAACAGGTTCAGCGATTCGGCCGAAAACGCTGAGAACGTCGTCAGGCCACCCAAAAAACCGGTGACCAGGAGCAAGCGCAAAGTGTCATTGGGCTGGCGCTCGAAATACACCATGGCCATGCCGATCAGCAGACCGCCGACGCAGTTCACGAGCACCGTGCCCACAGGGAAGGCCGCGCCGCCGGTGTTCAGCCACAAGCCTGCCCACCAGCGGAAGATTGCGCCCAGCGCCGCCCCTGCGGCGACTGCCAAAAGAGACGAGAGGGACAGTGCGTTCATCGCGCAATGGTAGGTGACACGGGAACCCACTTGCGCAGTGCTGCGTCATCACTCGCCCGCGCATCCACCCAACGCCCGCCGTCCGCGGTGTGTTCCTTCTTCCAAAAGGGCGCTTGGGTTTTGAGGTAGTCCATGAGGTACTCGCAGGCCGCAAACGCTTCACCCCGGTGCGCAGCCGCCACACCCACCCAAACAATTTGCTCTTGCGGTAATAGCGGGCCCACGCGGTGGATGATGCGTGCTGCCAGGATGTTGAACCGCGCTTGGGCTGCTTGAATCATGGCCTCAATCGATGATTCCGTCATGCCGGGGTAATGTTCCAAAGTCATGCCCTGGATGGCGTCCCCGCTACTGTGCTCACGCACTGTGCCCAAAAAACTCACCACCGCACCGACGCCGGCCACCTCGGCGCGTAAAGCGGCCACTTCGGTGCTCAGGTCGAAGTCCTGGGTCTGAATGCGCACGCTGGGTGTCAATCTATTTACCTTTACTTCATTCAAGACCACCCACCCTCCGTTCGCCCTGAGCTTGTCGAAGGGCCCGTGCATCGTGAGCTTGTCGAACGGCCTGAGCTTGTCGAAGGGCTGTTTCGGTGGTACGCGCTGGCTTCGACAGGCCTGTCCTGAGCTCGTCGAAGGGCTCAGCCCGAACGGATTTTTTGTCGAGACAAATGCAAAGCTCAACAAACGCGGTCATGTCAGCCCCCTGTGACGGGCGGGAAAAAAGCGACTTCGGCACCGTCTGGTAGCGGTGCATCCATGCTGCACAAAGTTTGGTTCAACGCGCAGCGCAATGCTTTGTCGTCGGCCAAGGCCACGGCGTGAACCGCACTGCTGGCACGCAAACGTTGGCGCAGCAGTGCGACGGTTTCACCGGCCACATGCGGCACGGTCTCGCCCTCACCCAAGGCCTCGCGCACCGAGGCGAAATAACGTATGCGCAGACTCATCAGGCAAGCCCCGAGAAAAACTCGCTGTAGGGCAGGTAACGCACCAAATCGCCGGATTGAATGATTTGGCCCGGTGGGTTATCCACCAAGCCATCACCCCACACGGTGGACGTGAGCACGCCCGACCCTTGGTGCGGGAACAAGTCTAGTCCGCCATCCACGTTGCGTCGCACCCGCAAAAACTCGCGCCGTTTTTCTGGACGCCCATCTGCACGCGGCCAATTGAAATCCGCACGCAAGGAATAACCTGACGGTGCTGCAGGCGACAAACCCTGCAGTTGCAACAACACCGGCCGCACCAAGAGCAAGAAGGTGACAAAACTCGACACCGGGTTGCCCGGCAAGCCCATCACATGGCAGCGGTGCTCGCCCACCTGAATTTGCCCATACGCCAAGGGTTTGCCGGGTTTGATGGCCAGTTGCCAATCGTGCAGCACGCCTTCAGCTGCGAGTGCAGGTTTCAGGTGGTCCTCTTCACCCACCGACACACCGCCACTGGTGATGATGAGATCGAATTTTTGAGCGGCTTCGCGCAGCGCCGCGCGGGTGGCCTCCAAGCGGTCCGGCACCAGGCCGAGGTCTTCGCAGCGCCCGCCCAAGGCCTGCACGCAGGCGATGAGGGTGGCGCGGTTGCTGTTGTAGATGGCGCCGGGCCGCAAGGGTTGCCCTGGCATCACCAACTCGTCCCCGGTGGAGAACACGCCCACACGCGGCTGGCGGTAGACGGTCACCGTTGTAGCCCCCACAGTGGCCACCATGCCCAGCGCCTGCGGCGTCAACCGTGTGCCTCGCGGTAGCACCACCTGCCCCACTGCCACGTCTTCACCGCGCTGTCGAATGGCATTGCCGACAGGCGGCAGGGCCAAGAAACGCACAGCGCCATCCAGGCTTTCGGTTTGTTCTTGCATCAACACCGCATCCGCCCCTGGCGGAATGGGTGCGCCGGTGAAGATACGGGCGGCGGTGCCCGCATGCAGGGGCTGCCCTACTGCGCCCGCCGCGATGCGCTGGCTCACGGGCAAGACCGTGCCCACGGCTTGGACATCGGCCACACGCAAGGCATAACCGTCCATGGCGCTGTTGTCGTGGGGAGGGACGTCGAGGGGGGAGACCACATCAACGGCCAGCACGCGGCCCAGGGCTGAGGCCGCCTCTACGGTCTCGGAGCTGCGCGTGCTTGAAGAGAACAGCGATTGCTGGAGGGTTGTCAGCGCGTCATTCAACGAAATCATGCCGGACTCTCAGTAGTGGTAGCGAAGCTGAGCGATCAGAAGTGCTCCGCCCTCGATTCTGTACACCATACGGTGCTCATCATTGATACGCCGCGACCAATAGCCAGACAAGGCATGTTTGAGTGGCTCGGGTTTACCAACACCGTCGAAGGGTTCGCGCTTGACTTCGGCGATCAGCTTGTTGATGCGTTCCACCATCTTCTTGTCTTGTTTCTGCCAATAAAGATAGTCTTCCCAAGCCTCGTCCGCAAAGATCAACTTCACTTGGATGGGCCTGTTCACACTAAAAAGGCACCCGCGTGACTCAAGAAACGGACGCCATCAAGGCGCAAGGCGCCGCTGTAGTGAACTACAGCGAGCACTTGCAACGCCGAGGGCGTCCGTTTCTTGAGATCACCCGAAGGGCCAGGCCACAGGCAGGCGCTGGGCGGCGTTGCGGTTTCGTTGTGTGCCCGAGGCACACGGCCTCAACCACGCCTTGCCCAGCACCTGCCTGTGGCCTGGCGCGGGTGCCTTTTTAGTGTGAACAGGCCCTAGCTTCCGCTCGACGCCCTTGCCTGCGCTCAGTTGCTCCACCGCGCCCACCAGGCGTTTGGCATTGGCCGGGTTGCGCAACAGGTAGGCGGTTTCTTCCAGCGCTTGGTAGTCTTCCAAGGACAGCATCACCACCGACTGCTCTCCATTGCGCGTGATGATCAATGCCTCGTGGTCTTCGCAGACACGATCCATGGTGCGTGCGAGGTTGGCGCGGGCTGAGGAGTAGGTGATGGCGTCCATGGTGGGCCTCCAAATAAGTACGTATTATTGTACAAATCGGTTCAAGGCACTTCATCACATCTCCGCGCGCTGGGGGACTGCTCAGGGCAAGCACTCGTGTGAAACTGGAGCCGATTGAGTACAGAATGTGGCGCACGAAGTGGACTTCTTCGTCGCAAACCCACCGCAAGAAACGGGTTTCGTTTGCACCTTGGTTCATAGAAAACCTGTTCGTTTCCAAACCAAACCCAGTTAACCATCAGACAAAAATGCCCATCATTCGTCCAGCGATTATTTCCCTTCCCGTGGTGTTTGTACTTGGCGCGTGCACCCCGAAGTACCTCGCCCCGCCCAGTGGACCGACGGCTGAGATCCGGTTGAAATTGGAAAGCCCGGAAGCGTTCGCAATGCTCCACACATATGAGAGGCCTGGATGTCAGGGGCCACAGGCGATAGGCGTCATAGGTGGTCCAGGCTACTTAACCGCACCAGAAAAAGATCCGGATCGTGGCATTAGGCCAAAAATGCTCGGCAGCAGCGGGAAGCCAGACTCTCAGGTGCTTGAAGTGCTTGTACCTGCCGACAAGCGCTTGACGTTGCTCTATAGCCAAATCGGACCTCATGACTACAAAGTTGCCCGCACCTGCAAGCTGCCAATTTCCTTCGTGCCGACAGCCAACGAGCAGTATGAAGTTCGGTATCGCTACGAATCACAGTACTGCAAAGTCCAGGTACTTCATTTGTCTTCTGGTGGAATGAACGGAGTTAAGTACACACCAGTCGATAACGTCGCTCGAGAGAGTGACGCATGCAGTCCAACCAAGTTACGAGTGCTTCCATAGTTCGCTCGGTGGATCTACAGATTCAAACTCGCGGGAGTTAGTGCCTCGCCTCTCAACCCCGCTCCGCAATAAACCCCTTCACCAACTCAGCATCCACCCCCATCACCACAAACCGCTTAGGCAAATTCTCAATGCCCTCCAGGCCCGCAGGGCGCGGTGGTTGTTGGCCGATGGCTTCGACGATGGTTTCTGCAAACTTCGCGGACAGCGCGGTTTCCAGCACCAACATCGGCACGCCTTGCTCTAGATACTCGCGCGCCACTTTGAGGCCATCAGCGGTGTGGGTGTCGATCATCACACCTGCGTTTTTCCAGGTGGCTTGGATGGTGGCCAAGCGATCAAGGTGGGTGCTGGTGCCCGAGACAAAACCAAACTTGTTGATAGCGTTGAATTCATCGGCGGACAAGGTGAACAAACCTTTTTCTTCCACCTCGGTTTTGAAGAGTTGCTTCACGCGCGCACCATCGCGTTTCAACAGGTCAAATACAAAACGCTCGAAGTTCGAGGCTTTGGAAATGTCCATGGACGGGCTGGAGGTTTCAAACGTGTCGGCGCTGCCGCGCACGCGGTAGCTGCCGGTGCGAAAGAATTCGTCCAGCACATTGTTTTCGTTGGTGGCCAGCACCAGCCGTTTGATCGGCAGGCCCATCATGCGCGCTACATGGCCTGCGCAAATGTTGCCAAAGTTGCCTGAGGGCACGGCGAAACTCACGCGCTCGTCATTCGTTTTCGTCGCTTGGAAATAACCAGCAAAGTAATAGACGACCTGGGCCAATAGACGTGCCCAGTTGATGGAGTTGACGGTGCCAATATGGTGGCGGCGTTTGAAGTCCAAGTCGTTGGAGACGGCTTTGACGATGTCTTGGCAATCGTCGAACACACCTTCAACGGCAATGTTGTGGATGTTGGCGTCTTGCAAGCTGAACATTTGCGCTTGCTGAAAGGGGCTCATGCGGCCATGGGGACTGAGCATGAACACCTGAATGCCTTTTTTGCCGCGCATGGCGTATTCAGCCGCGCTGCCGGTGTCGCCCGAGGTGGCGCCCAAGATGTTCAGCGTTTGGCCACGGCGGGCGAGTTCGTACTCGAACAAATTGCCGAGCAACTGCATGGCCATGTCTTTGAAGGCCAAGGTGGGGCCATTGGACAGGGCCTCTAGTGCCAGGCCAGGCTGCAAGGGTTTGAGCGGTGTGATTTCGGGCGTGCCGAACACTTCTTTGGTGTAGGTCTTGCGCACCAGGGCGCGCAGGTCTTCGGCAGGAATGTCGTCGATGTAGAGCGACAAAATTTCAAAGGCCAAGTCGGCATAGGGCAGGCCACGCCATTGGCTCAAGGTGGCGGCGCTCACGACCGGGTAGTGGGTGGGCAAATACAGCCCGCCATCGGGAGCCAAGCCCTCTAACAAGATGTCGCAAAAGCTGCGCTGAGTTTGATCGCCTCGGGTGCTGATGTATTTCACGTTAAAAAATTCCCATGATTCCCGAAGAAGTTACTTCCCAGCCGTTCTCCTTTTTTACGAAAAGAATTTTCCTCGCTCCAACTTCAAATTTATTGCCTTTGGCAAGCTCCAATTGTTTGTCTTTGGCGAAAGCTCTAATCTTGTTAGGCTCAACGCTCGGCGGTTCAGAAAACATCTTTCTCTTAGCGTCGTACTCCCCATAGCAAGGAGCAGAAAAAACTTCATACGATGCTTGAAATTCCATTTGGTAGGCTTTTGCACCCATAACCTCCATAGCGACACCATTGAGCTTTTTGAAGTCAACAAGCTGAATGCAGCCGCTGCTTTTTGTTTGTTTCTCAATGAACGAACGTGCATCCTCTTCAGTAGGACTGCTCGATGAGCCACAGGCCGTAAGAACGAAAGAAACACAACCAGTCAATAAGGCCTTAATTGGGAATTCAGACATAAGATCACCTTTTTTTCTTAAAGCCAAGATTTAACGCAGGTCTTCTTTGCGAATGCGAACAATAGGTGCCAACACCGTGGGCAGTGCTTGCATTTGCGCCACGGCTTTGCTCATCTTACCTTCCACCGTGTTGTGGGTGAGGATGATGACATCGGTGTGGGTTTCGCCTTGGGCGGATTCGCGCTGCAGCAGTGCATCGATGGAAATGCTGTGGTCGGCCAAGATACCAGTGATGCGAGCGAGCACACCGGCTTGGTCGGCCACTTGCAAGCGCAGGTAGAAGGACGTAACCACTTTGTCGATGGGCAAGATGGGCGTGGCTGCCAAGGCGTTGGCTTGGAAGGCCAAGTGGGGCACGCGGTGGTCGGGGTCGGCGGTGTGCAGGCGGGTGATGTCCACCAGATCAGCCACCACGGCAGAAGCCGTGGGTTCAGAACCCGCGCCTTTGCCGTAATAAAGCGTGGTGCCCACGGCGTCGCCCTGCACCATGACGGCGTTCATGGCACCTTCCACGCTGGCAATCAAACGTTCAGCGGGAACCAAGGTGGGGTGTACACGCAACTCAATACCGCTGTCACGACGGCGCGCGATGCCCAGCAGTTTGATGCGGTAGCCGAGTTGTTCGGCGTAAGTGATGTCAGCCGCTTGCAGTTTGGTGATGCCTTCGACATAGGCTTTGTCGAACTGCACGGGAATGCCAAAAGCAATCGCGCTCATGATG
>JBJTHI010000075.1:0-2256 GCA_046094425.1 Burkholderiales bacterium | reverse complement strand
AGCCCGTCTCGCCGCACACGATGACGACCTGGTGGTTCTGGATGGCCTGCGCAATCTCCTCGCGTCGGCTGGACACCGGCAGCGATTCGGGGAAGGTGATGGGAGGCACCGGGGTGGCGGCTGCCACAGCAGGCGATGGGGCTGGGCGGCGGCGATGAGGAGGAGGCGTCGAATTCACAGGCTGTGGATTATCGGAGATGGAGGGTGGGCGCAAGAGACAGAACACCCCGAGACTTCGCGTTAAGCCCATACAAAGAAACGGTGCATATCCGGGGACTATCACGCCGTCGAAAATCAGCCACTTCACCCATGAAACGCCACATCTCTCTTGTCTTGATGCTCACCACTTTGCTGGCTGCTTGCAGCACGGTGGCTACCCACCCCAGCTTGAGTCCATCCACAGCCGGCGCAACAGACATGCCACCCTTGGTTCCAGTGAGGCAGTACGTAGCCGACTGGGACGGCAATGGCGGGCATCAAATTTCGCCCGATGGTCAGCAACTGTTGTGGGTAGCCCGCAAAGGACTGGGGCCGGGCTTGTTCGTGAAACATCTGCCCAGTGGGCGTGTGCAAAGCATCCGCTTGAACGGTTCCCCCCTGTGGGCACAAGACAGCCGACACGTCCTGGTCATGCTTGATAGCGCAGGCGACGAGAACCACCACGTCTTCCAATACGACAGCGAAAACCTGGAAGCCGGTGGGCGCGATCTGACGCCTTTTCCGGGTGCCAAGTCGCATGTGCGCAGTCTGATTCAAGACAGCGCGGATTTACTCATCGTCAGTAACCGGCGCGACCCCAAGGTGTTCGACCTCTACCGCCATGAGCAAGCATCGGGCGAGCTCAGGCTGGTGTCGCCAAACCCGGGCAACGTGGTGGACTGGATCACCAACCAACAGGGCCAGCTCTTGGGGCGCGTGCGGCAAACCGCTGACGAGCGGCTGTTCGAGACTGCCGATGTCCGTGCGCCCGGAGGCTGGAAGAAGATGTTCAGTGTGGGCCTCTTTGACACCGTGGCACCTTTGCTCGCGGGCAAGGACAACCAGTTTTTTTGGGCCCTGTCCAACCGAGGACGAGACAAACTGGCCCTGGTGAAGATTGATCTCCACACCGGAGCTGAAGAAGTGGTTGCACAAGACTCCCGCGTTGATCTCAGCAGCGCGCAAATCAGCCAAAAGACTTTGCAGCCACTGATGTGGAGTGTGGATGCTGGTTATCAGGAATTGCAAATTTTCGAGCCGCGCCTGCAAGCGGCCATAGCGCGCTTAAAAGTCCAGCACCCAGGCCCTTTGCGTTTTCACTTGACCAGCATGAGCCGCGACGAGCGCCTCTTCACCGCGACCACGAATTTTGAAGGCGGTGGGCAGCACCTGCTTTACGACGCCAGCACCAACACCTTCACCGTGCTGGGAGAGTCAACCCGCAGCCGTGTGCATGCCACCAGTCCCATGCCCAAACAAACACCCATCCAGTACATCAGCCGTGACGGTTTGCCCCTGCACGGCTACCTCACCTTGCCGCCGGGGGTGCCCCCTCGTCAACTGCCGACGGTGCTCTATGTGCACGGCGGCCCGTGGCAGCGTGACTATTGGGCTGGCGGCGACCCGATGCCCTATTTTTTAGCGAACCGTGGGTATGCGGTGCTGCAGGTGAACTACCGAGGCTCCAGTGGTTACGGTCGCGCGTTTCAGGATGCTGCGCGCGGTGAATTTGCCGCCAAGATGCACGACGATCTCATCGACGGGCTGAATCACCTCATAGCCCAAAGCATCACCGACCGCCACAAAACCGCCATCATGGGCGGCAGCTACGGAGGTTATGCAAGCCTGGTGGGGATGACCTTCACCCCAGAGCGTTTCAGTTGTGGCATTAGCCTGGTGGGCATATCGGATCTGGCCCGCTTTCTCAACGACGCGCCGCCTCATTGGGAGCTGTTCAAACCTTTGTGGATTCGGTTTGTGGGCGACCCGACGAACGCCCAAGACCGCGCCGGGATGGAGTCCAAGTCCCCCTTGTACCGCGCAAAAGACGTTCGCGGGCCCCTGCTATTGCTGCACGGTGTCAATGACCCGCGCGTCAAGCTAGACCAATCCACACGCATGGCGGATGCGTTGAAGGCGGCTGGTAAAGAGGTGGAGCTGGTGGTGTACAAAAGCGCTGGCCACGGCTTTCATAAATGGAATGACAAACTGAGTTACTACCGGCACACCGAAGACTTCCTGAGTCGCTGTTTGGGCGGCCGCAGCAGCGGCTTCGAC
>JBJTHI010000074.1:0-9582 GCA_046094425.1 Burkholderiales bacterium | reverse complement strand
TCGGTCCAGTTCTCGGCAGACACATTGGCCCGTATTCCGGAGCAACAACGCGGCAAAGCCTGCGTGTGCCGGTCGTGCGCTGAGGTTTGTCGCTAATCAGGAGCGGCGTTAAGCTGCGGAGGTGATCACGCACTCAAGGGCGATCTTTTCCCTCAGCGCACGACCGGCACACGCAGGCTTTGCCGCGTTGTTGCTCCGGAATACGGGCCAATGTGTCTGCCGAGAACTGGACCGACGTACACCAACAAGGTTGATCGAAGGAATTGCTGCAAGCCACGGCACAGTCGTTGGGTTTACCGCAAAGGGGGCAACGCTGTTCTGGCAGCGGGCTCAACGAATCAAGGGTGATGGGGGTGGTGTTCATGGTGTTTTGCAGACCCCAGTCATGGAAATAGAGCCGTCTTTGCATTCCGTGGGGATCGGGTCTTCTTGCCGCGGTTTTCTAGGCGGTGTGGCTGCAGGGTTCGCCGGTGCGGAGCGGTTGCTCACTGTAGCGGTGATTGGTTGGTAGACGAGTTTTTTATTCCCGCGATCGCAACTGCCCACTACGCGCCCGGTTGAGGGTGTCGCGGCGTCCAAAACCGTGACGGTGAACTGCGCAACACCCGCTTCTCGAATTTTGGCTTCAACCTGGCTGCGCAGCTCGTCGCAAGTGATCGCCCAAGCGGGCAGGGCGTGCAGCGGGAGGGCGGCAAAGTCGGCTTTGACGGCGACGGTGCGAATCATGGTGCGGTTAGATTGTTCCGTTGAAGTTCGCTCATTTTGAGTCTGAAGTTGCCAAGCAGTCGATGAACCTCGGTACTCCTACTCCCACATACACTTCAACCAGCACGCACTACTATCCTCAATCGCCTTATGGCTTGGCCCGGACACCTCGAACTGAAATACCGCTGTGAGCCTGTTGCGACTGCCACGCGCACCGTGCTGCACGACCGCCACAGCGGCCCGTTGCGCGTGTTGCAAAGCCTCTACCCGGAAGCGCCTCAGGTCTGCCATAACGTGCTGGTGCATCCACCCGGCGGCATTGTGGGAGGGGATCATTTGGTGCTTGACGCTCACTTGCAAAACGGCGCCCATGCTTTGATCAGCACGCCTGGGGCGACACGTTTTTACCGCAGCAGTGGTGAGGTAGCGCAGCAGCACATTCGCTTCAAGCTCGACGCTGGCGCGCGCTTGGAGTGGTTGCCACTGGAAACCATCGTGCACAGCGCGGCCTTGGCCGAGAACCGCATGGTGTTCGCGCTAGAGCCCGGCGCGGAAATGATAGGTTGGGACGTGCTGGCCCTTGGGTTGCCCGCATCCGGTCAAGGGTTTGAGCAAGGGCAAATGCGGCAGGAAATAGAACTTCCCGGCCTGTGGCTGGAGCGCGCCAAGGTGGCCGCGAGCGACCACACCTTGCTGCACAGCCCCTTGGGTTGGGACGGGCAAAGCGTGCTCGCCACCTTGTGGTTTGCGGCAGGCAGCGCCCAGCCTTTGAGTCGTTTGCAAACCTTGCTCGACGAAGCGCGGTCTTGCATCCACCCCAGCTCGCTGGCCCCCCGTGCAGGTTGCACACGGCTCGCCGAGCAGGGCGTGGTGCTGCGGGTTCTGGCCCCACAGGTTGAACCCGCTATGCAGTTGTTGCAGCAGGTGTGGGCCGCTTGGCGGCAAACCGCCTGGGGTTTGAAGGCTTGCCCGCCTCGGGTGTGGAGGTTGTGAGGGGTCGATGGCGTTGAACGTCGCCTCAATCAACGGCTCGACCCTCTAATCAGGGCGCAGCAGGAACGCTGAACTCGCTGAGTTTTTTGTTGAACTTCAACATCCACAGCCGCTGTGAGCGATCCAGGTCGGAGTTGCGTGAGACCCGGGCGCTGCTCGCCCCGGCCACGCAGCCGCTCAAGCTGCCGGTTGCGCTGACGGTGCAGGCGGTGATGTCGCTCCCGGCCATGGTGGCCCCGCTGGCGTCCAGCACATTGGTTTTCATGCCGAAGTCGGTGTCGTTGGTCAAGGCCAAGGTGCTGTCGTCCACCAAGGCCAAACCTTCGGCCTTCTCGGCCAACCAGCCCACTTTGTTCAAGTCGAGCAACAAGGTTTTCTTCAGTAGCACCACGGCGCTGTAGGCCGGGGTACTGCTCACGGTGGTGCTGATGCTGTTTTTCTCCAGCTCGGTGCCCACGGCGGCAATGTTGGTGGCATTGCTGGGAATTTCCACCAACATCAACCAGTTGAATACCTTGCCGTTGGTGCCCAAGCCTTGTTCAATGACGACGAACTTGCCATTGCCCAAGGCCACCAAATCACCCAGCTTGGCGCTGCCGGTTCGGCTGCGGTCGTAAACGCTGCCGTCTATCGGGTAAGCGTAGAGCTTGGTGGTTTCGGTGGTGGGATCAAACTCCACCCAGCGTGCGAACTTGGCGAAGTCGCGCACATTGCTTGTGCCCACCGCACCGTCGTCCAGGGGGCTTTGCAAGAAGCCGTGTAGCTTTTTGCTGGTGGGGTCCAGGGCCAAACCTTCCATGCCACGGTTGGCGCGGCGTTTGAGCAAGACGGCAGGCAGGTCGGACGCGCCGTTGCCTGGTTGGTATTTTTTCTGGATGATGCCGGTGGCGGGGTCGATTTTCAGAATGAAGGGGCCGTATTCGTCAGACACCCATAGCGCATTACGTTCAGGGTCAGCCACCACCGACTCCGGGTCCAAGCCATGGCTGCTGTAGTTGGCTTTGCTGGGCTCAAACAGCAAAGCATCCGTGAGCGGCGCCTCGCCCGTGGCGCCGACACCACCCGGTGGGATGGCAAAACCGTTGGTATTGACGCTGCTGCTGACTTTGATGGGCAGGCGCGACTTCAGCACAGCACCGTCTTTGCCCAGAGTGATGATGCCCAGCGAAGGCACAAAACTGGGTGCCGGAAAAATTTTGGAGTCGGAGTTGCCGGTGGCGCTGGGAGATTCGACGATGGACTTGGCAATTTTCGGGCCGTCGCCATTGGGGCCACGGTCGGTGATGGCCCAAAACTCCAACGTGCCATCGGTCAGTTTGCTCTTGAAGGCCAGCCCCGAACCGTAGGCAGGCAAAAAGCCGTTGGCATACTCCGCCTTGGACGCGGCGTTGCTGCCCTCGTAGGGAATGTAAAAACTGCTGGCCGCTTGCATGCCATAACGCGTCACGGTCACACCCACACTGCCTGCACCGTTGTTTTGCGTGAAGGTTTCGTTCACGGGTGTGGCCAGCTTGGACGCCAGGGTGTCTTCCAAGTGGTCTTTGGCCAAGGTGCGGCGGTCTTCATCCACGACGCGGCTTTGGTAGCGCGCGGGCAGCGCGGCCAATAACGAGGTCAGTGCCGCGTTGAAGGTGGCGGGCGCGGCAGAAAAGTCGAGCGTGCGACCCAACAAGGCGCTGCGTACCTCGGCAGTGAGTTTCATGCCGTTGAAGGAATCCAGGTCTTCGTCCAGGGTTTGCAAAAACAAGGCGCGGTTGAGAACGCCGTTGTTTTTCACATCGGTCGTGCCGACCAGCGTCAAGGGCGTGATGATGCTGCTGCACGCGGCCGAGCCCAACACCACACCGCCCACGGAGAAGGTGATGGTCTCGTTGCTGCGGCAACTAAAAGCGCCAGTGGCGGTGGTGAGTGCTTTGGTGGCGTTGCTGGCGGTGACGTATTCCAGACCTTCGACGGCAGCGTCCAAGAACACACCTTGCAGGGTGGGGGTGTCGGAATCACTCCCGCCGCAGGCGGCTAGCAGGGAAGTGGCCAAAAAGGCGTGCAGCAGGGTGGGTGTTTTCATGAAGCAAGTCCAGGGCAAACGCAATGAGAAGCGCGCAGTAGGCCTTGATTTCGTGACTTTGCTGTGACAAGACGAACAAGGTCGACCCGACATCGACTTGCACCAAGTTGGCTCGACCAACGCACCGTTCTTGTGTGAGGCGTGGGTTGTGACGTTTGCGTCTGTCGACCGCTTGTGGAGCGAAGAACCACCTGCACCGCGCAGGGATAGACCATGTCCAACTTCGGCTTCCGAGCCCCTCGGTAGGCCCTTGGCACGAGTTCTGCATGTGCTCTTGCTTGTATACAAGAACGTGCACCAATATGAACGCTTTGCCTCGTACCGTTGCCGGGTGGTTGTCTGCTTACCAAGCAGGCGCCTCGGCACGTGACTTGTTAGACCAGGCCCGCCAGCAGTGCTTGGGCTTGCAGTCGGCGGTGTGGATACACCCCGTGAGCGACGATGAATTTGAATCGCAGTTGGCCGCCCTGGATGCTGTGGCGGCTCGGTTCAGCCACCGCGACGCGCTGCTGCAAGCCTACCCACTCTTTG
This sequence comes from Burkholderiales bacterium, assembly GCA_046094425.1. Classification (GTDB taxonomy): domain Bacteria; phylum Pseudomonadota; class Gammaproteobacteria; order Burkholderiales; family Burkholderiaceae_C; genus JANPCX01. Next base: position 5,288 of record JBJTHI010000074.1, on the reverse strand, counting down.
GTGTGCCCTATGCGGTGAAGGACAACATCGACATCGCGGGTGTCCGCACCACGGCTGCTTGCCGCCGTGTGGTGGAACCTGCGCCGCAACATGCTGCGGTGATCGACCGTTTGCAAGCCGCCGGTGCCGTGTGGCTGGGCAAAACCAATTTGGATCAATTCGCCACCGGTTTGGTGGGCACCCGATCGCCCTATGGCGCACCCCACAGCGTCTTCAGCGCCAGCCATGTGAGTGGGGGCTCCAGCTCAGGCTCGGCGGTGGCTGTGGCCGGTGGTGGGGTGGCGTTTTCTTTGGGCACAGACACGGCAGGGTCGGGCCGAATTCCAGCCGGGTTCAATGAATTGGTGGGCCTCAAACCCACGCCGGGGCGGGTGAGCACACGGGGTGTGTTGCCGGCATGCCGCAGTTTGGACTGTGTGTCGGTGTTCGCGCACACCGTGGAGGATGCGGGTCATGTGCTGGCGGTGATGGAAGGCTTTGATGTGGGCGACGACTACAGCGACTTCCGACCCGGGCCAGCGGCTTGGCCCAGCACCCACTTGCGCATGGGTGTGCCTGCGGCGGTGATGTTGCAAGAAGGCAGTGGCTACGAAGGCCCCTGGCAAACCGCCCTGCAACAAGCGCAAGACCTGGGCCACACCCTGGTGCCCATCGACTTCACGCCACTGCACCGAGTGGCCGAGTTGTTGTACAGCGGCCCTTGGCTGGCCGAGAGGCATGCGGTGGTGTGTGAGTTGTTGTCGCACAGCCCCGAACTGTTGGATCCCACCGTGCGGCGCGTGATCGATGCCGCCCAGCACTACAGCGCCACCGATGCGTTTGTTGGGCAGTACGAACTCAAGGCCCTGCAGCGTCAGTTGTTGGGTATATGGGAAGGTGTTGACGCGCTGCTCGTGCCCACCGCACCGGGTCATCCCAGCTTGGCCCAGGTGAGAAACGATCCCATCGGTGCCAATGCGGCCTTGGGCCGATACACCAACTTCGTCAACCTCTTGGGCTGGTCCGCCTTGGCACTGCCCGCGGGCCGCACCGCAGCAGGTTTGCCCTTTGGGGTCACTTTCATCGCCCCCGGTGGGTTCGATGCGGCGCTGCTGGACTTAGGCCGCCAATGGCAGCAGCAGGTAGCGTGGCCAGGGCATGAGCCTGCTTCCTTCAAGCTGAAATCACCGCAAAGCCAAGCCACGGTGTTGTTGGCCGTGGTGGGTGCACACCTCAGCGGCATGCCCCTGAACCACCAACTCACCGAACGCGGCGCGCGGCCGGTGTCGGCCACGACCACGGCACCGAACTACCGCTTGTTTGCCCTGGCCAACACCGCCCCACCCAAGCCCGGGTTGCTGCGCGTGACTGAGAAGGGTGCAGCCATCGCCGTAGAGGTGTGGCAGATGCCCACCGCCGCGCTTGGCAGCTTTCTTGCTCTGATTCCGCATCCCTTGGGTTTGGGGCAATTGGAGCTGGCCGATGGACGATGGGTGACCGGCTTTATTTGCGAAAGCCACGCCTTGCAAGGTGCGCTGGACATCACGTCCTTCGGTGCGTGGCGCGCGTATCTCCAAGCACAGCAAACGCAGCCAACAACGTCAACCGCCACCACTTCTTGACTTTCCCCTGCAACACCACTGGAGCTTCCATATGAAAACTGTTCGTCCACACGCCGCCCTGCACACCACGCCCGCCACCGCACGCCGCCATGTTTTGAAAGTCGGGGCCGCCGCCCTGGGCGTATTGGCGGCACCAGCGGTTTTGCGCGCGCAAAACGGCCCCAAGATCCGCATTGGGTATTGGCCCATTGCAGCCGGACTGCCGTTTTATGCCGCTGTGGAGTTGGGCTATTTCAAAGAAGCGGGTTTGGACGTGGAAGCGGTGCGTTTTGCGGGTGCCCAACAAATCATGGAAGGCATGCTCGCCGACCGTGTGGACGGCAGTTCCAACGGCACCGGCTCGGCCAATATTGCCGTGGGCGAAATTGCTGCGCCGGGTTCGTTCAAGATTTTTTGCTCCAACCCCAGTAATGTGAAAAACGTGTTGGATCAAGTCATCGTGCCTGTGGCCAGCACAGCCAAGGTGATGGCCGATCTCAAAGGCAAACGCATTGCCTCTGGCCCCGGCATTCAAAACGTCACCTTGGCCAAAACCGTGCTGGAGCGCGGTGGGGCCTCCGGTGTCACGGTGGTGGAGTTGCCCATTGGGCAGCATGTGGCCGCCCTGGCCGCCGGTCAGGTGGACGGCGCTTACACCCTGGAGCCCACCGGCACCATCGGCCGCCTCAACGGCACCACCCGTGTGTTGGAAGCGGGTGTGATCGCACGTTATGTGCTGGGCGACCCCATGGCCCCGTGGTTCGGCGGCTCGGCCTCGCTGACTTCGGCCTTCATCAAGAAAAATCCGGCGGAGGCCAAGAAGTTCATCGCCGCTTATGCCAAAGGGGTGGCATTTGTGCGCACCAAGCCGGCTGAGGCGCGCCAGTACCTCAAGGGCTACACCGCCATTGAAGGCGCGCTCACCAGCGAAGTACCGCTGGCGGCCTACACGATGTGGAACGAGTTCACGCCAGCTGACATTGCCCACTTCCAGAAGTTCTTCGACCTGTTCGCTGAGAAGGGCATCTTCTCTTCGCGTTTGATGGTTGAGTCCATGCTCTACAAAGGTTGATCGCCATGAGCACCACCACGCCTGCCTCTTCCGCACCTGCGGCCCGGCCCTGGGCACCCCCCGTGGGCGACGCGGCACCGGTCGCGCCGAAGGCACCTGCTTGGAGCAAACTCTTGCCTTTCGTCGGCCCGGTGTTTTTGTTCATCGTGTGGGACTTGGTGGTGCGCCTGGGTTTCATCAAACCCATACTGTTGCCGCCGCCCCTGGACACCTTGGGCGCACTGATCAACGGCTTGGCCGGTGGCCCGCTGCTCAAAGACTTCGGCGTCACGGTTTGGCGCACCTGCCAGGCTTTCATGATTGCAGCAGTGATCGGCATGCCACTGGGCGTGCTGCTGGGCAGCAACGAGAAGGCTTACCGCAGCGTGGAGTTTTTGATCGACTTCTTTCGCTCCACACCCTCCTCGGCGTTGATCCCGCTGTTCTTGATGATCTTTGGCATCTCCGATGTCAACAAAGTTGCCATCGCTGCCTTCGGTGCATTTTTGATCGTGGTCTTCAACAGCGCTTATGGGGTGATCAATGCCCGCAAGCAAAGGGTGATGGCGGCCAAGGTCATGGGCGCATCACGTTGGCAGGTGTTCAAAGACGTGCTCATTTGGGAGAGCTTGCAGCCCAGTTTTGTCGGCCTGCGTTCTGCGGTGTCCATGGCGCTGGTGATTGTCATCGTGGCAGAAATGTTCATAGGCGCGGACAGCGGCCTGGGCAACCGCATCATCAACTCACAACAGGTGATGAATGTGCGCGACATGTACGCGTCCATATTGGCCGCCGGTGCTTTGGGTTATGCACTGAACGCGCTTTTTCTGATTGCCGAGAGGCGCATCGTTCACTGGAGCGGGCGATGAAGCACTGCGGCTCCACCACCAAAGGCACACCATGACCGAAGTTCTCAACGCCGCCGTGGTGCCTGACGTGCCCACGCCTGTTTTTAAGCCTGGGCCTGTTGGCACCCACATCACCATACGTGGCCTGACCAAATACTTCGCCGGTTGGCCGCTCTACGAAAACTTTGACCTGGACATACCCAAACACAAAATCGTCTCGGTGTTTGGCCCCAACGGTTGTGGCAAGAGCACGCTGATCAACATGATTGCCGGTTTGGTGCCCATTGACTCGGGCGAAATTTTGTTCGACGGCAAATCGCTCAAAGACACCAAGATTGGCTATGTGTTTCAGAACTACCGCGAGGCACTGTTCCCGTGGATGCGCACCATCGACAACATTGCCTATCCCTTGAAGTTAGAGGGCCGATCCAAAGCCGAGGTCGACCGCCGCATGGCCGAGCTGGTGGCTTCGTTCGATGTGAAGTTTGATTTGAACCGCTACCCCTATGAACTCTCGGGTGGGCAACAACAAACCGCCTCCATCATGCGCGCCCTGGCCAACCACCCCGAGGTGTTGTTCTTGGACGAGCCGTTCTCGGCATTGGACTTTGAGATGACCCTCTTCATACGCGAGAAGTTGCAAGAGGTGTTCATGAAAACCGGCACCACCATGATGCTGGTGTCGCACGATTTGGAAGAAGCCGTTTACCTGGCCGACCAAGTGCTGCTGCTGACCAAACGGCCCACCAAAATCGCCGAAATATTGCCCTACGGCGATGCCCGGCCACGCACTGTGGACACCTTGAGCGAGCCCAGTTTCGTTCGCACCAAAAAACGCAGCTTGGAAATTTTCCAGCGAGAGGTGAGGCGATGACGGACGCGCAAATCTTGGCCTATGTGCAAGCAGTGGCCGCCGCCCAGGGTTTGAGTTTGAGCGAAACGCGCGCGGCCTCGGTGGCGGGTCACCTGGCTTTGGCCCAACGCTTGGCTGCGGTGTTGGATGAGGCGCCCCTGTCACCCCACGACGAGTTGGTGCAAACCTACTGCCCCGCGCCTTTCCCGAGCGTGGATGCCGGAGGTTCAGCGCCATGAACAGCACCGAGATGCTCCGCGCGGTGGCGACGGGCCAATGCAGCGCGGTCGATCTCTGTGAAGCGGCTTTGTTGCGGGTGAAAGCCACCGACGACCGCGTCAACGCTTTCACCGACAAAACCGTGGCCCGCGCCTTGGCACAAGCGCAGGCCATCGACCAACGCCGCGCGCAGGGTGATGTGTTGCCACCACTGGCTGGTTTGCCTTATGCGGTGAAAAACCTGTTTGACATTGAAGGCGTGGTCACCCTCGCAGGCTCCAAGATCAACCGTGACTTACCGCCTGCGCGCGAGGACGCGGTGCTGGTGGCGCGTTTGAACGCGGCCGGTGCGGTGTTGATCGGTGCGCTCAACATGGACGAATACGCCTACGGCTTCACCACCGAAAACTCCCACCATGGCCCCACCCGCAACCCGCACGACTTGAGCCGCATCGCGGGTGGCTCCTCAGGCGGCTCGGGTGCGGCCGTGGCGGCGGCGCAAGTGCCCCTCACTTTAGGTTCAGACACCAATGGTTCGATTCGTGTGCCTGCATCCTTGTGCGGCGTGTGGGGGCTCAAACCCACCTTCGGGCGTTTGTCGCGGCGTGGCACCTACCCGTTTGTCTACAGCATTGACCACTTGGGGCCCCTGGCCGATACGGTTGAAACCCTGGCCTTGTCTTACGACGCCATGCAAGGGGCCGACGACCTGGATCCCGCTTGCCACGCCACTGCGG
>JBJTHI010000073.1:0-3305 GCA_046094425.1 Burkholderiales bacterium | reverse complement strand
CCCTGAATCCGTGAGCGCCCCAAGCGCGCAAGCGGCCAAGTGGTTGATGTGATTGAAGAAAGTGTTGGGGTTGATCCTGACAGCGGATCACTCTGTGGGTGAGTTGAGGCAGGGTATTCAAATTGGATTTCTTGAGTCCCCACAGCCCATGCGCCAACTCCTCGTCAAGCAACTCGACTACGACCTCACCCCGGTGGCCGGACTGGCCTTGGTGGGGCACTACCTGCAGGCATTGCAGCCTGTGCTGTCCCGCGTGGACGCAGCCTTGCCCGTCAAGGCGGGGGTGGCCAACAGCGACATCTTGCGCAGCTACCTGGGCCTGCTCACCCAGGGCAAGAGCGACTTTGATGCCATCGAAGGCTATCGCGGTGACACTTTCTACAAAACCGCGCTGGGCATCACCTTGCTGCCCTCCAGCCCCACGCTGCGCCAGCGCATGGATGCGCGTGCGGCTGAACTTTTTGATTTCATCGGCCCCATGATCGAGACGCTCTTGGCAGCTCAGCGCCCTGACTACGGCGTGCTGCCCTGCGGCTGGCTGCCCCTGGACATTGACACCTTTGCCATGGACAACGGTGGCACCACCAAAGAAGGCGTGGGCCGCACCTACGCCGGGGTGGACGGCTACTGCCCACTGGCAGGCTACTTGGGGCAACACGGCTTTTGCCTGGAGTTGGCGCTGCGCCCAGGCTCTCAGCACTCGGCCAGCGAGACGGACTTCAACTTGCAGCGCATCATCCCCATGGCCCAGCGGCTCAGTGCCGCTGCTCACGGATCGCAACAGCGCGCCCCGATTCTGGCCCGCTTGGACTCGGGCTTTGACTCCACGCGCTTGATGCTGGAGATGGAATCGTGCAACCAAGCCAGTGGTGCGCGAGCTGACGGCAACCCTAGCGGTCCGCTTGCTCAAGTGGACTGGCTCATCAAATGGAACCCCCGCACGACCAACGTGCAGGCGCTGTGGGCCAGTCTCAATGCTGACGCCAACGCAGAACCCAGCACAGAACCCAACACCAACACCGATATCCACTGGGAGCAACCCCGCGCAGGCAAGCGCGTGGCGCTGTGGGAACAAGCCGTGGCCATCGAAGGCATCCATCGCCCGGTGCGCCGTGTGCTGCGCTTGACCGAGCGCAGCATCGACAAACACGGCCAAATACTCATCGAGCCGCAGCTCACGCTTGAGGGCTGGACGACGAGTTTGCCCAAGCGCTTCAGTGCGCAAGAGATCATCAAGCTCTACGCTGATCACGGCACGCACGAGCAATTCCATGCCGAGTTCAAGACCGATCTGGATCTGACGCGGCTGCCCTCGGGCAAGTTCGACACCAACTACCTGGTGTGCCAGTTGGCGGCGCTGGCGATGAACATACTGCGTTTGATCGGTCAGCGCGGGCTGCTCGGGCCCGATGCGCCAGTGCGCCATGCGGCCAAGAGGCGGCGTTTGAAGACGGTGATGCAAGAGCTGATTTACCGGGCTGGGCGAATCATAGAGACGGGCAGGCGCATTGTGTTGGGGCTGGGGGCCAATGACAAAGCGGCCAAAGCCTTCGCTCGGGTGCATGGCGAGTTGTTTGCGAGTACGGCGTAGCGAAGTAGCGCCAGGCACACGCGCCGTTGTAGACCCAAGCGCACGCCCAGCAGGCTCACGGATTTGAAAAAGTGCCCCAAGCGCCCGTTGCGGCGTGGGCATCCATGCGCTGGAGCGGCCAAAAACCGATCCCCGAGCAGGCCCAGGGCTGCGCGCGCAGCGATTGACCATCGGCTTGCCCACAACTTCCGATAGATTTGCAATATCAGGGTGCAAACTCAACCTCATATTCGTCAGATGGCAACTTGGCTCACGGATTCAGGTTGTTAAAAAAATGTCAACTTTCAACGCCTTTCGTGAGCTAAATCACCTGCGCTGGGTAACGTTCACGCAAATCGTGACAAATACTGTCAATCACGCTGCTCCAGTCTCGGTAATGCAACATCGGTTCAGTAATTACCCCGAGTTGGTTTTTAGCATTGTTAAAGTAGGTCACTGTCAGCTGGTGCCGGACGCATCTGTGGCGACCCAGTATTTGCTACGCGTCAATTCAGAGTCCATGGTTGCAATCGTAGTTGATGGATCTGTTCTTGCAGCGCCTGCACCGCGCTGCAAGAACAGATCAAGCTGGATTCCAAGAACTCATCTAGATCCCCCGTCGTCGGATGGCCCGGGGCGAGTCAACCGGGCGCTGCTCGAGGAGGCCCAACTTGATGACATCATCCACTGCAAGCCTGTCGACATATGCCTGGCGACTGCGGTTTCTAGGATAAGTTCTGCGTAGGCATTAATGAAAGAAAGGGGCGCATTCTGCGCCCCCTTAAGTTAAGCAAAACTGGGTTATCCGCGGCAGGACGATGGCCCAAACCTAAGGGGAGACGTTGTGCAGGTCCAGTTCACTAATTGACCAGTCCAGGAAGGCACCAAACTGACAGTCACTGCGCCTGTTGTGCCAATCGCGTTTTTAGCGGAAATGCCAATTGTGCCGCCAGTGGTTTGAATGGTGCCCGAAGAGATGTATTGTGAAGATGCAATCGCGATGCCCAATGCTACTGTGCCCCCACAAGAGTTGATAGCTTGGCAGCCTTCACTGACTGAGTTTTTCGCAGAGGAAGCAGAGAGTATCAGTTCCGACACCCTAGCTCGGATGGTGTAGTCCTGATAAGCAGGCAATGCAACCGCAGCCAAAATGCCGATGATCGCCACAACGATCATCAGTTCGATTAAGGTAAAACCCTTTTGAAGAGACTTCTTCATCTGTAACTCCTTTAAAAAACGACCAAATGAGTGCCGCGATCAGTAACAGCAATTCTTAGGCCATGGGATTTGTTAAAAAAAATGTCAACTTTCAACGCCTTTCGTGAGCTAAATCACCTGCGCTGGGTAACGTTCACGCAAATCGTGACAAATGCTGTCAATCACGCTGCTCCAGTCTCCGGCTCGCGCTTGACGGTACATGACTGAGCTTGGATACCAGGGCAAACTTCGATTGCTAAGCCCGTATCGCCATTCAGGCACGGTCGGGGCCAGTATCCAAGCCGCGGTGCCAACAGCCCCAGCATAGTGGACCGTGGTGTTGCACACCGTCACCACCAAGTCAAGGGCGGAGACGAGGGCGGCAAATTCATCCAAGTTGGCTATGGCCTCCGGCCAGTAGTTCATCGAAAAACCGTCCTGCCTTGCTGCATTGACAGCATTTGTCACGATTTGCGTGAACGTTACCCAGCGCAGGTGATTTAGCTCACGAAAGGCGTTGAAAGTTGACATTTTTTTT
>JBJTHI010000072.1:0-31731 GCA_046094425.1 Burkholderiales bacterium | reverse complement strand
GATAACCAAATGAGTGCCAACACAATCAATTTACCCGCGTGCCACTACAGCAAAAACAACTCAACGCCTCTAACTGGTTGATTTCATTGAGACCAAAGCAGGGAAACCGCCCGGAATGGACGATTGGTGTCGAACTCGGGTTTTCAGCCCCCAGATCAAAGGTGTTGTCAGTGGCAAGTTCTCTGACTCGGTGGAACAGGTGTATGGTCATTTGGCGCTGGCATTCAATTTAGTTGAGGACTTTGATGGCCAGGTGTTGCGCATTTCAAGCACCGAAGAAAAGAACCAATTCGAGCGGTTGGCCGGTGCAGCGCCAGGCCAGGTGCAGCTGGTTGAGCTGGACATTCACGCCCCCTGAGCCTCTAGCCCGTATGTTTCAACTAGGGACGCGCCCGAGTGGGCTGTGATGCGGCATGCTGGCAAGGCGGGACGACACTGCGGGCTCGTGCCCACGAGGAGGAGCAACGCGGAAAGCAGGCCGCAGAACGGCTCAATCGGGTGCGTAGCGCTCGGTACAAATTGGATTTGGCACTCGAAGCAGGAAAAGCAAGCATTCATGCGGTGTTCCGAGGCATAGGAGAGCGACCTGGTGAAATATGCGGGCTAGGCAGGTCGCGAGCCCGCCGCTGACACCCGAGCCAGTTCGTTGGATGCAGGCGTGGGCTTGTCATGGACCGGTGCAGCGGCTTGGGGCGGTGCCACACGGTTTTTAATGACTTCAACGCCCTGTGAGGTTTTGTAGCGTTGGGCTTCAATTGACTGGGCATGAACTCGGCCGGAAAACGCAGCCACAACACCCACCAACCCCCAGACAAGCGAGAAAGCAAATGGCCTTTGAGAGACTGCTTTGGTTCGCTGTTTCAACATGATGAAAGGCATGCGCTGCATCAATCCCAAAGTTCTTGCTGGCGGTTTGTCTTGCTGGCGGTTTGAATAGCTGTGCTTGCCACGACACGCATTTGCGCATCTGTGACCTGCGGTTTGGGCCAACTGCCATAGGTCATGACCGTGGGCGGATGGTAGTTATCTGGCCTTTGCACCACAAAACTCGGGTGGCCACCGCCAGTTTGCAGCAGGGTATCCCAAGCTGGTTGGTTTTCCACCCAAATGCTCAGGCCCAACTCGGCCACTTTGTGAACTTGCATTTCGCGCAGTGCCGGAGCACGCTTGTCGCCCGCCCTGTACCAACCACGGTTTGAGCCCGCAACACGCCCGGAAACAGCAGGCTGGCAGCTCCAAGTAGACAGTCAACCCTGGCTTGAGTACGACTGTGGTGTGGAAAGGTACACGCCCCTCGTTCATGTGCCCAGCAATTGCCAAGCAACGTCAACACGACGCATGACTTGGTTGGACAGACCATGCGCATCTTGCGCAGCGCGCTCCATCCATAACGCCTCCTGGTTCAAAGAGGCCAGGGCCGAGGGAATCGCCGAGTCGGCCACCAACAAGACGTCCCTGCGTACTGCAACCGCCAGGATGTCGCCTTGCACGAGTGAGCGCACGTGCTGATCCCAAAAACCATCAAAAACCAGCAGTACCGCTTCCATCTGCTTATCCGCCCGCTCGCTCATCACACCTTCGTACTTGGTCTTGAGCAGTTGCGCAGAAAACTGACCCTTCAGTTTGTCCTGAGCCAATGCCAATAAATCACCAGTCGGGCTGTCCGCCGGCAAGCCCGCCTGGGCCAACAAGTCAGGCGTGGCCATGACAAACTCGTCAGGCAAATCAAAAGCAAACACCACCAACAACTCACCACACAAGGCTTGCATCACCGGCATTTGCTCTTTTGGTACCCCGTGGGCGTGCAAGGCGCGCAGGAAACTCAGATGTTTGATGCGCAAGGTGAGGTGTTCGGGGCGGACTGAGCAAACCTGATCTCGCGCCAAAGTGTTCGGGGCGAGTGAGACATTCTTAGGTGTAGTTCTTTTGAACATGCTCAGCATATGAGGTTCGCTTCAACAAGGTGTACCAATCAACGTCATTGCGCGCAGCACGGTTTGTGCGTTCGTCGATCAACTCGATTGTTTCAAAATCGGTTTGTCATTCACCGTCACCTGGCCGAGCCACGACTTCGGTGGACTGTTGGCGTGCTCGCTTGGCGCACACCTGATCACAGCGATTCAATAGGCAACCTCACGCCAGGCTCGATACCGCTGACCAGCGCTGCCCCGGGCGCAAGCGCTAGTACGTCGTGGGCTCGCCAGTGCCCACTGATGCGGCTGGGGCGCAGCGCATTGACCACCTTGAGCACCGTGCCGTCTCGCCGCATGAAGACCAGATCCAAGGCATAACCCATGCCGAAGGTATGCACCAAATTGCATCGTGACAACAAAATGGCTTGATGGGCTTTCAAAGGAGGGCGCCCCAGGAGACCCCGCATCCAGGAAAGCATGCTGTTGGCCAACCACACTTCCAGCCCACACAGCGCAACAGGTCGCTCTTCTATGCCCGGCAGTACCGCTTGATTGCTTGATTTTTGTGTTTCGGGTGGCAAATCCAATTGGTACCGAACGCTAGGCTCCAGATTGAGCTGTGAAAATCCCAAGCCGGATAAAACCATACCGTTTTTTTTCATTTAAGAGCCTCCCTCCCTGGCGAGGTGTTTTTTCTGATGACAGCGTTTTTCAGTATCTTTTCTTTTGATGACAGCGTTTTTCTGATGACAGCGTTTTTCAATATCTTTTCGTTCGGTTGGCAAGTTGCCGACATCCCACCCAGCGGCAGGGCAGCCTTGTGAGTAAGCTCTTCACTTGATTGGCCGCAACCTCCTTGTGTGCGGCAAAAGTGCCGCGAGGTTCATTGAAAATTGACGAAAAAGATGCGCCCGATTGCAAATACTTCACCGCAATCGGAAAAATGAGCACCAAGAAGGTCACTCGCCCGCATATTTCACCAGGTCGCTCTCCTATGCTCCGCAACACCGCATGAATGCTTACGTTGGCGGCTTCGACTCCCACATCCAATTTGTACCGAGCGCTACGCGTCCATGCGGCGGCGCCTGATGAAGTATGCGGACCATCACAAGAGTGGCAAGATGAAGGCCCCGTTGCTTCAGGTTCACCGCTGACTCATGCCCATCTCTCTCGCTGGCCAACTGGTTGTGGCCATTTCATCGCGTGCCTTGTTTGACTTTGAAGAAGAAAACCAGGTCTTTGAGGCCAAGGACGACCGCGCTTACATGCAGCTTCAGCTACACCGTCTGGAACAGGCCGCTGGGCCAGGGGTGGCTTTTTCCTTGGTGAACAAGCTGATGGCGTTCAATCAAGGCGCGACCGCACCTCGGGTGGAGGTGGTGATCCTGTCGCGCAACGACCCGGTATCGGGCATGCGGGTGTTTCGTTCTTGTCAGCACTATGGGCTGCCAATTCAGCGGGGTGTGTTCACACGCGGAGAATCGCCTTGGCGTTACCTCAAGCCCCTGAATGCAAACTTGTTTTTATCCACCAACGAGGCCGATGTGCGCTCGGCTCTGGCAGCCGGTGTGCCTGCTGCACGGGTGTATCCACATTCGGCTCGTGCTTCAGCGGACCATCCATCAGAGGTTCGCATCGCTTTTGACGGCGATGCGGTGTTGTTTTCTGACGAGGCAGAGCAAGTTTTTCAAAGTGCCGGGTTGGATGCTTTTCAAGCGCATGAACGCGACCGCGCAGCCAAACCGCTGGCAGCCGGCCCTTTCAAACCTTTGCTGGAGGCGCTCAAGCGCTTACAACACGAACCGGCCGAGGCGATGCGTTTGCGTACTGCCTTGGTCACAGCGCGCAGCGCGCCCGCCCACGAGCGGGCCATACGCACGCTGATGGACTGGGACATCGAAGTGGACGAGGCCATGTTTTTGGGCGGCCTGCCCAAAGGCACTTTTTTGCGTGAATTCGAGCCAGATTTTTTCTTTGATGACCAAACCGGCCACATCGAAAACGCATCCGTCCACGTTCCTGCCGGGCATGTGGCGTCCGGGGTGACCAACAGCTGATTGTGAATGTTTGGGTGAGATCACGCCGATTTGTTCACGCTGTTGCCTAAATTGGCCGGCGTACCGTAGGGCGAAGGCTGGGAAGACGATTTCTCAAGTTCCATTGCCAACCGACTGAGCCAGGGAAAACGCGGTGGCAGTGGCATATTGGTCACCGGATCCACGGGGGGAACGGCGTTGGGTTTTTCTTGCAAGGAACGCTCCGTCGCGGTCGTACCGGTGCCGCCGGCAGCGTTGCTAGCGACAGTAGGCGTCAAGGGACCTGAGCTGGGCAATTGGCTGAGGTTCATGGGGCTCTCCTAGAGAAAGAACTGAGACGTATCGCAGTCTTCGGCGCCTGGCGAAAAAACTTGAGGGCTTGGGGCGAAAAAAAGTGTTTTTGCTCGGTTGGCTGCTTTGCGGAGATGGCCCCCGTAAAATGGCCTTGTTTTTTCGGCGGGTTCTGCCGCACCGGACACACCAGACACCCAGTCCTCACCCCACATGGCCGACACCTTGACCTCTCCCGATACGTCGGTCGTTCGTGAATCACGCTTCAAGCAGTTCTACGCCCTTACCAAACCGCGTGTGGTGCAGTTGATTGTGTTCTGCGCCGTAATCGGCATGTTGTTGGCCGAGGCCGGATGGCCACAGTGGCAGCCTGTGCTGGCCGCGACGGCGGGCATTTGGTTGGTGGCTGCGGCTGCGGCCGCATTCAACTGCGTGGTGGAACAAAAAATTGACGCCAAGATGGCGCGCACGGCTTGGCGACCCACGGCCAAGGGGCAGTTGACCAATATGCAAACCCTCACCTTCTCAGCCCTGCTGGGTTTACTGGGCAGCTTGGTGCTTTGGGTATGGGTCAACCCACTGACCATGTGGCTCACTTTTGCTACTTTCGTGGGTTATGCCTTGGTCTACACCTTGCTGCTCAAACCCGCCACACCGCAGAACATTGTGATTGGCGGCGCATCAGGCGCCATGCCCCCAGTGCTCGGCTGGGCCGCCATGCGCGGCGAAGTGGGGCCAGAGGCGTTGATTCTTTGTTTGATTATTTTCCTCTGGACGCCGCCGCACTTCTGGGCCCTGGCGCTGTACCGGGCGGAGGACTACCGCCAGTCCGGCCTGCCCATGCTGCCCGTGACCCACGGGGCGGAATTCACCCGTTTGCACATTTTTCTCTATACCTTGGTGCTGTTCGCGGCCACCTTGCTGCCATTTGTGTCGGGCATGAGTGGTTGGATTTATCTGGCAGCCGCCTTGGCACTGGGTGTGGGTTTCACGGGCTACGCATGGAAGCTTTGGCGACAGTATTCCGATAGCCTGGCCCGCGCAACATTCCGCTTTTCGATCTGGCACTTGATGTTGCTGTTTGCGGCCCTGTTGTTAGACCACTACCTGCACCCGCTGATATTTCCACGAGGTTGAGTCATGTATCGACGCCAGCTATTGAGCTTGATCGCTTTGCCGACACTGGCCCTCCTGGGGGGCTGCGATGCCGGCAAACAAAGTGGCACAGAAAAAGTACGCTTTCGCAGTGTCGACATCACAGGCGCCGATTACGCACGAGACTTTGCTCTTCCCGACACCCAAGGCCAGCTGCGCACCTTGGCTGATTTCAAGGGCAAGGTGACGGTGGTGTTTTTTGGTTTCACCCAGTGCCCTGACGTCTGCCCTTCGACACTGGTGGAATTAGCGCAGATCAAAAAATCACTGGGCACCGATGGTGAACGTCTACAGGCAGTATTCATCACAGTAGATCCTGAACGCGACACGCCAGAGATTTTGAAGGCCTATATGGCCAGCTTTGATCCGGCATTTGTTGCTTTGCGCGGCAGCAGCGAACAAACCTCGGCCACCGCCAAAGCGTTCAAGGTGTTCTATGCCAAAGTGGCCGGCAAAACCGAGGGCAGCTACAGCATGGATCACACGGCGGGCTCGTACGTGTTTGATCCCCAGGGGCGTGTACGTCTCTTCGCTCGTTACGGGCAGCCTTCGGATGGGTTGATGGCCGACGTGAAAGCCTTGCTGGCCGGTGCTTAAACCTCCGCCAGAGCTTTGCGCATTTTTTTCATGGCCGCCACTTCAATTTGGCGGATTCGCTCGGCGCTCACACCGTATTCATGGGCCAATTCATGCAGGGTCATACCGCCTGAGTTGTCGTCATTGACCTTGAGCCAGCGTTCTTCCACGATGCGGCGGCTGCGATCGTCCAGGCTTCTGAGTGCTTGGGTGATGCCATCGCTGGCCAGCCAATCGCGGCGGTTAGCCTCCAGGACGCGAGTGGGTTCAGTGCTTTCGTCGGCCAAGTAGGCAATGGGGGCGAAGTTCTCTTCGCTGTCCTCGCTCTGAGGCTCCAAAGCCACGTCACCGCCTGATAAGCGGGTTTCCATTTCAAATACGTCTTCTGGTTTGACGTTGAGTTGCTTGGCTACAGCATCCGCTTCGCGCTGGGTCAGCGTGCTGCGGTGGGTTTGGCCTTGCTGCGCGTCTTCTTTCAGGCTTTGTTTCATGGAGCGCAGGTTGAAGAACAACTTGCGCTGCGCTTTGGTGGTGGCCACTTTGACCATGCGCCAATTTTTCAGAATGTATTCATGAATCTCAGCCTTGATCCAATGCATGGCGTAACTCACCAAACGCACGCCCTGATCAGGATCAAAGCGTTTCACGGCTTTCATCAATCCCACATTGCCCTCTTGAATCAAGTCGCCATGAGGCAAGCCATAACCCAGGTACTGGCGTGCGATAGACACCACCAAACGCAAGTGAGAGAGCACCAACTGCCCGGCCGCTTGAACATCGCCCTGCTCACGCAGACGCTTTGCCAAAGCCAGCTCTTCTTCCGCGGTCAGCATGGGCAAGCGGTTGGTGGCAGAAATATAGGCATCGAGGTTACCCAATGACGGAACCAGGGCCCAAGGGTCACGCAACGCAAGAGCGCTCTGGGGAGCAGGCAATGTCATCACATCAGTACTCATGGAAAACCCTCCTCGTGAACACAAGTTTCATATTAGCACTCTCTGATAGAGAGTGCTGACGAAGGTTCCATTCGGAAAATACATCCAATTAAATCAACAGGTTAGATTACCCCATCCCCAAAGACCGTGTCTGTACTCATGAGAATATCGTCCAACAGGGAGAGCAAGTCACTCACATTCACTGGTTTGGTCAGGTAATGCAGTGCCCCTTGACCCAGCGCTTGTTCCACCTGGGTTTGCAGCGCATCGGCCGACACCACGATGACGGGAATGCCTGCTGTGCTGCCCTCGCTGCGCAAGTGGCGCAGCAGCTCCATGCCGCTGATGTCGGGCAGGTGCATGTCCAGCAAGATCACGTCGGGCCGCAGGGTGCGAATGGCAGCCAAACCGTCCAGGCCGGTGAGCGACACCGAGAGCTCAATTTGCGGACGCTGGGCCAAGATGCCGCGCATCACTTCCACATTGGTCTCGTTGTCCTCAACATAATGAACTCGCCTGCGGTGGTAGGTGGACGGCGTGACCTCGGGCTCATCCAACTCGCCATGCACGGTCTCGCGGCGTTCCACTTGTGGCAAGGTCAAAGTAAAACTGGATCCTTGACCGGGGGTGCTTTTCACCCACAAGCCGCCACCCATCCATTCGGCCAACCGCTGGCTGATCACCAGGCCGATCCCTGTGCCTTCAATGCTGGAGCGGTCTCGGCCCAAGCGGTTGAAGGGTTGGAACAAGTCCTTCATTTGTTCCGCCGATAGACCCAGGCCGGTGTCGGTCACACTCAACTCCACCATGCCGTCTTGCGCACGGCTGGACACATGAATGCGCCCGCCTTCCACGTTGTACTTGACGGCGTTGGAGAGTAAGTTGGTGAGAATTTGTTTAACGCGGGTAGCGTCACCACGCACCCAGGCCGCTTCGGGAGTGATGTGGTGGGACATGCTGACCCCACGCTGGCGTGCATCAGCCTCCACCAACGGCAAGGTGCCTGCCAGCAACTCGAACAAATCGAGCGTGGTTTCCTGCAAGCGCAAATTGCCGGACTCGATGCGCGACAGATCCATCACGTCGTTGATCATGTCCAGCAAATGCCAACCGGCTTTTTGTATTTGCGCCACCCAGCCACGCTGCGCGTCGGGCAAGGGGTTGCGGCTGTCCAGTTCCAGCAGTTGTGCAAAGCCCAGCATGGCGTTCAGCGGTGTGCGCAACTCATGGCTCATGCGCGACAAAAACACGCTCTTGGCTTGGTTGGAGGCTTCGGCTGCTTCGCGGGCTCGTTCGGCATCGGCCAGGCGCAGGTGCTCGGTGATGTCTTCCACCGCTGCGACAATGCGGCGAGGTTGTCCCTGGGCGTCACGCAGCAAGGACACGGTGGACTGCACCCACAGCCGACTGCCATCTTGACGCACCAGTTGTTTGCGGTGGCTGAACACAGCCACCTGCTCACTCAACAACTGCGCTATGCCTTCCTCGTCCCTGGCTGAATCTTCCGGGTGGGTGTAGTCCAGCACCTTCATTCGCATCAGCCGATGAGCGCTGTAACCCAACATGTCGCAAAAGCGGGTATTGACTTGTTTGATTTCGCCTTGCAAATTGGAATACACCACACCCAAGGGCAAGTTGTTGACGATGTTGGTGAGCCGGGTTTCGCTCTCTCTCAATTGCGCTTCGGTGGCCTCGCGTTCTTTGATTTGTTGCAACAACTCACGGGTGCGCTCACCCACCGCCAGTTGAATGCGCCGCGCGCGGCCTGTTACCGTTAACAGCAGTGCCCCCAACATCGCTACCGCTAACAGGCCTATCACCGCCAGGGCCCGCGCACCAAAGTGAGCGTCCTGCGGCATTTCACTGGCCTGCGCGGAAACACGCAGTTGCAAGGATTGAGGCGCCCATTTCAAGGGAAAAACGGTTTGCATCTCCCCCGGGCGCGTCGCGGCACACATGCCAATCGGGTCAGCGAGCACCGTAACGCCACCTGGCGGTGCCTCAAGACAAAGATGGAGCGCAGGGGATACAAGCTGTGTGATTTGGCTAAGCATGTCTTGCAAGCGCAAACCCGCCACCACCACACCACGCAAAGGCAAGGCAGACGGCGATACCACTGTGGGACTCGGGGGGGCACTCGCCAACACCGCTTGAATCAACACGGCGACTTGCGGATGAGGCGTGAGGTCACCCAAAAGGGCAAGCTGCGTACCAAGCGCCGCCGCGGGCACAAACAACAAGACCGCTTGTCCAGTTTGTACGGACTGGTTCAAAGCAGCACGGGCACCGGGCAGATCTAGCAGATTCAAACCAGGTGCCGTTGAGAGAGGCTGCCCTTGTGCTTGTGTTCGCGCACCGTCAAAGGTTTCAACAAACCGCAGCAGCAAGGCCGCGTCTGCCGTGGCTGGAGGTGGGAGAGATACACCAATAGAAGGTGCCCCTGCGACATCAACCGCAACAGGGGGTTCGGCCCAACCCAAAAAAAGCAATCCCGACTGGTCTCGCATCCAAGGTCGGCTGATTTCGCGGTGTGTCGCGGCAGTGCTTTCCACACGTTGACCAGCAGCCCCCTCCATGCCGAACAAACGATAAGCAACCGCCAGCGCCCGCACCGCTTGCCAAGGTTCGTGCAGTGCCGCGTTAAATTCCGTTTGCACGCGCGCAGCATCGGCGTCGAACGTTTGTTTTGAATGGTGCGCATCGTCACGTACAGCATGCACGATACCCATCGCGAGCAAACCCAAAGCCACCAACAAACTCAAGCCCACTGACATCCGCCGTGGCGCCCAGTCGCCTCTGGGTTGACCCATGAGGGTCAGCACCATCGGGGTAGCAATCAACACACCCAAGGTGTCCCCCATCCACCAGGTCGCCCAAAACAATGGCGCGTTGGAAGCAGAGAAAACGCCCGCCATCCAAAGGGTGGCCGTGGCCACGGACGCGCTCACCCAACAAGCCAGCACCCCGCCGTACACATAAAAAGCCAAGATGTCACGAAACTCCGACAATTCCAAGGGCTGGCGCACCCAGCGTTTCACCAGCCAATTACCCACACCCGCCTGCGCGGCCGCACCCAGACCAATACACGCTGGAATCCACCACTGGGCCAGGGTAAGACCCCGGTCGGGCGTGACAAACGCGTTGACTACACAGGCAGCCACTGCCACCGCCGGTAAAACACGTGTACCGAACACCAAAACAAAAGCCAGTGCAACACCAGCGGGCGGGTACAGCGGTGCAGCGAAACCAGGCGGAATGCTCAGGTGCAAAGCCAACCAACCACAGACGATATAGAGAAATCCCACCAGCAAATTGGCCGGTGCCCAGTGCATGGGAGAAGCGTGCGGTTGTGACATTGTCAGGAAAAGAAGTCTGTGCAGATGAGAAACAAACCATTCGACCACAGCGCCCAGGCTATCAGTTTGTCGCCTCGCCGTGGACAACATTTGTATCTTTCTGGACCGACACTCGAACCCTTGGCACCTCAAAAAAGCATACGCAAGCACCGTCTTTTCTGGGTATTGAACCGTCAGTGGTGGTCTTACCGTTGCGAGCAACATCACTCCACATGCTGACGTCATTGATGAAACACACCGCACATGCATCCATTCTTGTGAATCAGCCCGACTCTGCGGTGTGTGCCACGATGGGCACTTTGACAGATGAACCGGAGCAGCTTTGGATAGGGCAACTGGCCCAATCACTCGCCGCGCAATGCGAGCAACTTCAAACTTTTGCCCGCTTGATGCAGGCGAACGAATGGCCTTTGAATGTGGGACGACTTTTCATGGACTCCCGTTACGCCTATGAGCGCTTTGCTCTGGCCCACACCAGTACCCATGAACCGCTGCGCCAGTTGGCCTTGGTATTGTTTGAGGGCTATCAGCGACTGGAGAGCAGGCGCAAGAATTTATGCAAAGGGCTGCCGGTGCTGCACTGAACTAATCAGGCAAACCTTGTAGCATGCTCCTTCCCAACCAGGAGCAAGCGCATGAAGTGGGAAGGCAACCGTCAAAGCGACAACGTTGAAGACGCAAGGGGCGGCGGCAACGGCGGTCGCCCCGGAATGCGTCTAGGCGGTGGGCGCGGCATTGGGCTGGGCACCATCGTGATTGCTTTGTTGGCCAGTTGGGCCTTTGGCATCAACCCCATGAAGGTGCTGGGCGTGCTGGGGGGTGGCGGTTTGGGTGGCGAGCAAATCAGCCAACAAACCCCTGCAGGTGCACCGCCCGCCGACGATGCGATGGCGCGTTTTGTTTCCACCGTGCTGGCCGACACCGAAGACGTGTGGCGCGAGCAATTCCAACGCGCGGGAAAAACATACAGGGAACCTAAACTGCGTCTGTTTCGCGGCAGCGAACCCACGGCTTGCGGACGCGGCGAAGCCGCCATGGGGCCTTTTTACTGCCCCGGCGACGAGAAAATTTACATCGACCTGTCTTTTTACGAAGTGATGCGCACCCGCATGGGCGCACCTGGCGACTTCGCTCAGGCCTATGTGATTGCCCACGAGGTGGGGCACCATGTGCAGCACTTGATGGGCATCACCGCCCGGGTGGACGCCCGCCGAGGACGGGTGAGTGAAGCCGAACAAAATGCGCTGAGTGTGCGGCTTGAATTGCAAGCCGATTGTTTTGCTGGCATTTGGGCCCACCACGCCCAAGCAGCCCGGCAAATTTTGGAAAAAGGCGATTTGGAAGAAGCCTTGAATGCCGCCTCACAAATTGGCGACGACGCCTTGCAGCGCCAGTCTCAAGGCACGGTGCGCCCCGAAACCTTCACCCACGGCCGCAGCGCACAAAGGGTGCGTTGGTTCAAAACCGGTTTGCAAACGGGCGACTTAAATCAATGCCAAACTTTTGATGGTCGGCCGCTGTAGTGTTTGGTAATTCAAGCTGAACTTTCAGCGCAACAGCGCCAACCAATCACAGCGCAAGCGGCCACGACGGTGTAGTTGCGCACGCAGCAGCACATAGCTGCTGGGCAATGCAATCAGTGCCAGGCAAACCCAGGGCACCCAGGGGCCGCCCGCCAGCAGTGCAGCCGGAATGCCGGCCCAGCCCAGCAACCACAGGGTCAGCACGGCCTCCCACAAGTGCCATTCCACGCGTTTGGTGTTGCCCTGGCGCTGGTGCCAATTCTTGAGGCTGTGCAGTTGTTGCAAGGTCATGATGTTTCCCCTCACGGCGGCAAAGGATGGTACGCCGTTGCGCTTCATTCTGTGCTTCGTTCGGTTGCACCAAACGATCTATCAGCAGGGGGTTTGCAGGGTATTTGGAACGAGAGACAGGCCCTACATCAGGCCTGAATCATGCCGCCACGTACCGAACGGGTGGTGGCGCCAATGGCGGAATAAACCGAGCTGCTGTCGCTGGGAATCAGCACCTCAATGGCACGATCCAGCGCGGCGGTCGCGCGGGCCAGGGATTCTCTTTGAGCAGCCACTTGTCCACTGGCACGGGACAAGCGGGCCCGTAAGGCCGCCGGAATAGGCCCACTGCGTGCGGCCAGGGCAAATTGATCCACGGCGCGAGCCAATGCGGCTTGCAGGCCGCTGGCGTTTTGGTCTATCGCCACCGCATCGCGTACACGCAATGCTTCACCCAGACCGGCCAAGCTGGCTTCAACGTCTAGCAGGCTGGCTTCCAGCGCAGGTGCGACGACAGGAAGCGGCGCAGCGTTGGTACTCGCGGGGAAAAATGGTTTCATGACTCGTGGCCCAGTCAATAGAAACTAAAAGTTAAGAAGACGTTTTGTTCAACAGCTCTTGTGCATTGGCAATGAGTTTGTCGGCAATCGCTTCAGGGTTAGGCTTGAAAGTGCCAGCCTCAATGGCGGCCGACACCTGAGCAACTTTTTCGGCGTTGAAGTCGGCGTTGGCGGCAGTTGTGCCGACTGTGCTTTGCAGCAATGAGGCCGCGGCACTGGACAGCGCCACTTGGGCGCTGGCATCAGTTCCAACCGAGGCCGCAGCAGGCGCAGCAGCGGCTTTGTTGTCGGCCGGGGCGCGCGAGGGGGTGGTTGAAACCAGCGGCTGTGGGCTGTCCGAATTTCCGATCTTCATGGCGTTCTCCAAGATGACGGGGTAAAAACATCAACAGTGCAGACTGTAGAACGATGTGGGTCCGTCAACATGCATGGTTTATCGGCCGACTTCAAGCCGACTTGAGGCCTATTTTCAAAGATTTTTAGGTTTGTCACAGCGGCAACTCCACCATACGGTCTGCCACAGGCATGCCGGTGAGCGTTCGCCCACTCTCCATTTTGATCCGCGCCACCTGCCCTTCCAACCCCGGGGTTTGCGCTAGCCCTTGGCTGGCCACCCGGTAACCCGGGCCTATTGCCACCACTTTGACCAAGTCGCCCACCGCAAACCACTGCCGGGGTTTGAGGTGGAACTGACGCAGGCTTTGCCCTGGTGCCATGGCACGGGTCAGGCTGCGGCCTGCGGCGAGGGTCATGTCCAGCACGGCGTCTGACGCGTTTTCGGCCAGGTCGACTTCGGCTTGAGTCAGGTCGGCCTCGGTGAGCACGTGGCCCACAGGCAAAGTGGCGGCAGCCACCAAGGCCGGGGCCATGACTTTGACGGTGATGGGCAAAAACACATTCCAGGGCTTTTCGCCCTGCACGCAGCGCAAACCGATGCGGGTGCGGCCCCACAGCACGCTGCCGTTGGGTACATAGGGTTGGATTTGGCTGCAAGGGGCGAGTTTCAAACGTGGATCCAACTGCCCCACCTGCACTTCCACACGCTGAATGTCGTTGCGGCTGAATTGGCGCAAGCCATCCATGGCCATTTGGCGCACGTGTTGTTCGAGGCCGCTGGAGTTTGGATGGGCCTCGATCGGCGTCTGCGCACCACACAGGCTGCTGAACAAGGCCAACAGCCACGCAGTCAGCAGCGCAGCAAAGCGCGAGCAGGGGATGTGATCCATTTTCATGAATGGAACTCTAGAAGCGAAGCCGGGTGGGCAGTAGGTCGAATTGAGCGGCCTTTGCCGTTCTATTCACGGCAATCCCAGGGGGTGGCTGTTCGCACAATCAGCCCAGGCCTCGGTCTATTCGCTGTCTGTTCGATATTGCGTTCAATATCGACGCCAAAGCGAAAAACTAAAGAGCCCAAGAATTCAACAGGGAGCTGTCATGCTCAATCGACTCACCGATTCGCTGAACTTTCACGGTCAAGCGCTGACCCTCAGGGCTGAACGGCAAAAACTCATCGCCAGCAACATTGCCAATGGCGACACACCCGGTTACCAAGCGCGAGATATCGACTTTGCCGCCGCCTTGCGCGAAGCCACCGGTGCCAGCACAGCCTCACCCGCCTTGGCGCGCAGCAGTGGATCGCACCTCGCAGGCAGCACCAGCGCTTTGAGTGAACCGCGCCTGGTGTATGCCACCAGCAGCCAAACCAATTTGGACGGCAACACGGTGGACATGGACAGAGAACGCGCCAGTTTTGTGGACAACGCAGTGAAGTACGAAGCCACGCTGCGCTTCATTAACGGCAATGTGCGCACCATGTTGGATGCGATCAAAGGGCAGTGACTGTTAAGTCAACGGAGGTTTTGTCATGACCATGTTGAACATCTTCAATGTCGCTGGCAGCGCGGTCAGCGCGCAGAGCCAACGCCTGAACGTGGTGGCCTCCAACTTGGCCAACGCCGACACCGTGGCCGGGCCCGATGGCAAAGCCTACAAGGCACGACAGGTCACGTTTCAAACGCAACTGCTGGGCGCGCAAAGCAGCGACGCCACGAGTGCAGGCGTGCGGGTGAGCACCATCTCGGAAAACGAAGCGCCGGGCCGCCGTGTGCTCGATCCACAGCACCCGCAGGCCGACGCCAACGGCTATGTCACTTACAGCAATGTGAACCCGGTAGAAGAGATGGTGAACATGATCTCGGCCTCACGCTCCTACCAAAACAACGTCGAGGTGATGAACACGGCCAAAAGCCTGCTGCTCAAAACCCTGCAACTAGGAACTTGATCATGAGCATCACCGCCGTCAATCCCAGCACCGCCACGACCGCCACGACCGCCAAGAAAGACGACGCCGGTTCGGCGGATCGTTTTCTCAAACTCTTGGTGGCGCAAATGCAAAACCAAGACCCGCTCAACCCCATGGACAACGCCCAGGTGACCAGCCAAATGGCGCAGATCAATACCGTCAACGGCATTGAAAAACTCAACACCACGGTGCAAGGGTTGTCCAGCCAGTTCACTCAACTGCAAGCCATGCAAAGCACCAGCTTGGTGGGCCGCGATGTGGTGGTGCCCGGTAACCGCTTGGACATCAACGACGGCGTGGGGCAAGGGGGCTTTCAGCTCGATGGGCCCGCTGACAACGTGAAGGTTGAAATCTTGTCCTCCGGTGGGGTGGTCGTGGACACCATCAACCTCGGGGCGCAAAGCAGCGGCATGAGCAGCTTCAACTGGCCCGCGGGCCAGAACACCAATCAAAACAACTTGAGTTTCCGTGTGATTGCACGCTCCGGCACCAACCCGGTGACCCACACACCCTTGATGCGCGACCGCGTGGATGCCGTGAGCACTGCGGGTAACGCCATCAATTTACAACTGCAAAACAGCGGGCAAGTCGCCTATGGCGATGTGCGCGCCTTCAATTGAACCCACCGACTTCAACCCCACGAAGGACAACACCATGAGCTTCCAACAAGGTCTCTCCGGCTTGAACACCACGGCCAAAAACCTCGAAGTGATCGGCAACAACATTGCCAATGCCAACACCTTCGGGGCCAAAGCATCACGCACCGAGTTCTCTGACATGTACGCCAATGCGGTCAGCGGAACAAGCAACAGCATAGGCATTGGCGTGGCACTGGCATCAGTGTCTCAGCAGTTCACACAAGGCAACATCACTGCCACGGACAACCCGCTAGACCTTGCCATCAACGGACAAGGCTTCTTCCAGGTAGCCAACGTGCTACGCAGCGCAGATACGGCGTCCCTTACTGCGCCGACCCTTGATGGGGTTCCGCAGTACAGCCGCAACGGCCAATTCAAAACCGACAAAGAGGGCTACATCGTCAATAACCAGGGGCAGGTGCTGCTTGGTTACGCCGCCAACGAAACAGGCGCACTGGACACCAGCAAAACCGTTCCGCTGCAATTACCCACCGGTGGCATCAAAGCAAGTGCCACTTCGACCATGAGCATGCAGTTCAACTTGGACTCCAGGCTGCCCGCCAAGATTCAATTGCCGGCCGCAACCCCGCCTGTACCTATCGCCATCGACTTCAACGACCCCACCACCTACAACAACTCCACGTCCATGACGGTGTACGACTCCAATGGACGTGGCATTCCCGTGACCTACTACTTCCAAAAAATAGACAACAACACCTGGGACGTTTACGCCACCGCGAACAAAGAAACCCTGCTGGGAACTGCGCCAGTAGCACCCGCCACCACCCCCACCCCACTGCCCGTGGCCACCATCAGCTTTCCAACCGACGGCGGCAATCCCACGGGCGGTGACTCCACTGCATCACCGGCCGTGCCTGGGTACGTGACGTTTCACACGGCGCCAACACCCACCGGCACGGTGACCGACACCGAAGAGGCCGACGCTAAAGGGGTGTTCACCAACATTCCCCCCGTGGTCGTCGCGGATGATGAAGTCACGACCACCAACGAAATCACTGGCATCGTCCTGGATCTGTCCAAAATCACGCAATACGCCTCGGCTTTCGGCGTGACCGACCTGACGCAAAACGGCAACCGCCCCGGTGACTTGGCTGGGGTTGTTGTCTCCGCCAATGGCACCTTGATGGCCCGTTATTCCAACGGCGTCACACGTGCCGCCGGACAGTTGGAGTTGGCCAACTTCCGCAATCCACAAGGCTTACAACCGGTGGGGGGAAACGCATGGGCCATCACGTTTGCTTCTGGCCCCGCCATACCTGGTAAGGCAGGCGAAAACGGCATGGGAGCGCTGCAAGCGGGTGCGCTGGAAGAGTCCAACGTCGATTTGACCGCCGAGCTGGTGAGCATGATCACCGCGCAGCGTGCTTATCAGGCCAACGCACAAACCATCAAAACCCAAGACCAGGTGCTGCAAACCTTGGTGAACTTGAGGTAACAGTCCTGGGTGATGGGTCGAACTGAATAAGGAGCTTTGGCATGGATCGCATGATTTACCTCTCCATGGCCGGTGCCAAAGCCACCATGCAGCGGCAAGACACCCTGGCCAACAACCTGGCCAATGTGTCCACCGTGGGTTTTCGCGCCGAGTTACAAGCCTTTCGCGCCGTGCCAGTGCAAGGCAGTGGCGCCAGCACCCGGGTGTTTGCGCTGGAGACCACGCCGGGTTACAACGATTCGCCCGGTGTTATCACCCACACCGGGCGCAATCTGGACGTGGCGGCCCAAGGCAAATCCTGGTTTGCCGTGCAAGCACTGGACGGCACCGAGGCCTACACCCGCGCCGGTGGTTTTGAAGTGAGTGCCGATGGTGCTTTGGTGACCCGAAGCGGCTTGCCCGTGATGGGCGACGGTGGCCCGATTCAAGTTCCACCGAACAGTGAGGTGAGTTTTGGCAGCGACGGCACGGTGAGCAGCACGGTGAATGGCCGCTCCACCGCCGTGGGGCGTTTGAAGTTGGTCACGCCCGAAGCCGCGCTGACACGCGGTGAAGATGGATTGTTTCGCGCAGCGCAAGGCGATTTGCCCGCAGACGGCAACGCTCGCGTGCAATCCGCCGCGCTGGAAGGCTCCAACGTCAGCCCCGTGGAAACTATGGTGGCCATGATTGCAGCAGCGCGCCAGTTTGAAACCCAAATGAAGATGTTGCAAACGGCGGAGGCGAATGAGAAAGCCTCGTCGCAATTGCTGTCAATGAATGGCTGAACAGGCAAAGGACACTCACCATGATGCGCTCTCTGTGGATTTCAAAAACCGGCATGGAAGCCCAGCAAACCCAACTGGACACCATTTCAAACAACCTGGCCAATGTCTCCACCAATGGCTACAAACGCTCGCATGCGGTGTTTGAAGACTTGATGTACCAAAACCTGCGCCAAGCCGGGGCCAACAACTCCGAGCAAGCCACTTTGCCCACCGGCTTGCAAGTGGGTTTGGGCACACGCGCCGTGGCCACCTCGCGCATGTTCAGCCAAGGCAATTTGCAGCAAACCGGCAACTCGCTGGATTTGGCGGTGCGTGGGCAAGGCTTTTTTCAAATTCAACTCGCCGATGGCACCACGGGCTACACGCGCGACGGTTCTTTTCAAGTGAGCCCCCAAGGACAGTTGGTGACCAACAATGGCGAGGTGGTGGCCCCAGGCATCACCATTCCCGCAGGTGCGCAAGGCATCACCGTGGGGGCCGACGGCACGGTGAGTGTGTCCGTTGCTGGCCAAACAGCGCCGCAAGCGGTGGGGCAGTTGCAGCTCGCCAACTTCGTGAACCCAGCTGGTTTGGAGCCGCGCGGACAAAACATCTTCACCGAAACGGCTGCGTCCGGCGCGGCATCCACTGGCGCGCCAGGCCAAAACGGCATGGGCGCAATGACACAAGGTTTTGTCGAAACCTCCAACGTCAACGTGGTGGAAGAGTTGGTGGCCATGATTCAAACCCAGCGCGCCTATGAACTCAACTCCAAGGCTATTCAAACCTCAGACCAAATGCTGCAAAAGCTGAGTCAGATTTGATGTTTGAAACTCATTTGATGCGCCAACATATTCACCCATGATTCACCGCACCCTCACCCCAACCCTCTCCCAGAGGGAGAGGGGGCCAGAGTTTCTCCCTCTCCCCCTGGGAGAGGGTGGGGGTGAGGGGGGTGCGAGCAGGAGTTGCCCATGAAAACATTCACTTTGACCTTGGCCGTTGCGGCCAGCAGTTTGCTCGGCGCTTGCCAAACCTTGAACTCCCCCCCGCCCGTGGACATCAGCGTCCCGACCTCGGCCAAACCAATCGCGCTTCCCGCGCCTGCGGTGAGCAATGGTTCTATCTTTCAGGCCAGCCAGTACCGACCACTATTTGAGGATCACCGCGCCCGTTTGATCGGCGATGCGCTCACCGTGCAAATTGTGGAAAAAGTCTCGGCCAGCCAAAGCAGCACCAGCTCCATCGACAAAGGCGGCAAACTCTCAGCTGGTGTGAGTGCCTTGCCCTTTGTGTCGCCCAAGGCCTTTGCACGTGCCACGGCGACGGGCAGTTCGTCCAATGCCTTTGAAGGCAAAGGCAGCACGGAAAACACCAACAACTTTTCCGGCGTGATCACCGCCACGGTGATTGATGTGCTGCCCAACGGCCACCTCATCATTGCTGGTGAAAAACAAATTGGTGTGAACCACAACGTGGATGTATTGCGTTTTTCGGGCCAGGTAGATCCGCGCGCCATTCAGCCGGGCAATTCCGTCGCCTCAGCGCAAATTGCCAATGTGCGCATTGAGCACCGAGGGCGCGGCGCGCAAGCCGAAGCCCAAGGAATAGGCTGGTTGTCACGGTTCTTTTTAAACGTTCTACCGATTTAAGTTTGCCCAGAATGGGCTCATCTCTTGGATGATGCCCATGAACCCTCTGCACGACACCTTCGGCGACCCCCACAACCGGTGGCGCAGCGAAAACCCCGATCAGGCTGAGGACGGCGCAGACCGCGTGGTGCGCATCTTGATTTTTCTGGCAGCCATTTTGGCCAGCAGTGCCATGTGGTGGCCCGCCCCGGCCCATGCCACCCGCATCAAAGAAGTGGCTACGGTGCAAGGTGTGCGCAGCAACCCCTTGGTGGGTTATGGCCTGGTGGTGGGGCTGGATGGCACAGGAGACCAAACCACCTCCACGCCCTTCACCACCCAAAGCATCAATGCCATGCTGCAACAAATGGGCGTGACGGTGCCGCCGGGCACCAATATGCAACTCAAAAACGTCGCGGCGGTGATGGTCACTGCCCAACTACCGGCCTTTGCACAGCCCGGGCAAACCATAGACGTGAACGTATCGTCACTGGGCAATGCCAAGAGTCTGCGCGGCGGCACCTTGATCGCCACACCGCTTAAAGGAGCCGATGGGCAAATCTATGCACTGGCCCAAGGTAATCTGATTGTGGGCGGTGCGGGTGCCTCGGCAGGTGGCTCCAAGGTGCAGATCAACCACCTGAGTGCAGGCCGCATTCCCGATGGCGCGTCGGTAGAACGCAGTGTGGCCACGCCTTTGAACCAGGGCGATGTGATGCAACTGGACTTGGCCGCGAGCGACTACAACACCGCTCGCGAAGTGGCCCGTGCCATCAACACCCGCATGGGGGCCGAGGTGGCACAGGCCATCGATGGCCGCGTGGTGCGGGTGAGCCTGCCGCCGCCGGGCAATCAGCGCATTGCGTTTTTGGCTGAAGTGGAGAACCTGCCGGTGGCCTTGGCGGCCCCAGCCGCCAAGGTGGTGGTGAACGCACGCACAGGCTCCGTGGTGATGAACCAGTCTGTCACGCTCAAGGCCTGCGCGGTGGCCCATGGCAGCTTGTCGGTCACCATCAGCAGCTCGCCTGTCATCAGCCAACCAGGGCCTCTTTCGCAGGGGCAAACCGTGGTGGCTGAGAAGTCTGACATCACCATTTCCCAGCAACCCGGCGCCTTGATTCAAATGCCCGCAGGCACCCAACTGGCCGATGTGGTGAAAGCGCTGAACACTCTGGGTGCCACCCCTCAGGACTTGCTGGCGATCTTGCAGGCGATGAAGTCGGCCGGTGCGCTCAATGCCGAGATTGAGGTGATTTGATGACTGCGCCGATGGGATCCTCGCCGGGCCTCTCGCCATCGCTGGCGAGCGATGTGCGCGGCATCGACTCGCTGCGCGCCACCGCCAGCCGTGACCCCAAGGCCGCGGTGCAAGCCGTGGCCAAACAGTTTGAAGCCCTGTTCATGCAGGAGCTGATGAAGAGCATGCGCCAGGCCACGCTGTCCTCGGGCATGTTGGACAACAGTGGAACCAAGATGGGCACCGAAATGCTGGACACCCAGTTCGCCAACCAAATGACGGGACTGCCTGGTGGTTTGAGTCAGGCCATCGTCAAACAGTTGGAGAGGCAGATGGGGGCCACCAATCCCAATGCAGAGATCGGTCACATTGAGCTCAAACCCTTGCAATGGGGCAGCACGCCAGGAGCGTTCCAACCGCTGAAGCAGCAGCCTTCAGCACAGCCCACCAGCAGTTTGGTGCCGCCAGGCACACACACCGAACGTCAACTGAATTTCGTCAGGCAACACACCGAAGCCGCGCGTTCTGCGGAGGCTGCCACCGGCATACCGGCCAGCTTCATGGTGGCCCAGGCGGCGCATGAGTCAGGTTGGGGGCGGCGTGAAATCAAAAACGCCGACGGCAGCACCTCGTTCAATGTGTTCGGCATCAAAGCCGACGGCAGTTGGAAGGGGCCCGTGGCTGAAATCGTGACCACGGAATACATCAACGGCGAGCCACGCAAAGTAGTAGCCAAGTTCCGCGCCTACAAGTCTTACGAAGAATCGTTCAACGACTACGCCCGCTTGATGCAAAACAGCCCGCGTTACTCGCAGGTGCTGGCCCAAGCGAATACGGCGGAAGGTTTTGCGCAAGGTTTGCAACGGGCCGGTTATGCAACTGATCCAGCCTACGCAGAAAAGCTGGAGCGGGTTATCAACACCACGCTGCGGTTGCAGCGGATGGTGACGTGAACCGGATGGAGCAGTAAGACCATGAAAGTCATCGCATCACACCGGGCCGCCGCGCCGGGCCGCCATCAGCCGCAGGCTGATGGCCTTCAGCAGGCGACAGACAGTCCGCAGGGACTGTCTGTGTCCGGCTTCAGCCCCAAGCAAGGCCCGACCCTCTTGGAGGGTCGCTTGCCGTACTCGGCAAGCGGGGAGTCAACATCATGACTGCCTCTCCACTCATCTCCATCGGCATGCGCGCCATGACGGCGAACTACGCCGCCCTGCAAGCCACAGGCAACAACATCGCCAACGCCAATACACCGGGTTATTCACGCCAGACCGTTGAGTTGGAAACCGCCACCGGTCAGTTCAGCGGCGCCGGATTTTTTGGCAAGGGCGTGAACGTGAAAACCGTGAGCCGCCAGCACGACGAGTTTTTGGTGCGCGAAACGGCCACCAGCCGCGCCATTGCTTCATTCGACGCTGCCCGTGCAGATCAACTGCGGCAGTTGGAAAAGGTGTTTCCCACCGGTGAAGCGGGCATTGGTTATTCGGCTGGTCAGCTGTTCAATGCCTTTGTCGATGTGTCCAACCAACCTCAAGACACTGCGGCACGCCAGGTGGTGTTGTCCAGGGCGCAAGAGTTAACAGCGAGGTTTCGCACCGCCGCAGGGCGGCTTGACAACTTGCAAACCGGGATCAACCAAGACATCACCCTGAGCGTAAAAAACGCCAACGAGTTGGCACAGCAGATTGCCAACCTGAATCAACAAATTGCCAACGCCAAAGGCTTGGGCCATGAGCCCAACGACTTGCTCGACAAACGCGACCTGGCCATTCAGGACTTGAGCAAAATTCTCCAGGTCAGCACCATTGCAGCAGACGACGGCAGCACCAGCGTTTTTTTTGCGGGTGGGCAACCTCTGGTGGTGGGCAATGAAGCCGCCTCCTTGACCGCCATGGCCGACCCCTACGACCGCAGCAAGTTGCAAATTGGATTGCTGGACAAGGGCGTCACCACCACCGTGCCCTCGTCCTTGCTCGGTGGGGGTTCGATTGCAGGTTTGCTGCTGTTTCAGAACCAAGACCTGAGCAGCGCGCGCAACCAACTCGGGCAAATGGCGCTCGGCATCGCCGGAGGCTTGAACGACCAACAGTCACGCGGCTGGGATTTGTCGCGCAACTTCGGCACCGACATTCTCTCCGTGGGCTCGCCGCGTGTGCTGCCGTCCAATCTGAATTCAGGGAGCGCCGTGGTGGGTTTGTCCATCGACAACACCGCGCTCGTGCAAGCCAGCGACTATGAGCTGGAGTACCTTGGTAGTAATAACTATCGCTTGAGCCGTTTATCCAACCAAACGGCTCCATTGCCTGTCACCGTCACCGCCGCACAACTGGCGGCGGGTTACCGCATGGTGGACGGGATGAACATCACGCTGGCCAGTGGCACCCCGGCCGTGGGCGACAAGTTTCTACTGCAGCCGGTCAACGCTGCCGCGCGCGACATGAGCCGGGTGTTGGACGATCCGCGCGGCATAGCCGCCGCCTCGCCGGTGACGGCGCGACTGGGCAGCACCAACAGGGGCACGGCCAGTGTGGCCGAGTTGAAAGTGGTCAGCGGCAGCGTGAATCCGAAAATTTCAATTGCCATCAACTTCACGAACAGCACCGGTGCTTACAGCTACACCCAAACCGACAACACCACACCGCCGCCTGTGGTCACCACGGGCACCGGCACCTGGACGGCGGGGCAAGCCATCACCTTCAACGGCTGGGCACTCCAACTCAACGGCGTTCCCGCCAGCGGTGACACCCTCACCGTGGACGAGACGCTTTACCCTGCCAACAACAACGGCAATGCAAACGCCTTGCTGGGCTTGCGAGATCAGGCCTTGGTGGGTGCAGTGCGTGCCGGCAACGGCGTGAGCGCCCCTGCCGCCACTGACGCCATCTCCGGTGGCGTGAATGTGACCGACGCCTATGCAGGTGTGCTGGCCGACGTGGGCGTGCGAGTGCAAAGTGGCCTGTCGGCAGCCGACCAATCGGCTTCGATTCAGGCCGATGCACAGGCCCGGCAGAGCAGCCGCTCTGGCGTGAACTTGGACGAAGAAGCCGCACGCCTGATCCAATTCCAGCAAAGCTACCAAGCGGCGGCCAAGATGCTGCAAATAGCGCAGTCTTTGTTTGACTCTCTGTTGCAACTTGGCCAGCGTTAACTTCGTCAAACCCACGTCAAGAGGCTTTTGTCATGCGCATCAGTACCGCCAATTCTTTCGACGTGGGCGTGGACACACTCACCCGTCGCCAGGCCGAGTTGTCCACCACCCAAGAGCGCATGTCCTCGCTCAAACGAGTCAACAGCGCCAGCGACGATCCGGCAGCGGCGGCTCGTGCTGAACGTGCTCTGGCGCGTATTGCTCGAACGGAAGCCAATCAGCGCGCCGTGGATGCAGCCTCGGCAGCCATGAGTCAGGTGGAAGGCGCCATGGGCGATGCCACCAATTTATTGCAACAGGTTCGTGAAACCTTGGTGGCAGCGGGCAATGCCAGCTACACCGCCAGCGACCGCCTGACCTTGGCCGACAAACTCAGCAGCCTGCGAGAACAACTGTTCATGACGGCCAACCGCAGCGACGGCGCGGGCGGATTCTTGTTCGGTGGTCAAGGCTCCACCCAAGCGCCCTTTGTGGACGCTCCGGGTGGTGTGGTGTATCGCGGCACAGCCGGGCAAGCACAAACCGAGCAGAGCACCGGCATGCCACTGTCCGCCGATGGCGAAGCGGTTTGGATGTCGGGGCGGCGCGGCAACGGCGTGTTTGAAACCCGACCTTTGGTCAATGCCACCACCAGCGATTTGCCACGAAGCGTGCAGATTGACGGTGGTCAGGTGGTCAACCCAAGTACTTTTTATGCGGTTCCACCATCTACCTACGCCATCACCTTTAACACCGCCGCTTCGCCAGTGACTTACAACGTTGACCGCACCCCTCTACCTCCAGCAGCACCGACCACCGTGACGGTACAAACTGGAACTTTTGTGTCCGGCCAAGCCATCGTCTTAGATGGCATGTCTTTCACCGTCAGCGGCACGCCACAAACGGGGGACTCTTTCGAGATTCGCCCCTCTACCCCCGATCTGGATGTGTTTGAGGTGCTGGACAAAGCCGTGGCCGACCTGCGCGCCAGCAACCGCAGCGGCACTCAGTTGGCACAAAGCAATGCAGACAACTTGCGCCACGTGGATGCGGTACTGTCCAATGTGCTGTCAGCCCGTTCTGCGGCGGGTGATGTGTTGAATCAGGTGGATGCAGAAACCGAACGTTCGGGCAACCAAAAGCTGGCAGCCCAAACTGAGCGCTCCAATGCCGAAGACCTGGACATGATCCAAGCCATTTCCGATTTCCAGAACCAACAAACCAGCTACGACGCTGCGCTCAAAAGTTACGCCATGGTGCAACGCATGTCGCTGTTCCAATACATCAATGGTTGAGTTTTGTCGCATCGGGTGGTGGCAGTCGTACACTGCCCCAGGCTTGGTTCCACCTTAGGAGTTCACGTGTTTGACGTTGCCATTTTGGGTTTGGTGTCCTTGGGTTATTCACCCGTTATTGACCGCAACCGTGCAGTCATCGCCACACGGCTGACGGTTTCCCCACTTAAACCAGACATCGTGCTGGATCCTTCAGAGTTGCTGGCGGCCGTGGGCGGTGTATGGCCTGTAGACGGCGAGCGTGTGGCCTTGAACGTGGCCAGCGAAACGCTGCTGCAAGACTTGATGCGAACCGAGCCCACCACCAATGTCATGGTGGAGATCCCCGCATTCATGGCGGCTGACCCAACCAACACCAGCGCCATCGTGGCACTGCATGCCAGAGGTAACGTCTTGATGCTCAAAGGCAGGCCGCTCACCGAATTGCCGCGTGAGGTACTTCCTTGCTTCAAATACGCCATCATCGATTTTTCTGACGACCGCCGTTTGCAAGAAGCCAGTGTTCCCGCTGGCATCAGCCGCAACATTCAGCACGTGCAGGCCGGTGTGAGAAGCGTGGCCGACATGGAGTTGAGCTTCAGCCGTGGTGCAGCGGCCGTGCTCGGGTGGCCCATTGACGATGTCGTCAATTCCAGCCACAACAAAGGCAAAACTGCAGGTCAAACCGATTTGAACACCATTGTGGAATTGATCCACCGGGTAGACACCCAAGAGCCCATCGACAAGTTAGAAGCCACACTCAAACGCGATCCCACCTTGGCCTTCAAGTTGATGCGTTACATCAATTCACCCGCCTTCGGTTTGTCGGTGGAGATCAGCTCCTTCCGCCACGCCATCATGATGCTGGGTTACGCCCGCCTGAAACGCTGGCTCGCCCTGTTGCTCGCCACCGCCAGCAAAGATGTGAATTTGAAACCAGTGATGTTTGCTGCCGTGCGCCGTGGCCTGCTGATGGAAGAATTGGTTCGCACCGGTGGCGACGAAGAAATGCGCAATGAAATGTTCATCTGCGGTGTGTTCTCTTTGCTGGATCGCATGTTCAAGCAACCGTTTGAAGACCTGCTCAAATCCATTCCCGTTCCCGAAAAGGTCTACCAAGCGCTGGTCGAGGAAGCTGGCCCCTACCACCCCTTCTTGGAGGTGGTTCGTGCGGTGGAAGACGGCTCGCCCTACGACTTCCGCAACAGCGCCGACAACTTGATGATGAGCGTGAGCGAAATCAACCGCGCCATGCTGCGGGCCTTGACTGCGGGCATGCAGTTGGATTGAGCCCACAACTTCCACCATGAAGTCCCCAGAGACCTGGGTCAGCGGCACCGCCTTACATGCACTGCTGAATCAACTCTCGGACGCGGTGTTGCTGCTGGACAGGCGTGGCACCCTGCGTTTTGCCAACCGCGCCGCTTTGCGTTTGCTGGCTTGCGAGCCCGGTATGCCCTTGGTGGCTTTGTTACCCATGATCGGGGACGCGGCACTAACCTGGTTGCAGCAGTCTTTGTGCAGCGACTTCCAACACGAACAGCCCGTTCCGCAGGCTCGACTGTCAGACGGAAGTTTGGCTCGCCTATCCTGGCAGAAGTTGGACGAGGACCATGCTGCACTCACTGTGCACTCACCCAGCGAGGCGTCACCGAGCGCTTTGAGCCCCCAAGCACCGCCGCTGCAAATCATCCAAGGCGAGTTGGCACAGCGTGTGCTCGAGGTTTTTTGGGCCTCGCCCTACCCGGTGACCTTGCAAGACGAGCAGTTTCGCTTCGCCGATGTCAACGATGCCTATCTCAACTTCACCGGGTATCGACGTGAGCAATTGCTTGGCCGCGACACCAGAGATTTGCAACCGCCCCAAGACCATGAGAGGGTGCTCAGGGATCGCGAGCGCATAAACAGCGAGATAAGCACCAACCCACCCCGTTTGTTAGACCGCCGCATCATCGCCGCCGATGGGCGCGAACGCCACTTTCGTTTCTCTCGGCGTTTGTTGCAAGACGACGGCGGCAAGAAGTTCTATTTGTCAGTGTTGCAAGACACCACCGCCGAACACAGCGCCAAAGCGCGCGCCGAACGCTCGGCACGCGAACTGGATGATTGGTTTGACTTGAGCCCCGTCGGCATGGTGCTCTTTGACGAAGCCGGCCTCTTTGTGCGCACCAATCCCATGTTCCAACACCTGCTGGGGGCCCATCATGTGGAGTTGCGCCAAGCGCCACCCGAGTTACAACATCTGATGGCCTGGGATGGCGGTTCCCCCCATGTGGCCTTGTTGGGTGATGGCCCTTTGTTGGTGCGAGAAGTGTGGTTGCCACCAGCGGACGGTAAACCACGTCGCGTGCGCGCCACGCTGCGCAGCTACCTCACGCCAGGCGGTCAACGCCGCTTCATGGCCGTGGTGGAAGACCGCAGCTTGGAGGAAGAACGTGATTTGGCGCAAATGCAAATTGGCGCCTTGATCGATGCGGCGGGCGTGGGGTTGGCCACTTTCCAGGAGGTTTCCGGTTGGATGCAACCCACCTGGCGACAACGCGAAGATGAGGGTCACGGCGACGCGGACTTAACCCCTTCGGCGGCATTGCAAAACATCAGCCGCGACATCGTCCAGCCGGAGTCGCTGCCGGACTACGAAAAACTCCAGAATGCACTGCGTTCAGGCCAACGCGCCGAAGTGCGTTACGCCATCAACCACGCCGAGTTGGGCCCGCGCTGGTTGCTCACCCGGGTAGAACCGGCCACGCTGTCGTCGGGCAAGCGCAGCACCGCCGTGGTCACGCTGGACATCACCGAGCAGCATGAACGCGAGGCTCAGAACCAAGAGCTGCTGCGCGAGCTCTCCACCATTTTGGACAGCACCACCGCCGGCATTGCCTACATCCGAGGCGACAAGCTGGTGCGCTGCAATCGCCGCTTTGAACGCATGCTGCGTCTGTCTCCCGACGCTTCCAGTGACCCGGGCCAACAAACCCTGACCGGCCGCAGCATTCACCACCTGTTTGGACACAACCCCCAGGCGCAGCGCATTGCAGCCGATACGCTGCAAGCGCTCACTGAGGGCAATTTGTATGAAACCGAGGTAGAGGTACCCACGCACACCCGGGATGGCCCAGGCTCGGTGTGGTACTCCCTGTCGGTGCGCCGCACAGCACAACGCGGTGCCACCATGGAAGCCATTGCGGTGCTGTCTGACATCACCCGGCTCAAGGCCCAGCAGCGCGAACTGGAGGAATTAGCACGCGACCGGGAGCTGATGTTCAGTGTGTCTGAAGTGGGCTTGGCGTTCTGGCGCGGCGAGCGCATTCAGCGCGCCAACGATGCCTTGGCCCACATGCTGGGCTACACCACGGCCGAGTTGGTCACCCTGCCCATGGCGCATTTTTTTGCTGACATGGCCGAATTTGAGCGCCACAACAAACACCAGATGAATGCTCTGCGACAACATGGTCGCTGGTCAGGCGAATTGCCGCTCAAACGGCGCGATGGCCGCTTGTTGTGGATGCAGGTGAGCAAACAGTTGGTGAGTGAAAACGATCTGCATGGCGGCGTGATCGCGTCCTATGTCAACGTGGACGATCGCCACAGAGCCGAGCAGGCGGTGGCTTTGCAAGCGGAACGCACGCGGGCGATTTTGGATTCGGTGCTGGTGGGCATTGTGACTGTGGGCCCAGCGGGCATTGAGTGGATGAACCGCTCTGCACGCCGCATGTTTGGCGGCGATTTGGCCGACTTTATCAACGAGCCCATCAGCACAGTGGCCACCGCCGAGACCGACCACCCCTTTTTACAAACCCACTACCTCGACGAGTTGGTCGAGGGCCAGGCCGAAACCTTCGAATGCCGCGTGAAAGCCCGCGACGGGCGCGAGTTCTGGGTGGTGGGCAATGTGGTCGCCACAGGCCGCGAGACAGCCGGCCGCCAACTGACCTACGCCTTGCTGGACATTGAACGCCGCCGCCAGGCCGAGGCACGCATTGCGCAAACTCAAGCCTCACTGCAGCGCATCATTGAAGCCGCGCCTTTGGCCATCACCTTACGCGATGCCAAAACCTTGCGTGTCATGCAGGTGAACGAAACTGCCGCGCGTATCGTGCACCGTGCGCCGAACGAACTCATAGGCATGTCGCTGGAAGACATGCACGAACCCCACATCGCTGCCGCCATGCGCGCCGACATGGAGCAGGCCCTGCAAAACAGAGAAGTCACCAAACGCGAATACACCGTGACCACTGCGGGCGAAGCCCGCATTTGGGACGCGCGATTCATGCCGCTTTCCACGCGCAGCCCCGCCTCGACCACACCCGACGTGCAGCACGCCCCACCCGACCAGTTGCTGCTGGTGGCCACCGATGTGACCGAACAGCGCCAGGCCCAACAAGCCAAGTTCGATGCGGCCATCGCCCAGCGCGAAATGCTGGTCAAAGAAGTGCACCACCGCATCAAAAACAACCTGCAAGGCGTGGCTGGGCTGTTGCAACAAATTGCCCAGCGCAAGCCCGAGGTGGCACCGGCCATGGCGGAAGTCATCACCCAGGTGCAGGCCATTGCCCATGTGTATGGCTTGCAAGTGGGTGCCGATGGCCCGCTGCGCTTGGCGGCGGTGCTGCAAGCCATTACTGGTTCGGTACAGCGCACGTTTGGCCATGTCATCCGCTTGAGTTTGCAAGCGGATGACCAAGGCGCAGTGCCCACGCCTGAGCAATGGGTGCTGCCCGAAGCCGAGTCGATTCCGATTGCCCTGGCTTTGAATGAGTTGTTGACCAATGCCATCAAACACACGACCGCTCCACCAGGCGCACCCGCCCGCGAGGTTCAATGCCAATTGGTCAGCCATGCAGACGGCGTGGTCGTTCACATCAGCAACCAGGGTCAATTGCGTGAGGGGTTTGACTTGAGCAAAGTGCCAGGCGGTGTCTCTGGCCTGGGCCTGGTGCGCTCCTTGCTGCCTCGGCGCAGCGCCACCTTGAGCTTGAGCGTGGAGGGTGAGCGGGTTACAGCCCTCCTGCGTTTGATTCCACCGGGCGTGCGTTTGAGCGAAAACCCGGGGTCGCAAAAGCTGCATTAAATACGCCACTTCCCGGACAATGCGCCTGTCTTGACCCCTGGCCCACACACCATGACAGCAGCTGCCCCCAAAGCCAAAATTTTGGTCGTTGACGACGACCGCCTGGTGCTGGCCACCGTGACCCATGGCCTCACCCAGGCGGGCTACCAGGTATTCGACGCCGACAACGGCGACGACGCCATCTTGCTCGCCCGCGAACACCGCCCTGACCTCGCCTTACTGGACATTCGCATGGAAGGCAAAAGCGGCTTCGATGTGGCCGCCTACCTGCGCGACTACTGCCAAACCCCTTTCATGTTTTTATCGGCCTTCTCTGACGAAGCCACCGTCAAACAAGTGCACGCCCTGGGTGCAGTGGCTTATTTGGTCAAACCGCTGGACATCGGCCAAATCGTGCCTGCCGTAGAGGCCGCTTTGGTGCGTGTGAACTTGATCCCCCCGCAGCCACAACGCCCCCCTACTGCGATCACCGGCTCAGACACTGAAGCCATGCCCACCGTGGTGGCCATGGCGGTGGGCGTGCTGATGCACCGTCACGGCATCGACCGCGTGGCGGCGCTCTCGCGTTTGCAAAAAATGGCCGATGAACAAGGCCATGCGCCCGCTGCCCAAGCACAGGCTTTGCTCAATGCGCTGGAGGTGCTGGCCAAGTCGGGGCCTGCATAAACGCCTGCAAGTCAATGTGCGGGCACCCGGGCGAGTACTTCTTGCAAAGCATCCTCGGCGACAGCGACGCAAAGCGATAGCAACCAGGCAGAAAACGCCAATGCCGCTTCGTCCGAACTGTGACGTTGCACGTAGTAGCTGTTCACAGGTTCAGCCGTCACTGCAAACAAAGGTTGCAGTGCGCCACTGGCCACCCAAGGTCGCGCCAAACTTGGGCGCGCCAACACCACCCCCTGGCCACTGACGGCGGCTTCCAAGGTCAAGCCCAAATCCACCAGCTTGGGGCCGGTTTGCGGTTCAGGCCAAGGCAAACCGGCGGCGGTGAACCACGGAGCCCAGGGCTCCAGCGGGGTGCGCAACAGGGGAAGTGGGGCCAAATCGCAGGGCTGGCGCAGCGGCGAAAAACGAGACAACAAAGCCGGGCTGGCCATGGGCAACACGGCGTCACACATCAAACGCTGGCCGCCAGCACTAAGAACTTCAGCTTTCAAATCGCCCGTGCGCACTTCTACATCGGCCTCTGCCGTGTTGCCGCCCAAATAGGGAATGGACAACATCAACTCCAAATCCACTTCGGGGTTGGCTTGAGAAAACTGCTGCAAATGCGGCACCAGAATTTGCCGTGCAAAAGTGGGCGGTGAGCACACACGCAAACGCTGACGCTGAGACTTCAGGCCATACGCCGTCACTTGATGGGCAGGAACAGCACTCAACAGGGCCAGCGCGGGCGACACCTGCTCCAAATACTCCTTGCCCGCCAGCGTGAGGGTCAAAGACTTGCCGCCCCGCTGCAACAGCACGGTGGCAAGCTGTTCCTCCAAACCCGCCACCCGTTTGCTGACGGCACTGGCGGTGATGCTCAATTCCTCAGCTGCACGCTCAAAACTGCCCAGACGAGCAGCGGTTTCAAACGCACGCAGGGCGTCGATGGAGGGAAGACGAATCGGGCCCGGTGCTGTGTTCATAGG
>JBJTHI010000071.1:0-1367 GCA_046094425.1 Burkholderiales bacterium | reverse complement strand
GGTCGACTTCCACGCCACTATCCACCGCTGGGTGCTGAAGATCCTGCCGGTGCTGGCGGCGGTGTTTCGTCGGCGCAAGCGCCCGGTGGAACCGAGCACTCTTTTCCAAATGAGGTTTGAGGCTGAGCGGCCTGATTTCGGAGACGTTTGGAGCGTCGATCAGTTATTAGAAGTGGTCAGTGTATTTGGCGTCCTTGGCGTCATCTGAATTTCATCCATGGACCGGCTTTGTTGCACAACTCCGTTCGAGGGCGAACTGACCCCAACCCCAGGTGGAGTTATGCCACAGGGACGGTCACGGGGCAGCCAAGCTGAGTGAAGCGGTTGAGCAAGGCGACACGCACATGCAACTCCACCACTTGGCGCTCAAAGGTTCGGGCCATTACACGCTCGCCCAGCCGCTTGAAGCAGCGCATTTTGGCTGCCACAAGGCAACGGCGGTGGTAGCCGCTCCACAGCTTCCAAAGTGGCCAGCCAATGCGCTTGCAGGCCCGAGCGGCCTCGTTGCGGCATACGGCCCCGGCCGAGTTGGGCTTCAACAGCTTGGCATTGCGCTGAGGTGAAATGATGGCTTTGGCCCCGCGTGCTGCAATCGCCTCGTGGCAACCCCGTGTGTCATAAGCACCATCACCGCTTACGCTGGCCAGCGGCTCATCGTCTGGAATGTGGGTCAGCAGCTCTGGCAACACCGGCGCATCGCCCACGCTGTTGTCCGTGACCTCTACAGCCCG
The DNA here is from genome assembly GCA_046094425.1 of Burkholderiales bacterium. Taxonomy (GTDB): domain Bacteria; phylum Pseudomonadota; class Gammaproteobacteria; order Burkholderiales; family Burkholderiaceae_C; genus JANPCX01. The sequence goes on along the minus strand of JBJTHI010000071.1, from coordinate 636 downwards.
AATCTCCAGCGTCTGCGCATCAATGGCCAGATGCACCTTGCGCCATTGCCGCCGGTACTCGGCCCCATGCTTCTTGCGCTTCCATTCGCCTTCGCCCAAGAATTTGATGCCCGTGCTGTCCACCAAAAGGTGCAGCCCGCCGCTGCTGGGGCGGTAGCTCAAGGCCACTTGCAAGCTCGCCTGCCTGCGGCACACCGTGCTGATGTCTGGCACCGGCCAGTCCAGTTGAGCCAGCTTCAGCAGGCTTTGCACCAAACCCAAACTTTGTCTCAGCGCCAAGCCAAACATGGCCTTGATGCTCAGGTAGAACTGGATCGCCGCGTCCGAGTACCGCTGATCGCGTCCTCGCTTGCCATTGGGCTGCGCCAGCCACTGCATACCCTTGTCCAGCCACACCGTCAGCGAGCCTCTGGCCTTCAGCGCCGCGTTGTACTGCGCCCAGTTCGTCGTCCTATACCGCTGCTCGCCACTTTTCCTAACTTTCATCCCGCCACGCTATCAGATCGCCCAAGGCAATTTGTGCAACAAAGCCCCATGGACCCCAAATGCATGAAGGAAGCCCCGTAGCAGGCTGCTGAAAAACCCCCCACTGATCCGAAGTCTCCCCACCTCGACTCGAAACCGGGGAGCTGGGTG
>JBJTHI010000070.1:0-2847 GCA_046094425.1 Burkholderiales bacterium | reverse complement strand
CCCTTCTACAGTTCTGACATCCCTTACCAACCCTCGGATTGAAAGGTCAGACCATGACAAATTCTCTGTTTCGCTGCGCCATGGGTGCTGTTGCTATTGGCTTGTGCAGCACTGCTGCTATGGCCCAAGACGTGACCGGCGCGGGTGCAAGTTTTCCTGCTCCCATTTACGCCAAGTGGGCAGACGCCTACAACAAGGCCACCGGCGCGCGCATTAACTATCAGTCCGTGGGTTCCGGTGCCGGTATGCGCCAAATTCGCGGCAAGACGGTCGACTTTGGTGCGTCTGATGCGCCTCTGAGTGACGAAGAGTTGGCTAAAGACGGTTTGGTTCAGTTTCCAACCGTGATTGGCGGGGTTGTGCCTGTGGTGAATATCGCGGGTGTCAAGCCGGGTCAGATTAGATTAACCGGTCAACTTCTTGGCGACATATACCTGGGCAAGATCACCAAGTGGAACGATCCCGCATTGGTTGCCATGAATCGCGACGTCGCACTACCTGATGCGCAGATCCAAGTCGTTCGTCGTGCTGACGGCTCAGGTACCAGCTTCATTTTTACCAACTACCTCTCTAAAGTGAATGCCGAGTGGAAGTCCAAGGTGGGCGAAGGCACGGCCGTGAATTGGCCTGTGGGTGCGGGTGGCAAGGGCAATGAAGGGGTGGCCGCTTTCGTGGGGCGCCTGCCCAACTCCATTGGTTATGTGGAGTACGCCTATGTCAAACAAAACAAAATGACTTACACCTTGTTGGGTAACAAGGAAGGTAATTTTGTGGCTCCTGATGACGTGAACTTCAAGGCCGCTGCCGCCGGGGCTGACTGGGCGAAAACTTTCTATCAAGTGTTGACCGAGCAGCCCGGTAAAGATGCATGGCCATTGACTGGTGCCACCTTTATCATGATGCATAAAGCTCAAGAAAAACCTGTGCAGGCCAGCAACGCCCTCAAGTTCTTTGACTGGGCTTTCACCAACGGAGACAAGATGGCAGCAGAGTTGGAATACGTCGCTTTGCCAGAAAGTGTGAAGCAGTTGGTGCGCAAGCAGTGGGGCGAGATCAAAGACGCCTCTGGTAAAGCCATTGCGTTCAAGTAAGCCGCCGCTTTGATCTGTGCTTTGCGCTGGGCCCTGCGGGGCCCAGCGTTTTGAACGTTTACAACCTCATCAGCCGATCGGAGACGACGTGGCCGCTACACTTCCTGCCTCTCCATTTGACAAGAACGAGATGGAACGAACCACTCCACTGGGCTCCCCGCCGACAGCACGTCGTTCCTCTGCCTGGCCCGACCGTATTTTTGCGTTCTTAGCCCATGCAGCAGCCTGGCTCACCCTGGGGTTGCTGGTGGCCATCATTGCCTCTTTGGTCGTGGGTGCCTGGCCATCCATCAAGGAATACGGGCTGAGTTTCCTGTGGCGCAGCGAGTGGGATCCCGTGCAGGACAGCTACGGCGGCTTGGTGATGATTTACGGCACCTTGATGACCTCGCTGATTGCCTTGGTGATTGCCGTGCCGGTGAGTTTTGGCATTGCGCTGTTTTTGACGGAAATGTCTCCGGGCTGGTTGCGTCGCCCCTTGGGTGTGGCCATCGAGCTCTTGGCCGCTGTTCCGTCAATTGTTTATGGCATGTGGGGCTTGTTGGTGTTTGCGCCCGTGTTGTCTAAGTACGTGCAAGCACCCATGCAAAATTTGCTTGGTGATGTGCCGGTGCTAAAAGAACTGGTTGCCGGTGCACCAGTGGGCATTGGTGTTTTGTCTGCGGGCATCATCTTGGCCATCATGATCATTCCCTTTATTGCCTCGGTGATGCGTGATGTGTTTGAGGTCACGCCACCGATGCTCAAAGAATCCGCCTATGCCTTGGGCTCCACCACCTGGGAAGTGGTGTTCAAGGTGGTGCTGCCTTACACCAAAACAGGTGTGATCGGCGGCGTCATGCTGGGGCTGGGTCGTGCCTTGGGTGAGACCATGGCAGTCACGTTTGTGATCGGTAACTTCAATCAACTCGACAGTTTGTCGCTGTTCGCAGCCGCCAACAGCATTACCTCGGCATTGGCCAACGAATTCGCTGAGGCCTCTCCAGGTTTGCACCAAGCCTCCCTGATCTATTTGGGTTTGGTTCTGTTCTTCATCACCTTCGTGGTGCTGGCGTTGTCCAAACTTTTGTTGTCCAAACTGCAAAAAAAATGAAGGAGCTCGCACATGAGCGCCACCAGCATGTCGGCCGACAAATTAGCCAAACACAAGCGCCGCAAAGTCGTGAATGTGGTGACACTCACTCTATCCCTCACTGCGATGGCCTTTGGCTTGTTTTGGTTGGCTTGGATCCTGATTGAAACCATTCGCCTAGGGTTGGGGGGGTTGGCTTTGTCGGTTTTCACCCAAATGACCCCACCTCCGCTGGCCGAGGGTGGTTTGCTCAATGCCATCATCGGCTCGTTGATGATGGTCAGCTTGGCTACTTTGCTGGGTACACCCATCGGCATCATGGCGGGCATTTATCTGGCCGAATATGGCCGCAACGGTTGGCTCGGAACATCCGTTCGTTTTATCAACGACATCTTGTTGTCTGCCCCCTCCATCGTGATTGGTCTGTTCATCTACGCAGTGGTGGTGGCGCCGATGCGCGGATTCTCAGGTTTCGCGGGTATATTGGCTTTGGCACTGATCGTGATTCCCGTGGTGATTCGCACCACCGAGAACATGCTGGCGTTGATCCCTAACGCATTGCGTGAGGCCGCGTACGCTCTGGGCACACCTAAGTGGAAAGTCATTGCAAGCATCACGCTCAATGCGGCCAAAGCCGGTGTGATCACTGGGGTACTGTTGGCATTCGCTCGCATTGCTGGAGAA
>JBJTHI010000069.1:0-16709 GCA_046094425.1 Burkholderiales bacterium | reverse complement strand
TATTAATAGCCATCCTAGAATGCTGCCAACAAATGCAAAGTATATGAATGCTTTGGCTCCGAAGGGAATTGATAATATGATGGCAAATATGAGGCTGTGAGCCGACCAATTTTGCCATTTGGCAACGAGCTGAACTGAATGAAGTGCCATTATTCGCCAGGATTGTTATTTTTTGCCTTATAGGTTGTTAAGAAGCTTTCCATAAAGTTTAATATATTGCTCGCAACATGAATCCCAGTTAAAATTCGCTGCATGTTTCTTTATTTCTGATTCTTTGCTGGTAAGAGGTAAAATTTTTTCAGATATAACGGATTTCATGTTTTGTGGTGAAAAATCATGAAAGTATTCTGCGTAATTGCCGCCGATTTCTGGCAAGCAGGTTCTGTCCGACAGAAATACGGGTTTTCCAAAGTGCATGGCTTCTATAGGAGGGAGCCCAAATCCCTCGGTTAACGAGGGAAATAGAAATCCTTCGCAATTGGCATATAGCCATGCTTTTTCAGAGTCGCTAATGCTGAGTAGGAGTTGAACATTTCTTAACGGTTCTTTTTCCAGGCGACTTCTGATAGACCGTGTATCTTGATTCTCCGGGCCAGCCAAGACGAAATTTTTCTCTGGCCAGAATTTTGCTAAATCAAGAATGACTTCAATATTCTTGGATCGAGTCATTCGGCTAATATGAAAAAAATAATCTTTCTTCAGCCAGTTCTTGGGTGGTGTTTGGGGGGATCCTTTGAGATCACGTGCGCCGTTATAAATGACAGTTAACGGTTTTTCCCATTTGAGAATTTTCAGTACGTCATCCCGTACGTACTGACTGATGGTGACGATATGGGTGGTCGATTCAAGAAGTTGTCTTAACTTTCTAAAATCACGCCATTGGCTATAGTTGTTCTTGAAATAGACGAAATTGAGGTCGTGAACCGTGGCCACCTGGTGTGGCGTGCCTTCGGGCGGGCGGGTCTTGTTGAGTTGGTTCAGTTTGTGCCACAGCGCAAAAGGCTCGGCTTGTTGGTGGCGCCATCGCTGCCAACGCGTCACGGCCAAGTAGGAAACATCTTTGCCAAACACACCGAAAAGCTCTTCTTTGAGGTGAAAGTACAAAGAAATCCCATGGCGTTCGCGTAAGTCCGGTGCACGCGCGGCCAGGCGGCTGCACAGTTGCATTGAAAACTCTCCCAAACCGTCTTGGAAATTGCCTGTGCTGCCCAGGCTGATGCCAATTCGAATGGGGGCTGACGATGTAAGACTCATGGGAGATGGGTTCGTAGCGAATTGCCCGATGTGTTTTGACATATCTGATGCAGCGTGGCGGAAACTTCTTCTAGGCGCGGCCAGCTATTGTCGCTGCCCTGGACGGTGGTCACGTTGGATCCCCAGGCGCCCCATTGTTTGGCATCCGTTGGCCCCAACACACTCAAGGTGTCCACACCGACAGCGGCCGCCAAGTGGCCTGGGCCGGTGTCGTTTGAAACCATCAAGGCAGCATGTTTCAGGAGTGCCGCATAGGTTCCGAGTTGCACGCCGTCTAAAACTGTGCATCCGGGGTAAAGCCTTCTTGCTTCGTCGCTTTCTCCAGGGCCTGGACACAGGAGCACCTGTTTTCGCTGTTGAACAAGGTCTTGGGCCAGCCGTTCAAAGTGGGGCCAGGTTTTGGGTTTTTTGGAGAAAGTGCCTCCTGCAAACGGACATAGAACGATATAACCGGGCGCGACTCGATGTGCTGCAAGCAGGGCTTGAGCTGCGACTTCATCCTGCGGCGCAACCACATAATCAATCGAGGAAGGGGGAGGGGGCAGCGAGCTGTTTGGCGGCAAGAAGGGGGATGCCAGATGCCAGTACGCTTGCAGCTCGTGTAGGCCAGCAGGACGTTTGATCGGTCGTGACAACAGTACACCGCGCCCCTCATGCGCGTAGCCTGCGCTGCGCAGGCCTGCCAGCCGCATTTCCAACGCGCTTGAAAATGAAAACGGCAAGGCCAAGGCGTTGAGGTTGTGCTTGAAGCTGGGGTCTGTTTGGAGGCAGATGTGCTTGAGTTCTCGAAGCTGAGTGGTTCGAGCGCGCCAGTCTGCCGCCAAGCTCTGTACGTTCCACCCCTCGCCGAGCAGCAAGTGCTTCGCCCAAGGCTTACCAATCAGATGCAATTGATAGCCCTGTGACTCCAGAAGTCGCAGCAAAGGAATTCCTAACACCACGTCGCCAACCCAATTTCGCAATCGGACAATCAGTTGTTTGGGGGTCGAACTGGCGTGAGGTTGGGCTGCGCTTTTCATGAGGCTCAATACGATGGCCTGTCGGGTCGTCAAAGCAGACCGCGATAATGGCGCTTGGAGGCGGCGATTGTGCCATCGCACTTGGTGCCACGTTGCTGTGGCGAGTTGCTTTCAACCAAGGTGCTTTAATGCGCCGCCTTCGTACTTATTTTCTTTGTCTTCGAGTGTTGTATCTATGTCCGTGAACTTGCCTCGATCGTCCACCATCCTTGCCTTGCACGACGCGTTGTTGACCGAGACGCCAACCGTTGTCAGCCAAGAGGCTGAGGCATCGCCCATTTGGCATTGGATCAACACCAATCACCACAACAACTGCCAACTCTGGGCCGAGGAAGATTTGGCCAGACGCACTCGTGTAAGCGATGCGGAGATCGCTGCCAACAAGCGTCGTATCGACGGGTTTAACCAAGCCCGCAACGACGCAACTGAACGAGTGGATGAACTGATTTTGATCGCCTTGGGTTTTGTCAGCGCGGAGTCCGCCCGCTCTGATTCGCCTTTGTCTGTTGTCGAATCGAGAGGCGCCACTGCCCCACGTTTGAACAGCGAAACGGCAGGCAGCATGGTAGATCGTTTGTCGATTTTGTCGCTGAAAATCCATGCGATGCGCGCACAAACTATGCGTACCGATGTGGATGAAGCGCATCGTCAAAACAGCCAAGCCAAGTTGGAGCGTTTGTTGCAGCAGCGCACCGACTTGGCCGCGTGTTTTGACGAATTGCTGGCCGATTGCCAAGCGGGCCGTGCTTACTTCAAGGTGTATCGGCAATTCAAGATGTACAACGATCCTGCCTTTAATCCCGCCTTGGTGGCCGAGCGAGCCGCTTCGTCTTGAGGGTTCTTGTCGTCAAAACATCGTCCATGGGCGATGTGGTGCATACCCTGGCTTCTGTGACGGACATGGCGCGTGCTTTCCCTGATCTGTCGGTGGATTGGCTGGTGGAAGCGCCTTTTGCATCGATTGCGGCGATGCACCCGGCGGTGCATCGGGTGATTCCGCTGTCCTGGCGCAAGTGGCGCAAGTGTTTGTGGCGTGCATCCACCTGGGCTGCGATGAAGGCTTGCCGAGCCGAGCTTCGCGCGCAACCTTATGACGCCATCATTGATTTCCAAGGCCTGTTGAAAAGTGTGGTGTGGGGCAAGCAAGCGAGGGGCCCGCTGTTAGGCTATGACCTCCGCAGCATTCGAGAACCGCTGGCCAGTTTTTTCTACAGTCGAGTTGTGCCTGTGCCCCGGCAGTTGCAGGCGGTCGAACGCTCGCGGCAACTGGCGGCTTTGCACTTGGGGTATGAGTTGCCTGCCAGCGCGCCAGATTTTGGCTTGCAGCCACCACCGGCAGGTTGGATGCCTGGTCACTATCCCTATGTGGTGCTGATTCCATGCGCCAGTCGTGTGGAGAAACGCTGGCCGCTGGCCCATTGGCAAGCTTTGCTGACGCAGTGTGCGAGCAGGGGGCTTCAAGTGGTGGTGTTATGGGGCTCCAAAGAGGAGCAGGCTTTGGCCGAAGAAGTGGTTCTAGGCAGTCAGGCCACGGTGCCACCTTTTCTGACCGTGCGTGATGCGGCTGCCGTCTTGGCTCGAGCCCAGGTGGTGGTGGGCTTGGACACAGGTTTCACTCATTTGGCCGCTGCGTTTGGTGTGTCTACTGTGGGCATTTATTGTGACCATGAGCCTGGATTGGCTGGCGTGACGGGCAGCGGCTTCGTTCGGAGTTTGGGCGGGCGCGGAATGAGCCCGTCCTTTGACGAAGTGAAGCAAGCGTTTGAGGACGTTTGCAAATCAAAGCGCAGCGCAGAATCTTGCTGACACAGCAGGTAGGGTCAAAGCTCTTCCAAGCGCCGAGGTGGAAAGGTGTCCCAGCCGTGGCATCCTGGGCATTGCCAAAAATACTGTTGTGCCTCGAAGCCGCAGGCCGCGCAGCGGTAGCGTTGCAAGGGTTTAGACGCTGTTGCCAGCGCTTGGTCGAGGGCTTGGTTCTCCGAAGCGAGATCGGGTTCTGTGGCCGCGCCGGGCGGCGCAGCGACGGCGCGCAGTTTCAGCAAGGCACGGGACGCCGCCAAGCTCGGCTCACGCTGAAGGTGCTCTGCGACACGTTTGCGGTGGCCTGCGGGGTCTAGCAGCGCCAAAGCATTCAACAAATCAAAACGGGGCGACAACTCGTACTGGCGTTGAAGCTGACCGATGGCGTGCAGGCTCTCACCGCCCGCGCGGGCCGCTTCTGCATATTTGACGGCTACCAGAGAAAAAACATCCGGGTGACGGCTCAATAGCTGGGTCCACAGCTCCAGTGCGTGGGCATATTCGCCCGCTGCGACTGCACGCTGACCGGCCAGCACCAAGGGCCGCGCCGCTTGAGGGGCTGCCGCGCGCGCCTGGCGGACTGCTTCGTCAGCTTCAACGCTGTGTTTTTGGTGGTCCAATTCCAACGCACGCTCACACCAATGGTGGGCGATGCGGTGGGCATAGGAGCCTGTGCCAGATCTTTCGAGTGCCAGGGCCTCTTGAGTGGCCTGCTGCCAATGCCTGGATCGCTCGTGCAAGGTCAACAGAGCCAAACGCGCATCGCTGTCAAAACTGCTACCGACCAGTGCTGTCCAGGCTTGCTCTGCGCGGTCAAAGAGGCCGGCTTTCATGAAGTCTTGTGCCAGGGCTTGCTGCGCGCGTTCCCGGTCTAAGCGAGAGAGGTCGGCGCGTTTAAGCAAGTGCTCGTGAACCCGCACCGCGCGTTCATACTCACCTCGGCGGCGGAACAAATTGCCCAAGGCAAAGTGCAAATCGGTGGTATCAGGGTCGTTCTGAACGGCTTCAATGAAAGCGTCAATCGCTTTGTCCTGCTGCTCGTTCAGCAGCAGGTTCAGACCCTTGATGTAAGCCTTGGGTGACTCCCGCTGTTCGCGTGAGATTTGGCGCAAATCGATGCGCGCGGCGAGCCAGCCCAGGCCGAACACCAAGGGAATTGCAAGAAACAGCCACTGCCAGTCAAATTCCATCGCGGTGAGGGTGCTGCGGCGGCACCAATATCAAATCTGAAGAAGCGGCGGCGACTGGCCGAGCATTGTCTGTGTCCACAATGGCTTTGCGCTGCTGTTTGACTACGCGGCGATGTCGCCACCAGGCGGGCACCATGGCAAAAACACCCAGGGCACAACCCAAGGCGAAAGCCGCCAGCACAATGAATACCATGGGTGCACGTGACTCAAACCCAAAAAACCAGTTCACATGCGCGATTTGCTGGTTGTTAAGCGCAAACGCAAACAGGCCAAAAAACACCACCGCACGCAGCAACCAAACGAGTATCTTCATCAGACCTCCTCGTCCAATTCTAGGTGGATGAAATTGTGGTTTGGTTCAACGCCACTCGCTGTTGCTGCTAGAGCCTGCAGTTGGACTTGCTTCAGCGTTTTTTTCCGCTTGCGCGTCCACTGCTTCACGCAGTGCCTTTCCGGGCTTGAAGTGCGGCACCAGTTTTTCCGGAATCATCACCTGAGCGCCTGAACGTGGATTGCGTCCCAAACGAGGCGGGCGGCGGTTGATGGAGAAACTGCCAAAACCCCGAATCTCGATGCGGTGCCCACGCGCCAAGGCATCAGACATGGCATCAATGACGGTTTTCACCGCGAACTCAGTGTCGCGTTGGGTGAGTTGGCTGAAACGTTCAGCCAAACGGGCCACGAGGTCAGATCGGGTCATGCAGAGCCTGCAAGGGGAATCGGACGAAAAGAGGAGGGATTCTGGGTTGATCCCCAAATGAATGGGCTGCTTAATCGAAACCCATTCGCTTGAACACCACACGCGAACACTGCGGGAAGGGCCAACGGCCCGCCCGCAGTGTGTTTCACATCAACCGTTGTTTTGGTTGTCCAGCTTGGCGCGCAACAAAGCGCCCAGGCTGGTGGTGCCTGCGTTTTCACGCTCGCTGGTCTGGGCAATGCGCTGCAAGGCTTCTTGCTGGTCGGCGTTGTCTTTGGCTTTGATCGACAACTGGATGCCGCGTGTTTTGCGGTCCACGTTGATGATGACAGCCGAGACTTCGTCGCCTTCTTTCAGCACGTTGCGCGCATCTTCCACGCGGTCACGGCTGATTTCCGAAGCGCGCAAGTAACCCATGATGTCTTGGCCAAGGTCAATCTCTGCGCCGCGTGCATCCACGGTTTTGACCTTGCCGGTCACCGTCGCACCTTTGTCGTTCACAGCGGTGAAGTTGGTGAAAGGATCGGAGTCGAGTTGTTTGACACCCAAGGAAATGCGCTCGCGCTCCACGTCCACGGCCAGCACCACGGCTTCAACTTCTTGGCCCTTCTTGTAGTTACGAACCGCAGCTTCGCCGGGTTCGTTCCAAGACAGGTCAGACAAATGCACCAAGCCGTCGATGCCCGCCGCCAAGCCAATGAACACGCCGAAGTCGGTGATCGACTTGACGGGGCCGGTGACCTTGTCACCACGCTGCACGGTGGCGGCGAATTCTTCCCACGGGTTGGCCTTGCACTGCTTCATACCCAGGCTGATGCGGCGCTTGTCTTCGTCGATTTCCAGAACCATGACTTCGACTTCATCGCCCAAGGCGACGATCTTGCTTGGGGCCACGTTCTTGTTGGTCCAGTCCATTTCCGACACGTGCACCAGGCCTTCAATGCCGGGCTCAATTTCCACAAACGCGCCGTAGTCGGCAATGTTGGTGATCTTGCCGAACAAACGGGTGCTGTTGGGGTAGCGGCGTGCCACACCGTGCCATGGGTCGTCGCCCAGTTGTTTGATGCCCAGGGAAACGCGGTTTTTGTCGGCGTCGAACTTCAAGACCTTGGCTTGCAGTTCTTGGCCCACGGTCACCACTTCGCTCGGGTGACGGACGCGGCGCCAGGCCATGTCGGTGATGTGCAGCAGGCCGTCGATACCGCCCAGATCCACAAACGCACCGTACTCGGTGATGTTCTTCACCACACCAGTCACGACCGAACCTTCGGCCAAGGTGCTCAAGAGTTTGCTGCGCTCTTCGCCCATGGAGGCTTCCACCACCGCACGGCGGGAGAGCACCACGTTGTTGCGCTTGCGATCGAGCTTGATGACTTTGAACTCCATGGTCTTGCCCTCGTAGGGGCTCATGTCTTTCACGGGGCGGGTGTCCAGCAAGGAACCGGGCAAGAAGGCGCGGATGCCGTTGACCAACACGGTCAAGCCACCTTTGACCTTGCCATTGCAAGTGCCGGTGACGAATTCGCCGGACTCCAGCGAGTTCTCCAGCGACAACCACGAGGCCAGGCGTTTGGCTTTGTCGCGCGACAAGATGGTGTCGCCGTAGCCGTTTTCGATGGCATCAATGGCCACGGACACGAAGTCACCGGCTTGAACTTCCAGTTCGCCCTGGTCGTTCTTGAATTCTTCAATCGCTACATAGGCTTCGGACTTGAGGCCTGCATTGACGACGACGAAATTGTGTTCAACACGCACCACTTCGGCGGTGATGACCTCGCCCATGCGCATTTCTGACTTGCGCAGTGATTCTTCAAAAAGGGCGGCAAAGGATTCACCGCCAGCAGGGGCGGCTGTTTGAGCTTGAGGCATGGAGAAATTCCAAATGTGGCGGTTGACCACCACGGGTTAAGTTAACAAATCCGCTTATTCAGCGTGCCATGAAGGCACAGGAGGGAAACAAGCGGGGCTCACGGTCTAACCCAAAAACACCGACGAGGAAGAAGGGCCGGTTATTCACCCGGCTTCAACCTTGGCGGCCTGCGCTGCTGCCAGGCATCTAACACTTTCTCAACCGATTGTTCGATGGAGAGTTGTGAGGTGTCCAGCAACAAAGCATCTTGTGCAGGTTTGAGGGGCGCTACGCTGCGGCTACTGTCTCGCAGGTCGCGCTCTTCAAGCTCGGCACGAAGGGCTGAGAGTTTAGCCGGAATTCCCTTGGAAATCAATTGTTTATGACGCCTGGCCGCGCGCTCCGCGCTGCTTGCGGTGAGGAAGACTTTCATGGGGGCATCGGGGAAGATGACGGTGCCCATGTCCCTGCCATCGGCCACCAAGCCCGGCAGGCGTCTGAAAGAGAGTTGCAGTTCTTTGAGCGCGGCCCGCACGGCCGGCCACACCGATACCTTGGACGCCATCGCACCCACTTCTTCCATGCGCAGCAAGGCGCCGATCTCTTCTTGGCCCAAGTAGATGTGTTCACCGTCAAACCGCAGTGGCAACTGTGCCGCGCAGGCCGCAAGTGCGGATTCGTTTTGGGCGTCAATTCCCTGGCGAATCGCGGCCAAGGCGGTGGCGCGGTAGACGGCACCCGAATCCAAGAAGTGATAGCCGAGGGATCGAGCCACCAAGCTGGCGACCGTCCCTTTGCCTGATGCGGTCGGGCCATCAATCGTGATCACGGGAATCTGGGCCGCGGGCGTGGTCGCCACCGCGAACAAGGACTCGAAATAGTCAGGGAAGGTTTTGGCAACGCACTTGGGGTCTTCAATGCGAACCACCAAGGCGTCCTGGTGGGCGCAAGAGTCCACCAGACCACCGAAAGCGGCCAGCGAAAAACACATGGCGATGCGGTGGTCGTCGTAAGTGTGGATAGAGGCCGATTGCCATGCGGACGGGGGGCTTACCTCAATGAAGTCAGCTCCTTCCGTGACATGGGCACCCAACTTGCGTAGCCCGGCTGCCATGGCGGCAATGCGGTCGGTTTCTTTGACCCGCCAACTGGCAATATTGGTCAGACGCGTCGTGCCTTTGGCATAGAGGGCCATCACAGCCAAGGTCATGGCGGCGTCGGGAATGTGGTTGCAGTCCAAGTTGATGGCGCGCAGCGGAAATTCACCCCGGCGAATTTCCAGCCAGTTCGGCCCGCTGGCCACCTGGGCCCCCATGGCGATGGCGGCGTCCACAAACTTGATGTCACCTTGAATCGATGCTGCATCCACGCCTTCAATACGAACCGGGGCGTCTGCGGCAGCGATGGCCCCCAGGCCAATGAAGTAAGACGCTGAAGAAGCATCGCCTTCCACGTAAATTTCACCTGGCGATTGGTAGCGGCTGCCTTGTGGCAAGGTGAACCGCTGCCACCCATCTTGCTGCACCTGAATGCCAAACTGCGCCAGCAAACGGGTGGTGATGGCGATGTAGGGTTTGGAGATCAACTCGCCTTGCACCTCAATGACCACATCGCCTTCTTGAGTGACCAGTGGCAAGGCCAGCAGCAAGGCAGTGAGGAATTGGCTGGACACATCGCCGCGCACGCGAATGGGTTCCCTCAAACGCAGCGCCTGACCGTCGCTTGATAGACGCAGCGGCGGATAACCTTCTTGCCCCAAGCACGTGATGTGGCAACCCAAAGCACGCAAGGCATCCACCAAGTCGCCAATCGGGCGCTCATGCATTCTTGCGACGCCACTGAGCTCAAACTCGCCCCCCTGGGTGGCCGCCAGCAAGGCCAGGGCGGCAGTGAGTGGGCGCATGGCGGTGCCCGCGTTGCCGAGGAACAAGCTGGCGCTGCGGGTTTGAAGCTGGCCGCCCAGGCCTGCCACCGCCAGAGACTTACCTTGCGGGGACAACTGACAACCCAAGGTGCGTAGTGCAGCCAGCATCACGTGGGTGTCATCGGATTCCAGCAAGTCGTGAACCACGGTGGTGCCTTGGCTCAGACCGGCCAATAGCAAAACACGGTTGGATATGCTTTTGGAGCCAGGCAAACGAACGGTGCCAGCGGCACTACGCAGCGGCGGCAAATCCAAATAGGGAGTGGTGAACATGTTTATTTCAAGGCAACAAGATGACCGAACGCATCAGGGTTTGCAATGCAATTTGTTTGCATCGCAGTTCCTAAAAAATTAACGGTTGCCCAATGGCGCCGGGCGTGTGGTCGTCATGTGCCAACCGGCTCGGGCCTGCGACACCTCGTGGATCATGGCTTCTAGCAAGTCGGTGTTGTCGTTGCGAATGGCTTCTTCAAACTGGGTCAGCGCACGCCGGAACAAGGCGGATTGTTTCAGCACCTCGTCGCGGTTGGCCGACAAAATGTCGCGCCAAATGGTGGGGTCGCCTGCGGCGATGCGGGTGAAGTCACGAAACCCTGGGCCCGCCAGCGACAGGTAGTCGCGTCCTGCGGGTTGTCCAGCAACGCTGCTGTAGTAGGCGAAAGCGAGCAAATGCGGGAGGTGACTGACGGCCGCAAAAGCGGCGTCGTGGTTCTCTGGCGTCATGCGCAGCACTTGGGAGCCAATGGCCGCCCACACATCGGTGGCTTTTTGCAGCATGTCGGGTGATGTCTCAGCCACCGGCGTGAGGATGACCTGGCGGCCGTTGTAGAGCGCGGCGTCAGCATGTCCTATCCCTGCCGACTCTTTCCCCGCGATGGGGTGTGCCGGGACAAAAGAACCCATGCGCTCCTTGAGCACGCGCCGTGCAGCATCCACCACGTCGAGTTTGGTGGAGCCGACATCCATGATCAAGACACCGGGCTCTACCAAGTGGCGAATGGCCTTGAAGGTGGCCTCACTCGCTGCGACGGGCACAGAAATCAGTACCACGTCTGAGCCCGATACAGCCAACAACGCAGACTCGGCTGCAATGTCAATCACGCCCAATTTTTTTGCATTTTCGGTGGTGGAGGGCGACTTGCTGTAGCCCACCACGCGCTTGACCAAACCGGAGCGCTTGAGGGCCAGCGCGAATGAGCCGCCCATCAAACCACAACCGATCACCCCCAACTGATTGAACATGTTTGCCTCAATGAACGTCGATGGGGTAGGTGCCCAACAACTTGAAAAACGCACAGGCGCTGCGCAAGTCGCGCATCGCTTCAGCCACCGCCGGTGTATCCGGGTGGCCTTGTAAATCGATGTAGAAATAGTATTCCCATTGGCCCGAGCGGGCGGGGCGCGACTCAAACCGCGTCATCGACACACTGTGTTCTTTCAGCGGCACCAGCATGTCGTGCACCGCACCAGGTCGGTTCAACACCGAGACGACCAAACTGGTGCAATCGTGGCCCGAGGCCTGCGGGCGAGGGTGACGATCCGGGTGGGTCACGATGGCAAACCGCGTGCGGTTGTGGGCATCGTCTTGAATGGCGGGTGAGACCACGTGCAAACCGTATTCGCTCCCTGCACGTGCGCTGGCAATACCCGCTAAACGTGCATCTTGTGACGCCAATCGGGCACCTTCGGCATTGCTGGCTACGGGGCGCCTTTCGGCATGGGGCAGGTGGTGGCTCAACCACAGATGACATTGGGCCAGTGCTTGGGGGTGGGCGCAAACCGCTTCTACGCCCTCCAACGAATTCTCCAAGCGCAACAGGTTGTGCTGCACCAATAGGCTGGTTTCACCGATGATGAACAAAGGTGTGGTCAGGAAGAGGTCGAGCGATCGCGCGACCACGCCTTCGGAAGAGTTCTCAACCGGTACAACCCCAAAGTCGGCAGCGCCTGCGGTCGTGGTGCGAAACACCTCATCAATGCTGGCGCATTCGACCTTGACGATGGACGAGCCAAAAAACCCCAGAGCGGCTTGTTCGCTGAAGGTGCCAGCGGGTCCAAGGTAAGCGACACGACAGGGGGTTTCCAGGGCGCGGCAGGCTGACATGATTTCACGCCAAATGGGCGCAATGCTGTCTTTGGTCAAGGGCCCGGTATTGCGCGCCTTCAACCCTTCGATCACTTGTGCCTCACGCTCTGGGCGAAAGGCCACGCTGCCCTCTTTCTTCTTGATTTCACCCACGGCTTGGGCCAGCGCAGCGCGTTGGTTCAGCAACGTCAGCAGCGATTGATCCAGGCTGTCGATCTGAACGCGCAGTGCTTGCAATTCAGGTGGTGTTGCTGGTGAGATTGGCGCGGACTTTTCAGACATTGAGAGACAACAAAAATTCAGCTTCGGGACTCAAGCAAGCAAAGTGCCTACTTGCTGGTGGGGCTGGGTGCTGCAGGCGCAGTTGGGGCAGCTTTGTCGGTGGTTGCAGGCGTGGCCTCTTGGATTCGTTTGGCCCAACTTTGATCCATGGCTCTGAGCTTGGGCTCCACGACGCTTCGTGTATCGGCCACGAGTTTTTCCTGCAACGCGCGTTGCATGACAAAACTCTGTTCGGAAAACTTCCGATAAACGGGCGACTCCAGAAGGGCGATGATTTGCTTGAGTTCGGCTTCACTGAATTTTTCCGCCAGCAACTTGCCCACCGACTCCGGTGCCAATGCGACGGCACGCTCTTGAATCAAAGGCACCACCTCCTTCATGTATTTCGCCGCGTCGGCTTGCATGCCTTTGCCAACGGCTTCTCTTTGTTCCGGAGCCAACCGACTCAAGACCATGTTGGCCTGAGGGCCCATCTGCAACAAGGGTGCCTCGGCGGTGTTGCGAGCAAGCAGCTCAATGCTGGGTTGCTGTAGTTTCAAAATTTTGTCCACCAATTGTTTTTTGGCTGGGCTGATTTTGGTGGAACTGGTTGTCGTGGGCGCACTGGCGGCTGGTGGAGTTGCCGCTTGTGCATGCACTGCGCTGCCTGTGGCCAGCAACATAGCGGTCAAAACTAGTTTTTTCATTTTCTCTCCTGGTCTTTCCTGGCTCAGGGCCATTGTTCAGTTGTTTGAGGACTCGGCGGTATCGCCGTCGTTTGAGGATTCGTTGTCGGCGTCTGCGTTCGCATCGTTTTCCACGATGCGTTGCAAACCGCTGAGGGTCGCGCCGTCGTCCAGCGCGATCAAGGTAACACCTTGGGTCGCGCGCCCCAGTTCACGAATTTCGCTCACACGGGTGCGAACCAACACGCCTTTGTCGGTGATGAGCATGATTTCATCGTCAGGACGCACCAAGGTGGCTGCCACCACCTTGCCGTTGCGTTCGCTTTGTTGAATAGCGATCATGCCTTTGGTGCCACGTCCGTGGCGGGTGTATTCGACGATAGAGGTGCGTTTCCCATAGCCGTTGGCCGTGGCGGTCAACACGCTTTGCGTTTCATCCTCGGCAACCAGCATGGCGATCACGCTTTGACCTTCGTCCAGCATCATGCCGCGTACACCTCGGGCATTTCGGCCCATGGAGCGAACGTCGTCTTCGTCGAAACGCACCGCTTTGCCTCCATCGGAGAACAGCATCACATCGTGTTTGCCGTCTGTGAGCGCCGCACCAATGAGGAAGTCGCCTTCGTCCAAATCAACGGCGATGATGCCGGCCTTGCGTGGGTTGCTGAATTCCTCTAGCGCCGTTTTCTTGACCGTGCCTTGCGCGGTCGCCATGAAAACAAAGCGGTCGGCGGGGAAGCTGCGTGCTTCACCGGTCAAGGGCAATACGACGTTGACTTTTTCACCTGCTTGCAGCGGGAACATATTGACGATGGGTTTGCCACGCGAGGTGCGTGAGCCCTGCGGCACTTCCCAGACCTTGAGCCAATAGACCCGGCCTTTGTTGGTGAAGCACAAGATGTAGTCGTGGGTATTGGCGATGAAGAGCTGGTCGATCCAGTCGTCTTCCTTGGTCTGAGTCGCTTGCTTGCCGCGACCACCGCGTTTTTGGGCGCGGTACTCGGAGAGTGCCTGGCTCTTGATGTAACCCGTGTGGCTCAGGGTGACCACCATGTCGGTGGGGGTGATCAAGTCTTCGGTGCCGAGGTCTTGTGCATTGTGCTCAATCTGACTGCGGCGCGCCCCAATTTTGGTTTGACCAAACTCGGTCTTAATGGCGGCGAGTTCGTCGGAGATGATGGTGGTCACACGTTCCGGTGTGGCCAGAATGTTCAGTAAGTCGGCAATCTCGGCCATCACCTCTTTGTACTCGCCGATGATCTTGTCTTGCTCCAGCCCGGTGAGGCGCTGCAAACGCATTTGCAAAATTTCGGAGGCTTGCGTGTCGCTCAAGCGATAGAGGCCATCGCCCTGCATGCCGAATTCACGCGCCAGGCCTTCTGGGCGGAAGGACTCGCGTCCGCCTGGGGTGTCTTTTTCGGCGCGTGCAAGCATCTCGCGCACCATGGAAGAGTCCCAGCTTTTACTCATCAAAGCTGCTTTAGCCACAGGCGGCGTCGGCGAGGTTTTGATGGTTTCAATGAACTCGTCGATGTTGGCCAGCGCCACCGCCAAACCCTCCAACACATGGCCGCGCTCGCGCGCTTTGCGCAGCTCGAATACCGTGCGCCGTGTGACCACTTCGCGGCGGTGCTCCAAGAAGATGGCGATCAAGTCCTTCAGGTTGCACAGCTTGGGCTGGTTGTCGATCAGCGCCACCATGTTCATACCAAAGGTGTCTTGAAGCTGGGTCTGTTTGTACAGGTTGTTCAGCACCACCTCAGGCACTTCGCCGCGTTTGAGTTCAATCACCACGCGCATGCCTGACTTGTCAGACTCGTCTTGAATGTGACTGATGCCTTCAATCTTCTTCTCATGCACCAACTCGGCCATGCGCTCCAGCAGGTTTTTCTTGTTCACCTGGTAGGGAATTTCATCCACGATGATGGCCTGGCGCTGGCCTTTGTCGATGTCTTCAAAGTGGCATTTGGCACGCATCACCACGCGGCCTCGGCCGGTGCGGTAACCATCACGCACACCATTCAATCCATAAATGATGCCGGCTGTGGGGAAGTCGGGTGCCGGGATGATTTCCATCAACTCGTCTATCGTGGCGCTTGGGTTTTTCAGCAGGTGCTGGCAGGCGTCGATGACTTCATTGAGGTTGTGCGGCGGAATGTTGGTGGCCATGCCCACAGCGATGCCGCCCGAGCCGTTCACGAGCAAGTTTGGCAAGCGTGCCGGCAATACCAAAGGCTCTTTTTCGCTGCCGTCGTAGTTCGGGCCAAAGTTCACCGTTTCTTTGTCCAGATCGGCCAGCATTTCATGCGTGATCTTGGCCAAGCGAATTTCGGTGTAACGCATGGCAGCGGCGTTGTCGCCATCGACCGAGCCGAAGTTGCCTTGGCCGTCCACCAGCATGTGGCGCAAGGAAAAATCTTGTGCCATGCGAACAATGGTGTCGTACACCGACTGGTCGCCGTGGGGGTGGTATTTACCAATGACGTCACCCACAATGCGCGCTGATTTTTTGTAGGGTCGGTTCCAGTCGTTGTTCAGCTCGTGCATGGCGAACAAAACCCGTCGGTGCACAGGTTTGAGTCCATCCCTGGCATCGGGCAGGGCGCGCCCCACAATCACGCTCATGGCGTAACTGAGGTAAGAGCTGCGCATCTCCTCTTCGAGGCTGATGGGCAGGGTTTCTTTGGCAAACTGGGTCATGCGAGCAATCAATCGGGGGTGAACCAAGCAGCGCTGTCAATGCCATACGCCGGACGAATCCAGCATTCTAGTTCCGCTACAAGTGTCGCCTCACAGCAACGGTGGTCTCGTCTGTCCCTTCCAGACCTGGTCGAATTCAATTGCCTACGCGGCCTATGGCACAATGTTTGTTGTAGCCAAGCTCCGATCTATCGGGTTTGGACTTACGGTTATTTGAGTTCGGACCCTTTGTTGAACACCCTAGATCCCATCCCCCTGAGAGGAGAATCATGAAGAAACTGAACAACGTGGCATCGCTTTTTGCAACCGTTGCACTCGCAACGCTGTCCTCTGGCGCTTTTGCTCAAGCCAAAGCAGTTGACAACTGGGTCAACCCCAATGGTCTGACCTGGATGAACGGCACCAACCAGCACTGCTGGCGCGATGCCAACTGGACGCCTGCAACGGCTGTTGGCACTTGTGATGGTGCCTTGAAACCTGCTGCCGCGCCAGCGCCTGCCCCTGCCCCTGCCCCTGCTGCTGCTCCCGCTCCCGCTCGAGCTCCAGCGCCTGCTGCTGCTCCCGCTCCAGCGCCCGCGCCAGCTCCCGCAGCACCTGTGAGTGAAAAGGTCACCTTCGCAGCAGATGCTTTCTTTGACACCGACAAGGCTGTTCTCAAGCCCGAAGGCAAAGCCAAGATTGATGATTTGGTGAGCAAGATTTCCGGTATCAACCTGGAAGTGATCATTGCTGTGGGTCACACCGACTCCGACGGTAGCGATGCATACAACCAGAAGCTGTCGGTTCGTCGTGCTGAAGCCGTTAAGACCTACTTGCTGTCCAAAGGTGTAGAGAAGAACCGTGTTTACACCGAAGGCAAGGGCGAGAAGCAGCCTGTTGCTGACAACAAGACCAAAGACGGCAAAGCTAAAAACCGCCGTGTTGAGATTGAAGTGGTGGGCACCCGCACCAAGAAGTAAGCCTTTCAATAAAGGCTGAACCTGAAACCCCGCTTCGGCGGGGTTTTTCGTGTGCGCCCAGCATGGGCGCACTCCTGCGGGTGCAAGTCCCGCCACGAGCTGGTCACAGCGAGTGAAGTGAAGCGCAACTGCATGAGGGCGACCGAGTGTGGGAAGGAAGCGTGGAGCATAAATCGCGAGCCGATGGACAAGAACCGCATAGAAGGCGCAGCCAAGCAAGGCGAGCGGGCATGAAACCGCGAAGCTTTTGTGACCTAGGCCTTGGTAGCGTAAATGCGGCG
>JBJTHI010000068.1:0-2684 GCA_046094425.1 Burkholderiales bacterium | reverse complement strand
GACAGCGTCTTGCACTGGGCCATACTGCAGGCAAACCCAACGGGCCGCTATCGCGTGAGCGAATGCTTTAAACGTTTGTGGTCTCACGGTTCTGAGCACGCTACGAGTTCTCTCTGTACCGCCCTTCCAAGAAAAGCCGATGTAGGGGCCGGGACCGGTCGACTCAAGCTGCCGCCGCCAATACAGAACACGATCAGGTGCAGCACGCAAAAAACTGCACCGGTCTGGGAAATCGGACAGGCTATTGCGAAAGTACCTGGGGAGGTCACCCAAAGGTATGTAGTAGTCCATACCCGGGCATTGGCTAACCCACTCAAGAGCTCGAGACTGGTTACTGACAATCACACGAACCTGGGGAAAGCTGCGCTCAATGGTCGGGGCAATGCGGTCGATGACTTCGAGCACCACCTCTGCCGGGTGAAGGCCAAGCAAATCAGGCAAACAAGATGCAAACATCACCTGATCCCCAAGGCCCTGTTCCGCCAAAACAACAACTTTTTTGCCCTCAAGCGGCTCGCCTTGCCACAAGGGAAATGGCAGCACCCGGAATACAGCCTCCGATGTGAACGCTCGATAGGCGTAGTCTTCCCAGCCGGCCTTAAAGTCCAAATGCAGCAGTCGAATGCTGCCTCTGTGGAAACGCATGCCCGCATCGTGTGGATGGAGCTCAATTTGAGCATTGAGCGAGGTCAGCGCTTCTTCAAAACGGCCCATGTATGCCATTACGGCACCTATTGCGATCACCTGGTATCCGGCATCCTCGAGAGCCTGACAGGCCGCCAAGCCCTCGTTGTATTGGCACCGATTGATCAAACTGACAGCCCAGGCTGACTTCAATGACAAATCGTCCGGCCGAACGGCAAGGGCTTTCTCCAACCAAGTTGCAGCCTCGTCAAAACGGTCTTGAGCGGTCAAGGCTTGCGCCATGCCACGAAAAGTGTCGAATGAAGTACTGTCGTGGCTGTGTGCAAGCTCAAAATGGATCTGAGCAGCCTTCGGCTCCAGCAAGTCGAGCTTCGCAAACCCGAGTGCGTTCAGAACCTCTGTGCATTCAGGATTCGACACCAAAAACGCCTCCAAGGTATCAACGCCCGCAGCGGGATCTCCCGCTTTTTGATAAAGAAAATTCAGCGCCAGGATAAGTTCAACCGAATCGAAATGCTGGCCCAGTAGCTCTTCACAAAGTTCAATTGCTTTTGGAGTTTCGCCCTGTTCTTCCAACTCGACCACATGGGTGAACTCTTCGATGTCTGGGCGTCGCAGCATTGAAAAGCCATCTTCCCCGAAGACCTTTTTTCCCCCTGTTGGCGCCCTTTCAATTTCTTGCTCGATGAGAGCGAGGTTTGAAGCGGCGGTCGTGTAGTCGGGCCTCAGCTGACTGGAGCGCTCAAAGCAAGCACGGGCTTCTTTGTACTTGCGTTTTGCTCTGAGTACGAGCCCCAGGTTGTTCCAAGCGTAGGCATCGTCGGGTGCCAGCAACGTGGCTTTGCGCAAGGGGCGCTCAGCAGCAGCGTAGTTCTTCAGCTGGATTTGGCAGTATGCGAGTTGCGCCAAGAAGCGAGGGTTGTTGCCATCAATGGAGTAAGCGAAAAACGCGTGCCTGTAGGCGTTTGAAAAATCACCCTTTTCTGCCATGATCAAGGATAGACCCAGGTGGGCGCTGGGTTTGCCGGGCACGACGACCAAGGCTGCTTCGAACATAGCCTGCGCTTGTTCGTCGTTGCCTTCTTGGTAGTTGATCTCGCCGATTAGGCACTGCTGCTCGACTTCTTTTCGGCTGACCAGTGGAGACAGGGACTCCACTGCTTGGCGCGCAAGTGCAAATTCTCTTCTCGAGATCAACTCACGTACTTCCTCCACAGAAAAGGTTTTTTGGTTGAGTACTTTTGCGCCAATGGTTTTCAGTAGGCTCTGGAAAATTTTCATGACCTCTTTCGAAAAAGTGACTACGAGCGGCAACAGGCCAAACACAGCGGCGCTGACAACGGATTGGAAAGGGGGCCTTCTTTTTTATACATACACAACATAACTCGGCATTCTGTTTCAACATCTAGAAACAACCAATCCCTTGGGACGGTGCTCCAGATCGCTCCCTATACAGCGATAGGTGCGCTGTCGGATTCTGCCAACGATCTGTTTGGGCCGATTGAGCGATATCCGTTTCAGTCTGACCCTGAAGACAGTTTTGCTTAATCCTATTTTCCTCAGTTACCCCGATATAAGCTGCCGAAAACGTAGACTCCATGCGGGTTAGCGAACGATTTAAGGAGCCACCAATTGGGTGAAGAGTCATTGACACAGAAACACAGCACTCAGGCCTGTCAAGAGGCCATCGAGCAAATCAAGCAAGAGCTGGATCAAGCCACCCGCGTGCAGACCCCCGGTGGCGTGTTTGAAGTTCAGTGGAACAACGAGGGCAAGGCCACAGCGATAGGCCAGCTGGCATTCTTTGCCGAATTTTTGCAAACCAGTGGCTTGTTTGAGAACTGGCGCAGCAGCTGCCCGCTGCGCTACACCAGCCCCAACGCCCCCGCACCAGTTGATGTGCTGGGCACCTGGATGCTGGGCATCCTCAATGGACAAGATCGCTACGCCCACATAGGCGCATTGCGCGGTGACGGTGTCGCCAAAGAAGTGCTGGGCATGAACAAAATCATCGGCGACGACAGCCTGCGCCGCGCCTT
>JBJTHI010000067.1:0-3420 GCA_046094425.1 Burkholderiales bacterium | reverse complement strand
AAGTCCAGGATCTTGGTGACCGGTCCCTCGTAGACCTTGCCCACCTCGGCCTCGGCCGTGATCTCGGCGATGCGCTTCTTGGCGAACTCCGCCTTGTCGGCATCGGTGCTGGCGATGGTGATCGTGCCGTCCTCGCCAATGTCGATGGTGCAGCCGGTCTCGTCGGTCAGCGCGCGGATGGTGGCGCCGCCCTTGCCGATCACGTCGCGGATCTTCTCCGGGTTGATCTTCATGGTGTACAGGCGCGGGGCGAACTGCGACACCTCGGTTTTCGCGCCACCCATGGCCTCCACCATCTTGCCCAAAATGTGCAGGCGCGCTTCTTTGGCTTGGGCCAAAGCCACTTGCATGATTTCTTGGGTGATGCCTTGGATCTTGATGTCCATTTGCAGCGCGGTGATGCCGTCGCTGGTACCGGCCACCTTGAAGTCCATGTCGCCCAGGTGATCTTCGTCACCCAAAATGTCGGTGAGCACTGCAAAACGGTTGGCTTCTTTGATGAGACCCATGGCAATGCCGGCCACGTGGGCTTTGAGTGGCACGCCTGCATCCATCAAGGCCAAACAACCGCCGCAGACCGAGGCCATCGACGAAGAACCGTTGGACTCGGTGATTTCCGAGACGATGCGCATGGAGTAAGGAAACTCCACACGGTCTGGCAACACCGCCACCAACGCCCGTTTGGCCAAACGACCATGGCCAATTTCGCGGCGCTTGGGTGTGCCCACGCGACCGGTTTCGCCGGTGGCAAAAGGAGGCATGTTGTAGTGGAGCATGAAGTGCTCAGAGAACTCGCCCGAGAGGGCGTCGATTTTTTGCGAGTCGCGGTCGGTGCCCAAGGTGGCAGCCACCAAAGCCTGGGTTTCACCCCGGGTGAACAGGGCCGAGCCGTGAACGCGGGGCAAGATGCTGTTGCGAATTTCGATTTGGCGCACGGTGCGGGTGTCGCGGCCGTCAATGCGGGGCTCGCCAGCCAAAATTTGGCTGCGCACGATCTTGGCTTCAATGTCGAACAAAATGTTGTCCACCTTGACTTTGTCGTAGGCGGCGCCTTCTGCATCCAAGGCGGCAAACACTTCCGCGGCGGCTTCGCGTGTGGCCTGGGTACGGGCCTGTTTGGAGCGAATTTGGTACGCCGCGCGCAGCTTGCCCTCGGCCAAAGCGGTGACTTTGCCGATGAAGGCTTCGTCTTTGGCAGGGGCTGCCCAATCCCAGGCGGGTTTACCGGCATCACGCACCAATTCGTTGATGGCGGCAATGGCAATCTTGGATTGGTTGTGACCAAACACCACACCACCCAGCATGACTTCTTCGCTGAGTTGCTGGGCTTCTGACTCCACCATCAACACAGCCGCTTCGGTGCCTGCGACCACGAGATCCATCTTGGAATCCAGCAACTGGGTTTTGCCGGGGTTGAGCACGTATTCACCATTCACATACCCCACTCGCGCTGCGCCAATGGGGCCGTTAAATGGAATGCCCGAAATCGCCAAGGCGGCGCTGGAGCCAATCAATGCAGCGATGTCAGCCGAGACCTCGGGGTTGAGCGAGAGCACATGCACCACCACCTGCACCTCGTTGTAGAAGCCTTCGGGGAACAGTGGGCGCAGCGGACGGTCGATCAAGCGCGAGGTCAAGGTTTCCAGTTCGCTGGGGCGGCCTTCGCGTTTGAAGAAGCTGCCGGGGATCTTGCCTGCGGCGTAGGTTTTCTCAATGTAGTCCACGGTCAAGGGGAAGAAGTCTTGGCCTGCTTTGGCGCTTTTGGCACCCACCACCGTGGCAAGCACCACGGTGTCTTCAATGTTGACCATGACGGCACCACTGGCTTGACGCGCGATTTCACCCGTTTCCAGAACAACCTGGTGCTGACCCCATTGGAAGGTTTTGGTGACTTTATTGAACATGCTCATGGCTATCTCCTGTTGATTGGTGGGGTGCAATGCCCTACCTGGCACCGCCCTCACAGACATGAGTTGCTGCAACCTGGCGCGATGCCATTCCAGCGAAGCTCATGATGCGACCAGAGCGGCGGTGGAATGACACATCGTCATCAATTGGTTGTTTCAACTCCGAAAAACAAAGAGCCTGTAGCAGGGTCTGCTGACAGGCTCTTCACTTATGCGCGATGCTTACTTGCGCAGACCCAATTTCTGGATCAAAGCGGTGTAACGCTCACCGTCTACCTTTCTCAGGTAGGCCAGCAAGCTCTTGCGGGTGTTCACCATCTTGAGCAGACCACGGCGACCATGGTGGTCCTTCAAATGGGTTTTGAAGTGCGGGGTGAGCTCGTTGATGCGGGCCGTGAGCAAAGCGACTTGGACTTCCGGCGAGCCGGTGTCGTTGGCACTACGCGCATTGGCCTTGACGATTTCTGCCTTTTGGGCGACGGACTGGGTCATGGTGTTTCCTTGATGAGGGCCGATCCAACCAGCCCCTTTGTTTGGACTTGCGGTCGCCAGTGAAACTGACCGGCGCCGTGCGAAATGCTCTGCGAAGTGCAAAGCCCGTCGATTGTAGCCGATTTGGTTCTTTTGGGGCTAGCGCCCCCCATTCAATCAGGGCCGCGCCATGGCGCAACTATGGCCTTGTTCGGTTTGCGCAGGTGTGAGGTAACGCACGGTGCGAAACCCGAAGCCCGAGCCTTCGTTGTCGAACTTCACCCCTGGGCCACCCACGCGCTGCATGCTGCTGACGTACAGAGGCTGAATGAACTGGTGGTCTGCGGCACGCATCACTCCCTCGTGGAAACCGCCGAGGTGGCGTGCATCGAGGGCCGCGCCTTCTAGGGCTTTGGCCACCGCCGCAGCTTCCGTGCTTTTGGCGCGCTCCATGGCCGCAGCCAGCATCTCGATCATCGCGTGCATGCGAGCATGCACATAGTCGTCTTGCGGTTTGGGGAAACGGGTGCGGAAGGCTTGGTAAAACTTGTCCGAAACCTGGGTTCCCACATTGGGATGCCACTCGGCCACCGCCAGCACCCGGCCCACACCCGCCTCGCCGATGGCAGCGGGCGCACCAAAACCATTACCGTAGAAGGTGTAGAAGCGGGCATCCAGCCCAATGTCGCGTGCGGCTTTGATGAGCAAAGTCAAATCATTGCCCCAGTTGCCCGTGAGCACGGCCTGCGCGCCGCTGGCTTTGATTTTGGTGACATAGGGCAAAAAGTCTTTAACCTTGCCGATGGGATGCAACTCTTCACCCACCACCTCCATGTCGGGCCGTTTGGCGGCCAGCATTTCGCGGCCTTTTTTCAGCACGTGCTGTCCAAAGCTGTAATCCTGGCCGATCAGATAGAGTTTTTTGACGTTGGTGTCGCCCTGAATCACGTCGGTCAGCGCGGCCAGTCGCATGTCGGTGTGGGCATCAAAACGGAAATGCCAGAAACTGCATTTTTCGTTGGTGAGGCTAGGCTCCACCGCC
>JBJTHI010000066.1:0-2062 GCA_046094425.1 Burkholderiales bacterium | reverse complement strand
CTTTTCCATGACCGATTTCATTATCAAGAAACTCCCCTACGACCTCAGCTCCCATGCCGGGCTGGCCCCGGAGCATGTCAAGGTACTTGTCGCGTCCATCATGCAGCCGACACCTTTTTACCGGAGGCCGACTGCACGGCCATGCTGGCAACCACATCCCGCTCCGGATTCAAGGCCACAGCCTCGATGGGTGTCCAGTTGCGGGTTTGTTGTGACCAGCGTGAAGGGTTGCGTTCGCGCGCCTGCAGGTACACCTCATGACGCCGAGCCAAGATCTGTTTGTCTTCCCCGGTGTGCCGCTGCGCAGGGCTCACGTAGCGGATGCCGCCGTGCCGATGATTGAAGTTGTACCAATGCACAAAACTGCGAGCCCACTGCCGCGCGTCGTCCAGCGCCTGGAACCCCTTGACCGGGAACTCGGGCCGGTACTTTGCCGTGCGGAACAGGCTCTCGACGAAGGCGTTGTCGTCGCTCACCCGTGGCCGCGAGTACGAGGGTTTGATGCCCAGCCAGTGGAGCATGGCAATGACCGAGGTGGCCTTGATGGTCGCGCCGTTGTCGCCATGCAGCACCGGCCGCTTATCGCGGTCGAGCAGGGCAATGCCCTCGGCCAGCGCAGTGCGGGCCGCCAGGTGAGCAGCATGGTCTCCATCGTCTTCGGCATGAACCTCCCAGCCAATGATCTTGCGGCTGTACAGGTCCAGGATCAGGTACAGGTAGAACCATTGACCGCCCACCTGTGTGGGCAGGTAGGTCATATCCCAGCACCACACCTGCCCAGGGGCGGTGGCCACGTGGGTTTGCGGCAAACGCTTGGCCTGCGGGCGCTTGGCGCGCCCACGATGGGCGTTCTGCCCGGCTTCTTTGAGGATGCGGCTGAAGGTGGATTCACTGGCCAGGTAGGTGCCCTCATCAGCCAGCGTGGGCACGATGCGCGCCGGTGGCATATCCGCAAACCGCGGCTCGTTAGCCACCGCCAGCACCACAGCGCGCTCTTCAGGCGTGAGCGCATGGGCGGGCATAGGCCGAAGGGCATCAGGCCTGCCATCACCCTTTGCAAGCCCATCCTGAGCCTTCCAGCGCTGCAAGGTGCGCAGATCAATGCCGGCGACTTCACAGGCTTGGCTCAAACGCGCGCCATCCCGGTTGGCTGCCTCGATCATGTGGGCCAACTTTTGGCGATCTTCCAGTCCGATCATTCGTCCTCGCCCTTGTGGAAGATCGCCTCGAGCTTTTTTGATAGCACCAACAACGCTGCAGTCTCGGCCAGGGCTTTGTCTTTGCGTCTCAGCTCCCGTTCAAGCTCTTTGATCCGCTTGCGGTCAGCCGCTGTTTCCTTGGGGCTGGCACGCTGCTCCTCGGGCTCGGCCAGCGCCTGCGTGGCACTCACGCGCCAGGCATTGAGTTCCTGCGGATACACGCCGTTCTCGCGGCACCAGGCGCCGCAGCTGGATTCGTCCATCGCCGCCGTGGTGATCACCGCATTGAGCCGGGCTGCCGCCGACCACGCCCGCTCGCGAGCGGGCGTGGTCAGAGACTCAGCTCGCCATCGTTCCAACGTATCAGTGGACACACCCACCTCGCGTGAGATCTCCTCCAAAGAGGCGGTGTTCGGTGGAAGCAGCTTGGCAACCACCTTGTTCTTGAATGCTTGTCCGTATCGGGCCATTGCGTCGTCTCATCATCGCCCCCATTCCTCGGAATCTATGGAGGCGACAAGTATTCTGACGCGGGGGGGCCCTTGTTGGTCAATACCTCAAACGCATCAACTTCAGCGCCCTCGTCGACACCGAGTTCCCCGTGCGCTCGGGCGTGGCCAACAGCTGCATCTTGCGCTCCTACCTGGGCTTGCTGTGCCTGGGCAAGAACGACTTCGATGCCATCGAGAACTTTCGCACCGATGCCTTCTTCAAGCGCTCGCTGGCCCTGCAAGCCGTGCCCTCGAGCCCCACGCTGCGCCAGCGCATGAACGCTCATGCACAAAATTGGTTTGGCCTTGCTTCGCAGCTCAACACCGCACTGCTCAGTGGCCGTATCAACGGCCAGCCCATTGAATTTGGAC
>JBJTHI010000065.1:0-4585 GCA_046094425.1 Burkholderiales bacterium | reverse complement strand
GCCATCGAAAGCCCAGCTTGGAATTGCACTCGGTTCATCGTCATGGCTCACCTCCTGTTGCGATGGGCCTATCTTGCACGGCCACAAGCTCACCAGGTGAGCCTGTCACTCGTGTGGCTGAAATTTGTCACTAATCAGGTGGCGGCTTGACCACATTGGCTTACGGTATGGATCCGCATCCGGGCACCAAGCTGCTTGTGAACTTTGCGGGGGGGCTCAGGCAAGAGGGGTGCACGTCTTGGGAACACTCTTTGATTCGTGCCATTGGCGCTTATGGTGAAAAAACTCGCTTGCCGTCCTTGTGGTTTTATGGAACCAACGACAGTTACTTTCAACCTTTTGTTTATCAAGGTGCGTTTGAACGCTACGTGAAAGCCGGTGGCAAAGCGGAGTTGATTGATTTCGGCACTTTTGCCAGCGATGCGCATGGCATGTTTGCGTCAAGCACTGGTCTACCGATTTGGCGCGACAAGGTGCTGGCAGCCATGCAGCAGCACAACCTTCCGACCCAGGTGCTCGCCGAGTGGGTCGTTGCACCAGATCTGCCCAAACCTACTCCCACGGGTTTTGCCAAAGTGAACGAAGTCGACAAAGCCCCACTGAGCACCGACCAGGCACGTGCGGCTTATGCGCAATGGCTCAACCAGCCACAACCCAAAGCGTTCGCAATAGATCCTCAGTCCAAAGCATATGGTTGGGCGTCGGCGGGTGAGCGCCCCTACGCCAGGGCGTTGGCCAACTGCCAAAAAAACGCCAAATCCACGTGTCGTTTCTATGCGGTCGATCAAGACGTGGTGTGGGCAGAAGAATGAAGACGTGCAAGGAATTCGTATGAAGCATTTATTAGTTGAGCGCCAAGGCCACGTCAACCATGTCTGGCTCAATCGCCCCGACGTGCGTAACGCCTTCAATGAAGAAGTCATCAAAGAGTTGACCCGTGTGTTCACTGAACTGAGTCAAGACAACCTACTCCGCGCTGTGGTGCTGGGTGGTCATGGCAAAGCCTTTTGCGCCGGTGCGGATTTGGACTGGATGCAAAAAATGGCCCAGTACACCTGGGAGCAAAACCGGCAAGATGCACAGGCCTTGGCCGATATGCTCTGGGCCATCTACCGTTGCCCAGTGCCGGTGATTGGCCGCATTCACGGCGACTGTTATGCCGGTGGTGTGGGCTTGGCCGCAGTGTGTGATGTGCTGGTGGCGGCTGATGCGGTCACCTTTTGCTTGAGCGAAGCCAAACTCGGTTTACTGCCCGCCACCATAGGCCCCTATGTGCTGCGTGCATTGGGTGAACAAGCGGCGCGACGGTATATGGTGACGGCAGAGCGTTTCAGTGCAACCCAGGCGCTGGCCCTGGGTTTTGTTCACGAGGTGGTGGCTGCTGACCAGTTGGACGCCAAAGTGGCCGACATCGTGGCCGCCGTGGTGGCCAACGGCCCTGCGGCCTCGCGTGCTTGCAAACGGCTGGTGCAAGACTTGAGCGGTCAGCCCATCACAGACGAGTTGCGCGCCGACACCGCCAAACGCATCGCCGACATTCGCGCCAGCAGCGAAGGTCAGGAAGGCGTGCAATCATTCCTAGGTAAACGTTCTCCATCCTGGCTTGCGCCCTAAGGAGTTGACCATGGAAACCCTGTGGCAAGACATTCTCCAGTGGCTGCACAGCGCTGGCTTGCACATCGACAAAACCGCTGCTGCTCACGTGGGCGCGGCGGTGAGCGAGGGTGCTTCTACGGTCGCCAGCAAGCTCGACATGGGGAGTCTCCTGGCATTGGCTGCGGCCTTGGGCTGGGCCAGTGGGTTCCGTTTGTATGCCGTAGTTTTTCTCGTCGGCGGTTTGGGCGCCATTGGATGGATGGACTTGCCCACCGGTCTGCACATGTTGCAACACCCCGCCATGTTGGCCGCCAGCGGCTGCATGCTGTTGATGGAATTTTTTGCCGACAAAATTCCCGGCGTGGACTCTCTGTGGGATATGGTGCACAGCGTGGTGCGCATACCCGCTGGGGCAGCCCTGGCTGCCAGTGTGTTCGGTGCCGACAACGGCACCATGGCCATGGTGGCCGCCCTCATGGGCGGCACGCTCGCTGCCAGCAGCCAAGCTGCCAAAACCACCACGCGCGCGGCCATCAACACCTCGCCTGAACCCTTCTCCAACATGGCTGCCAGCTTGTTGGAAGACGGCCTCGTGGTCGGCGCTGTGTGGTTGGCCACCAACCACCCGTTGGTATTTGGCGTGTTGCTCACCATCGTCGTGATCTTGATGGGGGTGGTGACTTGGATGTTGTTCAAGTTTCTGCGCACGGTATTTCGACGTGTGCGCAGTTTTTTTGGTGCGACGGGTGATCCCGTTTCAACCTGATTTTTGTCCGCCGCTCGACCCACGGAGCCTTTTATGTTTAAGAAGATTCTCATTGCCAACAGAGGCGAGATCGCCTGCCGCGTCGCCGCCACTGCACGCCGCCTAGGCATCCGCACCGTCGCGGTTTATTCCGACGCAGACGCACAGGCTGCCCACGTGCGCGCCTGCGATGAAGCCGTGCACATCGGCGGCTCTTCCCCCAAAGAGAGTTACCTGAAGGCCGACACCATCTTGGCCGCCGCCAAAGCCACCGGCGCACAAGCCGTGCACCCAGGCTACGGCTTCTTGAGCGAGAACGAAGACTTTGCACTAGCCTGCGCCGACGCAGGCATCGCCTTCATCGGCCCACCGCCCAGTGCCATCAAAGCCATGGGCCTCAAAGCAGAAAGCAAACGCCTCATGGGCGCAGCCGGTGTGCCCCTGGTGCCCGGTTACCACGGGGCCGACCAAGACCCTGCGCTTTTGCAACGCGAGGCTGACCGCATCGGTTACCCCGTGCTCATCAAAGCCAGCGCGGGTGGTGGTGGCAAAGGCATGCGCATCGTGAACAGCGCGCAAGAATTTGCAGCCGCACTGGCTTCTTGCCAACGCGAAGCCATCAACAGTTTTGGCGACGATGCAGTGTTGATTGAACGTTACGTCACCCGCCCGCGCCACATTGAAATTCAAGTGTTTGGCGATACACAGGGTGATGTGGTTTACCTCTTCGAGCGCGACTGCTCGGTGCAGCGCCGCCACCAAAAAGTATTGGAAGAAGCACCCGCGCCGGGCATGAGTGAGGCCCGTCGCCGCGAGATGGGTGCCGCCGCAGTGGCTGCTGCGAAGGCGGTGGGTTATGTGGGCGCAGGCACGGTGGAATTCATCGCCGAGCCTGTTCACAATTCAACAGACGGTGACCTGCGTTTTTATTTCATGGAGATGAACACCCGCTTGCAAGTGGAGCACCCCGTCACCGAGGCCATCACTGGACTCGATTTGGTGGAGTGGCAACTGCGTGTGGCCGCAGGCCAGCCCTTGCCACTGAAGCAAGACGACTTGCGCATTCACGGCCACGCCATTGAAGCCCGCATTTGCGCTGAAAACCCCGACGCGCAGTTTTTGCCCGCCACCGGCACGCTCGATGTGTTCCGCACGCCGCCGTGTTCGCGTTTTGAACGCTCCGATGTTCGTGTGGATGCAGGTGTGCGCGAAGGCGACGCCATCTCGCCGTTTTACGACTCCATGATCGCCAAACTCATCGTCTGGGGCGCAGACCGCGAACAAGTCCTGGCGCGCATGGAAGCCGCCCTGGCACAAACCCACATCGTCGGCTTGCACACCAATGTGGCCTTCTTGCGCCGTGTGGTGAAGAGCACAGCGTTCTCCACGGCTGACTTAGACACCGCCTTGATCGAACGCGAACGTGCTGTGTTGTTCGATGCCCCCCCTTTGCCCTTGCCCCTGGCCGCTGCCGCCGTGGTGGCCCACCACGTGCAGGCTGAACAGGCCTTGCAAACGAGCGACCCTTGGTCGCGCCGCGACGGCTGGCGTTTGCATGGCGGCGCACAACGCCGCTTGCACCTGAACTGGCAGGGTCAAAACGAGGTGGTGACTTTGGAGCGCACCCACGACGGTTTGACTCTTTTGGGCATCCAGAACGAACACTGGCCACTGTTGATTCGGTCACTCGATGCTTCAACTCCCGTTCGGGCTGAGCCTGTCGAAGCCCAGGTGTCACGCGCTACCCTTCGACAGGCTCAGGGCGAACGGTTTGATGTGTTCGATGTGCAACTGGGCAACACTCGCCAAACAATCACCGTTTACGCCCAAGGCGAGCGCTACACGGTCTTCGGCCTGGATGCCCAAGCCACCGTGACCGAGTTCGACCCGATCGCGCATGCGGGTGAAGGTGCCGCAGTAGGTGGCCGCCTCACCGCCCCCATGCCGGGCAAACTGATCGCTTTCTTGGCAGCGCCCGGCCAAGCGGTGAAACAAGGCCAAGCCCTGGCCGTGATGGAGGCCATGAAAATGGAACACACCATCACCGCCCCACGCGATGGCTTGGTGGCCGAGTTGCTTTACGCGGTGGGCGACCAGGTGAGTGAGGGCGAGGAGTTGTTGAAACTTACCGCAACATGACCCGTTGCCACCCTCACCCCAACCCTCTCCCGCAAGCGGGAGAGGGAGTTTCCTTCTCCCTCTCCACCGTACTCGGGGGAGAGGGTTGGGGTGAGGGGGCAGCGC
>JBJTHI010000064.1:0-25224 GCA_046094425.1 Burkholderiales bacterium | reverse complement strand
ACCTCGCCGAAGCACAGTACAGGTTCAATCGCCGCTTCAATCTCAGCTCCATCTTGCCCCGCCTCTTGCGGGCCGCTTGCCTCACTACCCCTCGCAACGCCAGGTTCATTCGTGCAGCTGAGGTTTGTCGCTAATCAGGTAAGTGCTTGATTTCATTGACCCGAGCGTCCCGCCTCAGCTCTGAAGTGTCGAACTTCGGGGTGCAGGAAAAGAAGTACGGCGACCGCCTGCTGGAGACCCTGCGCAAGTACCACAACCGCGCCGTCGAGACAGCGCAGGTGATCGAAGAGCTGATTCAGATGGGCAAGGAGTTCCAGGCAGTGCTCGAGCGCGAAGCAGTGCTGGGCCTGAGCCCGGATGAAATCGCCTTCTACGACGCTCTGGCCAACAACGACAGCGCGGTGCGCGAACTGGGCGACGACACCCTGAAAAAGATCGCCGTTGAAATCACCGAGAAACTGCGAGCCAGCACCACGGTGGACTGGCAGGTGCGCGAGAGCGTGAGGGCTCGGTTGCGCATCCTGGTGTGCCGTACGCTGCAGAGGTGGAAGTACCCACCAGATCAGCAGGTGGAAGCCGTCGAGCTGGTTTTGAAGCAGGCGGAAGAGCTATCGAACAACTGGACTGCGTGACGAGCGTCAAAGCGGCACCCGTTGAGGTTCACATAATTTGCGATACCACCACTGTTCGGGCTGAGTCTGTCGAAGCCAAGGCGTGCCTCGGTACAGGCCCTTCGACAGGCTCAGGGCGAACGGGCTGAAAGTTGTCGTGAAAACGTAAATATCAATAGGGCCGCTGCTGCATCGACAGGCACGGAATTGGGCAGTCAATGTGTGTCGCCTGCGGGCTGTTTCCCCAAACCGTGTTTTTTGATTTTGTCGGCCAAGGTGGTTTTGGCAATGCGCAGGGCTTTGGCCGTTTGCACCACATTGCCGGCGTGGCGTTGCAGGGCGTCGAATATGAGGCTGCGCTCAAAGTGATCTACGGTTTCAGTCAGTGAGGGCTCGGCATCGTCTGGGGTGGAGGCCGGATGGGGTGCATGGGGCGACACCCACTGCGGCCCCACGCCCAGCACCAGGGCGTCGGCCACATTGCGCAGCTCGCGCACATTGCCTGGCCAGTCGCGTGTCATGAGCTGGCGCAACTGCGCTTGGGGCAAGGTGGGCTGGGGGCGACCGTAGCGGCTGGCGGCCAGGAGCATGAAGTGCTCTAACAACAAAGGAATGTCTTCGCGCCGCTCGCGCAAGGGTGGCAGTTCAATGTTGACCACGTTAAGGCGGTAGACCAGGTCGGCGCGAAAGGTGTTTTGCGCTGCGCGGGCGAGCAAATCGTCTTTGGTGGCAGCGACTACACGCACATCGACCGGCAGGCTTTGGTTGGAACCCAAACGTTCAATGCAACGTTCTTGCAATACTCGCAGCAACTTGACCTGCACGCCCATGGGCATGCTCTCCAGTTCGTCCAAAAACAAGGTGCCGCCATGCGCATGTTCAATGCGGCCAATGCGGCGTTTTTGTGCGCCGGTGAAGGCTCCGGCTTCGTGGCCGAAGAGTTCGCTGTCTATGAGTGAATCGGGCAAGCCGCCGCAGTTCAGCGCCACATAAGGCGCTTTGTTGCGCCGCGAATGTTCATGCAGGGCACGGGCGACCACTTCTTTGCCGGTACCGGTTTCGCCGCGTATGAGCACATCGACCGGCGAGTCGGCCACTTCCAGCACGAGCTGGCGCACTCGCTGGATAGAAGATGAGCGCCCCACCAATTGGCCTTCCAGGCCTTCGCGCAAGGACAGTGCACGCCGCAGTTGCGCCACTTCCAAGGTGAGGCGACGCTTTTCTAGGGCGCGCTGTACAACCTCCACCAACTGCTCCGGGGAGAAGGGCTTAGGAATGAAATCGTAGGCACCGCTGCGCATGGCCAGCACCGCCAAACTCACGTCGCCGTGGCCGGTGACCATGATGACGGGCAGCTCGGGATCGATGTCGCGTGCCTCGCGGATCACCGACAGGCCGTCGCCGCCAGGCAGGCGCATGTCTGTCACGATCACGCCGGCAAAACCGGGCGTGATGTGGGGGAGCACGGCCTCAGCCGAATCAAACGCGCGCACCGCTATGCCCGCCAACTGCAAGGCCTGCACACAGCCCAGTTGCATGGCGGCATCGTCTTCCACCAACAAGACGGTGAGTTCACGGTTCATGGTGTGTGTGTTGTCGACATGGAAGATTCGTGTTCCGAGGCCACCGGCACGGTGAGGGTGAAACATGCACCGCCCCCATCGGCATTGGCAGCGGTGAGTTCGCCCCCGAATTCTCGTGCAATATCACGCGAGATCACCAAACCCAAGCCCAAACCCGCCCCGCTGGCTTTGGTGGTGTAGAAGGGCTCGAACAGGCGGCTCAAGTCCGCATCACTCAACCCTTTGCCACTGTCTTGAACGTGAATGGCGAAAACTGGGGGTTCGCTTGGGGTCGGCAGATTGATCTGCAAGCGCAGCACTCTGTGGGGCGATTCGCGCATGGCATCGAGGGCATTGGCGATCAGGTTGATGAGCACCTGCTCCAAGCGGTTGGCATCGCACCAAGCCCAGAACAAACCGGGTTCGCAGTGGTTGTGCACTTGCACTTTCTCGTGCCGCAATCGCAGTTCAAACAAAAACAGCGCCTGTTCAACAATGCGTCCCACATCGGTAGCTTGTGGATGCGCAGCAGATTTACGCGCAAAACCTTTGAGCGGGTCGATGATGCGGCCCATTTGATCCACCAGGCGCGCCACGATGGAGAGATTCTCTTGCGCTGCGTCCTGGTTGTGGCGGCGCATGAACTCCGCCGCATTGCCTGACAACGTCCTGATAGCGCCCAGAGGCTGGGTCAATTCATGGGTGATGCTGGCCGCGAGTTGGCCGAGCACGGCCATTTTCCCGGCGTGCACCAGTTCGTCCTGCGCGGCACGCAGGGTTTGTTCGGCCTGCTCGCGCTCGCCCACCTCTTTGCGCAACTGGGTATTGGCGTCTTGGAGTTCTTGGGTGCGGCGACCCACCTCTCGCTCCAGCTCGGCATTGGCCTCTTCCAACAACTGTTTGGACTTGAGTTTTTGTCGTTCAATGCGACGGCGCTGGGCCCAGTACAGGGCGAGCAACATCAGGAAGGCGGTGGCCATGCCACCGGCCAAGCCGTCGGTCAAGGCCTGGTCACGCACAGGTTTGAGGTCAGAAAAAATCAACACCCGCCAGTCCATGCCATCCAGCGTTCGCCCCAATACCAAAATGCCGGCTTTGTTAGGCGGCAGTCCTGATGCAGTCGGCACCGTCAGCGCAGCCTCGTCGTGCACCAAACCTTGCACCTCTTGGCTGTCTTCATCCACCACCAACTTCACGGCAATGGGGAACAGCGGCAGGCGCAATGAGGCATAGGTGCGGGTGAGTTGCAAGTCCACCCGCCTCTCGGTGGGCAAGGGAGCCAAGGAGGTGTAACGCCAATCACGCTGTGAAGAAAGAATCACCACTTGGTTGGCGTCGGCCACCAAGGCGGGCGCGCCCAGCAGCGGCCAAGTTTCTTCCAGGGCAGCGAGACTGATTTTGATGGCGGCCACGCCCACCACACGGGAACCATCGTAAATGGGGTGGGACACAAAATAACCCGCCTCGCCCCCGCTGCCAATGGCGAAATGCCGGGTGCCCCGCCCCGCCAGCGCCTCCAAGTAATAGGGCCGGTAGGACACGTCCTCGCCCAAACGGCTGTCGTCGTTCTGGGTGTTGTTGCTGGAGGCCAGCACGATGCCACGAACGTCCAGCACAAAAACCGCCACGCTGCCCAGGTGTGCATTGAGGCGGGTGAGGTAGTCGTTGGCAGTGGTCGCATGAACCGCACTGGGCTCTTGCAACAACGCGAGCACGGCGGGGTTGAGTTGAATGGTCGCGGGCACAGGCTCCAAACGGCGCAGACGCCCCTCCACCACAGAAGCGAATAAGTCGAGCCTGTCGTTGGACTCGGCTTTAAGGTGGCGCGTGCCCAGCGTGAGGCTGCGTTCGTAGACCGCGACACCGGCACCACCAATGGTGAACAAAGCCACCACGACCCAAAACCCGCGCCACAAAAGCCACCCTGGCCGGTGGGTCATCTTAAAAGCGGCGGGTGGACTCAACCGGGTAACTGTCAGTGCGCCAAAATCTTGGACAAGAATTCCTTGGCGCGTGGCGAGCGGGCATTGGGATCGCCGAAGAAGTCGTCGCGTTTGCAGTCTTCAACGATCTTGCCGGCGT
This sequence comes from Burkholderiales bacterium, assembly GCA_046094425.1. GTDB lineage: Bacteria > Pseudomonadota > Gammaproteobacteria > Burkholderiales > Burkholderiaceae_C > JANPCX01. The sequence goes on along the minus strand of JBJTHI010000064.1, from coordinate 20,969 downwards.
CCATGAAGATGACGCGGTGGCTGACCTTGCGTGCAAAGCCCATCTCGTGGGTCACCACCATCATGGTCATGCCTTCTTGGGCCAACTTGACCATCACGTCCAGCACCTCGCCTACCATTTCAGGATCGAGTGCCGAGGTGGGCTCGTCAAACAACATCACGATGGGGTCCATGCTCAGGGCTCGGGCAATGGCCACACGCTGCTGCTGACCACCGGAGAGTTGCCCGGGGAATTTATCTTTGTGCGCCATCAGGCCCACACGATCCAGCATTTTGAGACCACGCACCTTGGCATCGTCAGCACTGCGCTTGAGCACCTTGATTTGCGCCAGCGTCAGGTTTTCCGTCACGGTGAGGTGGGGGAACAATTCGAAGTGCTGGAACACCATGCCCACGCGCGAACGCAGTTTGGGCAAATCGGTCTTGGGGTCGGAAATGGAAATACCATCGACCACAATGTCGCCCTTTTGGAAAGGCTCCAGCGCGTTCACAGTTTTAATCAGTGTGGACTTACCCGAGCCCGATGAGCCGCAGACGACCACCACTTCACCTTTTTGAATGGAAGTGGTGTTGTCGGTGAGCACCTGGAAACTGCCGTACCACTTGGACACATTTTTGATATCAATCATGAGAGTCTCTCTTGATTCAATTAACGAATGATTTGAATTTTCTTCTGCAAGCGACGCACCAGCATCGACAAGCTGAAGCACAGAATGAAATAAACCACGGCCGCCACCAGGTAGGTTTCCACCGGACGGTTGAAGTTTTTCCCCGCAATTTCAAAACCTTTGAGCATGTCGTAGGCACCAATCGCATACACCAGTGACGTGTCTTGGAACAAGATGATGGTTTGTGTGAGCAGCACCGGCAGCATGTTACGGAAGGCTTGCGGCAACACAATGAGTTGCATGCACTGCGGGTAGGTCATGCCCACGGCATAACCGGCATACACCTGGCCCTTGGGCACAGACTGAATACCCGCACGCATGATCTCCGAGTAGTAGGCCGCTTCAAACAAGGTGAAGGTAATGATGGCCGAAATCTCCGCCCCCATCGGGCGTCCGATCAAGAGGGGAATCAACAAGAAGAACCACAAAATCACCATCACCAAGGGAATGGAACGCATGGTGTTGACGTAAGCCGCCGCGGGCAACACCAACCACTTCTTGCCGGACAAACGCATCAAGGCCAATATCGTTCCCAGCACGATGCCACCAATCATGGCAATCACCGTGAGTTGAATAGAGAAGATGAAACCCTTGATGATGAAGGCCGAAACGACCTCCCAGTTGAAGAAAGAAAAATCCAGATTCAAATTCATTTCCCGCCCCCAATCATGCCGGGCACTTGAACGCGCTGTTCAATGAAGAGCGCAATGCGGTTAACCGTGAAAGCCGAGATGAAATACAGGCCCGTCACCGCCAGGTAAATCTCAATACCACGCGAAGTTTCTTCTTGGGCTTGCATGGCAAACATGGTCAGCTCTGCAATGCTCACCGCAAACGCCACCGAGGAGTTTTTGATGATGTTCATCGACTCCGAGGTGAGCGGTGGAATGACGATACGAAACGCCATCGGCAAGAGCACGAAGCGATAAGTTTGCGGCAGGGTCAAGCCCATCGCCAAACCTGCATAACGTTGTCCCTTGGGCAGCGCTTGAATGCCTGCTTTCACCTGCTCGGAAATACGGGCCGAGGTGAAGCAACCCAGCGCAAAAACCACCAAGACGAAGCTGGGCACAGAACGCAGCGACAAAAAGATGGCCGGTAGCACGTGGTACCAAAGAAATATTTGAACCAAGAGCGGAATGTTGCGGAACAACTCCGTCCAGCTTTCACCGATAGCGACCAACAGCTTGTTGGGCGTGGTGCGAAAGATGCCCATGAGGGAGCCCACCGCCAAAGCCACCACCAGGGCAAAAGCCGCCACCGACAACGTCCACCCCCAAGCAGACATCAACCATTGCAAGTAGGTCTGCCCTCCTCCGGTGTCTTTCAAAAACACCTGCCAATCCCATGTGCCCAAAACGGCCTCCAGTTCTTGTCAATAGATCAATTATTCATACATACACCCCGCGGTCGCAGTGGAACCATCGGGGCGGACATCAACAGATCACTCTAACCCAGCACCTGGCCAAATTCACTCCAGGTTTTCCTTTGTTACTGAACGTTTTTTCGTATCAAAACCATCGCGTGACGCATGGCTTTCAAACCACCAATCGAACCGGTTGTGTCAACTTTTCCGGAACCAGTAAGGCCTGCATGTCGCTGGCAGACATGATGCCCAACTGCTGCGCCGTGTCGGCGATGGTGCCACCCGATGTGAGCGCAGTTTTAGCGATCAAAGCTGCTTTTTCGTAACCAATGATGGGGTTCAAGGCCGTCACCAAGGTGACCGATTCAGCCACACGTTTGGCCAGCAATTCATGGTTGGCCTGAATACCTTCCACGCAATTGATTTGAAGTGTTTTGCAAGCATGGGTCAAATGCGTCAGGCTTTTGTGAATGGCCCAGCCCATGATGGGCTCAAAGGCATTGAGCTGCAATTGACCTGCTTCGCTGGCCATGGTGATGGTGACATCGTTGCCGATCACTTCAAACGCCACTTGGTTCATCACCTCGGGAATCACAGGGTTCACCTTACCCGGCATGATGGACGAACCGGCTTGCCTTGCAGGCAGCTTGATGTCACCAAACCCCGCTTGCGGGCCGGAGGACAACAAACGCAAGTCATTGCAAATTTTCGAGAGTTTGCAAGCCACCCGTTTGAGCACGCCCGAGAGCTGCACAAAAGCGCCCGTGTCTTGTGTGGCTTCGATCAGGTTCGGCGACTTGGTCACGGGCACGCCGCTGTATAGCGCCAACAACTCAATGGCCTTCTCGCCGTATCCCGCCGGTGCGTTGATGCCCGTGCCAATGGCCGTAGCGCCAAGGTTGACCTCTTCGATCAAGCTGCGCGCTTCGCGCAAGCGGGCTTCGTCTTCGCCAATCATCACCGCGAAAGCCAAAAACTCTTGCCCCAAGGTCATGGGTACTGCATCTTGCAATTGCGTGCGGCCAATTTTGAGCACCTGGGAAAACTCTGCCGCCTTCACTTCAAATGCGCCGCGCAAACTGGCCAAGGCATCAATCAAGCGTCCCAATCCAAACCAAGCCGCCAAACGCAAGGCGGTGGGGTACACATCGTTCGTGCTTTGCGACGCGTTCACATGGTCATTGGGATGCAGCACTTCGTAAGTGCCCTTGGCCAAACCCATGTGCTCCAACGCGCGATTGCAAATCACCTCGTTGGCATTCATGTTGGTGGAGGTTCCCGCTCCGCCTTGGATCACATCGACAATGAATTGCTCGTGCAACTCACCGCGAATCAAATCGTCACAGGCTTGGTGAATGGCATCGGCTTGGGCCGAGCCAATGACTCCCAACTCGCGATTCGCCTGAGCGGCGGCTTTTTTCACGAAGGCCAAGGCGCGCACCATATCGGCCATGCACGACACCGTCTGCCCAGTGATGGGGAAGTTTTCCACCGCGCGCGCGGTGTGTACGCCCCAATAAGACTGCGCAGGAATCTTGCGGTCACCGAGGAAGTCGTGTTCGACGCGGAATTCAGTGTTGGACATGATGGGATCAGGTCGTAGAGAGCGGTGGCGTTCGGCCAGCGAAGAGGGTATGGACTTGTTTCCAACTGTAGATTCGGCGCGCAAGCAGCGCCAATGCTGTTTGACTGCCGCCCCATGCGTTTTTCGTATGCTTGGGAAGCTTACTCCGATTTCTACTCGCAGATCAAACACTGCAAACAAACCAGGCCGTTGAGCCTGAGGGTTCAACGGCCTGCTTGTCTCACGCCTCATCCAAGGACGAGACGCTGCGCCAGGAACTTACTTCTTGGCGTAGTCTTCCATGGGTTTGTCGTTGGGGTTGGCCCAAGCGTCTTTGGTCGAGGCGCTCACAGCGAGGCCAACCTTGGTGTTGCTGGGGGGAATGGGTTGCAGGAACCATTTGTCCCAAACCTTGGCGATCTCGCCGGACTTGAATAAACCCTTGATGGTGTCGTCAACCGCCTTCTTGAAAGCCGGATCATCTTTGCGAAGCATGATGGCGATAGGCTCAACCGACAACACCTCGCCAACGATTTTGAAATCGGCCGGGTTCTTGGATTTGGAGATGTTGCCCGCCAAGATAGCACCATCCATCACGAAGGCATCTGCACGACCCGATTCCAGCAACAAAAAGCTGTCACCGTGGTCTTTGCCAAACACTTCTTCAAAGTTCACGTTGTTGGCACGCTCATGCTTGCGCAAGGTTTGCACAGACGTTGTACCCGTGGTGGTGGCCACTTTCTTGCCCACCAAGTCACCGATGCCGTTGATGCCCGAATTGGCTTTCACTGCAATACGCACTTCTTCCACAAAAGTGGTCACGGCAAACGCCACGTCTTTCTGACGGGTTGCGTTGTTGGTGGTGGAACCACACTCAATGTCCACCGTACCGTTTTGCACCAGAGGAATACGGTTTTGTGAGGTGACGGGCTGGTACTTGATGTCCAATTTAGCCAAGCCGAGTTGTTTTTGAACGTCAGCCAAAACACGCTGGCAAATTTCTACGTGGTAGCCCGCAAAAACACCATTGCCCAGGGTATAGCTCAGAGCACCCGAAGACTCGCGAACGCCTACGGTGACAGCACCGGTGTCCTTGATTTTCTTCAGGGTGTCTGTGGTTTGCGCTTGGGCCGCAGATACGGCCAAGAGTGCGGCTGCAACGAACAGTGATTTCTTCATTTCATGCTCCTATGTTTTTGGGAGGGTGGTGGGAAAAACAAACAGTCTAACTTCAAGAACATCAAACGCCCTCTGCCCCCGGCCTACAACGCGCAAGCCGAATGAACAGACGACAAACAAGCCCCTAACCAGGCACCTGGTCGGTGGGGTACTTCCAGAAATCTTTCGTCAAATAGTTCATAGGCAAATTCAGCGGCAAGTTCTTGGGAGGAATAGGCTTCATGAACCAGCGCTCATAGATGGCGTGAGCTTCTTTATCTCGTATGAGACGCTTCATCTCGTCATCTACGATCTTTTTGAATTCGGGATCGTTCTTGGGCAACATGATGGCCAGTGGTTCAATGGTCAAAAACTTGCCAACCACTTTGAACTTGCTCGGGTCGGGACGGCCAGCGATCAAGCCGTAGAGCAACACATCGTCCATGGCAAAGCCATCGGCCTCGCCTTTTTCAACCATTTCCAAAGCGCGTGCATGGTCCGGCGCTTCGAGAATATTGATGCGCAACAAACCGTCTCGGTTGGCACGATCGATGGCCTTGAGTGGCGTGGTGCCCTTGGTAGACACCAGCTTCAATCCCTCAAAGTCTTTGAGCTCTTGAATCTTGCTGTCCGCGCGAACCGCATAACGCGCACCCGTGATGTGATGCGGCACCGTGAAGACCACCTTTTCTCGGCGTTCCGCGTTGTTGGTGGTGGAGCCACACTCCAAATCTGCCTTGCCCTCAGCAATCGTTGGAATTCGTGTGGCACCGGTGACCATCACATATTCAGGCGTGATGGTCTTGATGTCTAACTTTTTGCGCACCGCCTCGGCCAGCTTGAGGCACAAGTCCATGGCGTAACCGACCGGCCTTTTGTTGGCATCCAGATAGGAAAACGGCACCGAAGACTCGCGGTGGGCCAGCACAATCTTGCCGCTTTGTTTGATGCGATCCAGCACCGGGCCCGCGTTAGCGGCCAGCGGCAAGCAGACCAGCAAAGCGGCCCACCGCGCACGTGTCCGACGAAAAAATTGACTTGGCATGACAGCTCCCTGAGCAGCCAAATGGCTGAACGATTTCAATACCGCCGCAGGCATCCACTTGCGTCTCATAGTTCTTCTTATCCCAAAGGCTGATCGGTGGGTGATCGGTACAGCTCCATCAGCGCTTCTGGTGGCGGCCAGTTCAAGTTCAAGCCCTTGGGCGGAATCGGGCTTTGAAACCAGCGGCGGTAAATTTTTAGGGCCTCACCCGACTGCATGAGCCGAGTCAAGCTGCGATCCACCACGGCCTTGAACGCTGGGTCATCCTTGCGCAGCATGCAGGCATAGGCCTCGGCCGCCAACGGCTTGCCCACCACATGCCACTCGTCGGGGCTGTCCGCCTTGGCGCGCAGACCATAGAGGAGCCCGTCGTCCATCATGAAAGCATCGACTTGCCCAGACTGCAACAGCGCGAACGCCTCGCCATGGTCTTTCGCCGTGACGGTTTTGATGCGCTGACCCAGCGCTTCGTTTTGCAGCAAGAGTTGGCGCTCTGGGGTGGTTCCCGCAGTGACCACGACTTTGCGGCCCGCCAGGTCGGAAAAATCGTTGATGCTGGAGCTCTTTCGCGTCATCAAACGCGAGCTGGCCAGAAAGAACGACACCGAGAACGACACCTGTCTTGCGCGTTCGCGGTTGTGGGTGGTAGAGCCGCACTCCAAATCGACCGAGCCGTTTTGCACCAGAGGAATTCGGTTTTGTGCGGTGACTGGCACCAGCTTGACGGCCAATGCGGGCAACTTCAACTCGGCCCGCACGTCCTGGACCACCCTGAGCATCAGGTCTTGTGAATACCCCACCACTTGCCTGCGTGAGTCGTAATAAGAAAACGGCACCGACGATTCACGATGGCCCAAGTGGATGGTGGCCGTCTGGGAAATTTTTTGCAGCGTGCTCAACGCAGCAGGCGTATCCGCCTGTGCGCGCAGGGCGCTCAGGGACAGCAGCAGGATGAGGATGAAACGATGCATGGTGCGGGCTTGTTTTGAGCCTGCTGTTGCATGGGCCGTGCCACCTGGGGCAAACCCTGGGCTTTATTCGCACTGAGCGTGCTGAACCCCGGAAATAGCGTCGAAGTCGTTCAAAAAACGGACTGGCATAGCGGAAATCCGGCAGCGCTGACGTGGAGAGTGACGGATTTCCGACCACCCATCCGCGCAGCATCAACTCACTTCTTGTCGCGCAGGAAATTCCACAACAGATGGGCACTCGTCTTGCTGTGGCGAGACACCTCGGGCTTTTCGCGGTAGATGCGAATGTCCATTTCCAGCTCAAACTGCCCGGCGGGCGCAGCACGCATAAGGCGCTTGGACTTCAGTTCTTTTTTCACGGAACTGGCGGGCAAAAAGGCCAAACCATGCCCCTCCATGGCCATGGCTTTGAGGCCTTCGGCCATGTCGGTTTCGTAGATGGCATCCAAGTTCAAAGGGGTGCCTGCAAGTTTGGTGATTTGTTCGACCAAACGCCCCAAGTACGCACCGGACGCATAACTGAGCAACGGCACCTTGGCCCCAGGCCGTGAAGGCAGTGTGAAGAGCGGCTGCCCTTGGGCATCGGCCTTGGCATAAGGTGCCAGCGTTTCCCGTCCCAAACTCAGCATTTCGTAGCGGTCGGGGCTGAGTTGCAGGGGTTGGGAGGGGTGGTGATAGGCAATCAGCAGGTCACAACTCCCCTCGGTAAGTTGCATCACCGCGTCGTGCACATTCAGCGCGGTCAAGCGGCTCTTGACCACCCCAAATGTACTGCGCAAATCCATGATCCAGTGCGGAAAAAAACTGAAGGCCAAGGAGTGGGGCACAGCGAACTCAATCATGTCCTGGCCCGCCGCTTGGTGCGAGCGCATCATGTTGCGCGTGGCTTGTAAGGCCCCCAGTATTTCCAGAGCCTGGTGGTGAAAAGTTTCACCCGCTGGCGTGAGCCGTGTGGGATAGAGAGATCGATCCACCAAGTCGATACCGGCCCAGGCTTCCAGCGCCTGAATGCGGCGCGAGAAGGCCGGTTGGGTCACATGCCGCAGCTGGGCGGAGCGCGAGAAACTGCGCGTTTCCGCCAAGCTAACGAAGTCTTCAATCCATTTGGTTTCCACGGTGTCAGTGTAAATGCGTCAAGCCAAAAGCAGCCCCAGCCGGTAATGCCAGCAAGATACCTGCCAATGACATCAGGGCATTCCCCGAGTTCAAGCCTCCACACTGGCCTGCTGCAAAGCCCACATTTGCGCGTAACGACCTTGCAGAGCGAGCAACTCCAGATGGGTGCCACGCTCGACAATGCGGCCTTGTTCCATCACCAGGATTTGGTGGGCGTCCACCACCGTGGACAAACGGTGGGCGATCACGAGGGCGGTTTTGTTCTGCGCCACCCCTTGCAATTCGGCCTGAATGGCGCGTTCATTGGCCGAGTCCAAGGCCGAGGTGGCCTCGTCAAAAATCAAAATTGGCGGGTTCTTGAGCAAAGTGCGGGCAATGGCCACACGCTGTTTCTCACCGCCCGAGAGTTTCAGACCACGCTCGCCCACCATGGTGTCGTAGCCCTTGGGGGTGGAGGTGATGAAATCGTGAATATGGGCCGCTTGGGCCGCTTGCTGTACTTGCGCATCAGAGGCCTCGACTCGCCCATAAGCAATGTTGTAACGCACGGTGTCGTTGAAGAGCACCGTGTCTTGCGGCACGATGCCTATCGCTTCGCGCAGACTGTGCTGAGTCACTTGGCGAATGTCTTGGCCGTCGATGCTTATGCTGCCTTGGTTCACGTCGTAGAAGCGAAACAGCAGCCGCGCCAAGGTACTTTTGCCCGAGCCCGAAGGGCCGACCACCGCCACGGTTTTGCCTGCCGGAATATCAAAGCTGATGTTGTCAAGAATGAGTCGATCCGGGTCGTAGCCAAAACGCACCTGGTCAAACCGCACCGCTGCGCCGCTTGTTTTAAGGGGCTGCGCCCCCGGCGCGTCGGCCACCTCGCGGTGCTGGCCGAGCAAGGTGAAGAGTTTTTCCATGTCGGTGAGCGACTGTTTGATTTCGCGGTAAATCACGCCCAGAAAATTCAGCGGAATGTAGAGTTGAATCATCAACGCATTGACGAGCACCAAGTCGCCCAGCGTCATGGTGCCGCCCACCACACCGAGCGTGGCGCGCCATACCAAAAGCGTGACCGCCACCGCAATGATCAAACTTTGACCCAGGTTCAGCAGCGACAGCGAAGTTTGTGATTTGACCGAGGCTTGCTCCAAGCGTTGCAAGTTCTCGTCGTAGCGCGCTTGCTCGAACTGTTCGTTGGAGAAGTACTTCACCGTCTCGTAGTTGATGAGGGCATCCACTGCCTTGGTATTGGCGCGCGAGTCTTGCTCGTTCATGGCGCGGCGAAAGTGGGTGCGCCACTCGGTGACGGTGATGGTGAACAAGATGTAGAGCACCAGCGCACCAAAGGTGATGACGGCAAACCAGCCATCGAACTTGACCGACAGCAGCCCAATCACCAGCGCAATCTCGACCAAGGTTGGCGCAATGTTGTAGATCACATAGTTGAGCAAGGACATGATGGAACGCGAGCCGCGTTCAATGTCGCGTGAGACACCGCCGGTTTGGCGCTCCAAATGAAATCGCAAGCTCAAAGCGAGCAAATGCTCAAAGGTTTCCAGTGACACACGCCGCGCAATACGCGCTGCCACCGGATAAAACAAAAACTCGCGTAACTCGGTGAAGAGGGTGATGGACACCCGCAGCAACCCATAAGCCAACAGCAAAGCCACCGGCACCACCAAAGCCACGCGCGGATCACCGGGTTTTAAGTCCAGCGAATCGACCAACTCCTTGAGCACCAAGGGTACACCCACGTTGGCAAACTTGGCCGCCACCAGGCACAACAAAGCAAAAGCCACGCGCCAGCGCCAAGTCCACAAATAGGGCAGCAGCTTTTTCAGCGTTGCCAGATCGGAGCGCGGTGCGGCAGGGGCTGGGGGTGGGGCGTCAACGCGGGCGGTTGCTGCGGCAGAGGATGGGCGCATGGGGGTGGTCTTTGAGCAAGCAGGCTGAAGAAGCGCAAAACACGGACAATGAGGCATCGTCTGTGTACGCCTCACGAGGTCTGGAATATGCCTGAAGTATCAAACACCCCCAATCATGCGGTGCAACTGCCCCTTGACCGCGAGTTGGTCATGCGTGTGATGCCCATGCCCGCCGACACCAACAGCAACGGCGCGATTTTTGGCGGCTGGATCATGGCGCAAATGGACTTAGCCGGCAGCGTCTTGCCCGCCAAACTCTCCAAGGGTCGCGTCACCACGGTGGCTGTGAATGAGTTCGTGTTTAAGCAGCCGGTGTCGGTGGGTGACCTGCTGAGTTTTTATGCCAAGGTGGTGCGCATTGGCAACACCTCCATCACCGTGCAAATCGACGTTTACGCCGAACGCAACCCTGCCGATTTACACGTGGTGAAAGTAACCGAGGCGGTGTTCACCTATGTGGCCATTGATGACAGTGGGCAACCGCGTGTGGTACCACGTGCCTGATCGCGAATCACGAACCTTGCAGCTTTTCTTTCAACCACACCTTGATGAGTGATTGGTAGGGAACATCACGCGCATTAGCTGCGGTTTTGATCGCATCCAACAAGTGCTGTGGCAGGCGCAGCGAGATGGTCTTGGTGCTGGGTTTCAAATTAGGCAGCCTGGCGCGTTGGGCCACAGACCAATCCAGATGGGCGGTGGAGTCGTGTGTTTCCCAGTAAGCGCGCTCTTTGGCTTCGCTGGTGAACTTGGTAACGGCTTTTCCTTTCTTGGGCTTGGTTGCCATGAATCGCTCCCAATCCAGTCAGAACTTCGAGAAATCAGGCTTGCGTTTTTGAAAGAAAGCCTGGAAGGCCTCGATGGCCTCCGGGCTGCGCAGGCGCTGGCTGAAGATGCCGGCTTCCACTTCAATCGCTTCTTGAATCGCTGCTGCGTCAGCACGGCGCATCAGCTTTTTGCTGTCACGCACCGCGCCTGGCGGCAGGGCGTTGAAGCGCTCGGCCATGCGGCGGGCGTGGTTGACCACCTCAGCGGCGGGCAGCACGGCGTTGGCAATGCCGAATTCCACGGCATCCGCGCCCGTGAACGGGTCACCGAGCAAAAGTTTTTCAACAGCACGCACATGACCCATGAGGCGCGGCAGGATGAAGCTGGAGGCGTACTCCGGCACCAAGCCCAGGCTGGCAAAAGGCATGGCCAGGCGTGCTTCGTCGGACACGTAAACCAAGTCGCAGTGCAAGAGCAGGGTGGTGCCAATGCCAATGGCCGCGCCGGTCACTGCCGCCACCACGGGCTTTTCACAGTCTTTGAGTGCCGCCATGAAACGGAACACCGGCGAGTCCATCGGGTTGCTGCTGGAAGGTGCGCGCGCCATGAAGTCTTCCAGGTCGTTGCCCGAGGTGAAGATGCCGGGCTGGCCAGTGATGAGCACGGCGCGCACGGCAGCGTCTTGCCTTGCCGCATTCAAGGCATCGGCCATGGCCTGGTACATCTCCACCGTGAGCGCGTTCTTTTTCTCGGGGCGCGCGATCTCAAGGGTGGCGACGTTATTGATAGTGGCGACTTTGATGCTCATGGGTCAAACCCGCTCAAAAATGCCTGCCGCGCCCTGCCCGGTTCCCACACACATGCTCACCATGCCGTACTTCAGGTTGTGGCGATGCAAGGCGTGAACGACGGTCGCCGCGCGGATCGCACCGGTGGCCCCCAGCGGGTGGCCCAGGGCAATGGCACCACCCATGGGGTTGACTCGTGCGCGGTCCAAGTCCAAGGTATTCAGCACAGCGAGCGCTTGCGCCGCAAACGCTTCGTTCAGTTCGATCCAGTCCATTTGCGATTGCTGCAAACCCGCGTAACGCAAAGCCGCAGGAATGGCTTCGATAGGGCCGATGCCCATGATTTCAGGCGGCACCCCCCGGCTGGCAAAACTCACGAAACGCGCCAGCGGCTTCAGATTGAACTGCTTCACCGCTTTTTCGCTGGCCAGAATCAATGCACCTGCGCCATCACTGGTTTGTGAACTGTTGCCTGCGGTCACGCTGCCCAGGCCGGTGGCCTTGCCGGTGGGATCCATAGGCGCAGCAAACGCGGGTTTGAGTTTGGCCAGGCCTTCCAGCGAGGTGTCGCTGCGCGGGCCTTCGTCCAAACTCACGGTGCGGGTGCGGGTTTGGGATTCACCCGTGGCCAGATTCGGAAAACGGTCAACCACCTCAATCGGCGTGATCTCGGCACTGAACTCGCCCGCTTGCTGGGCCTTGAGTGCTTTCATATGGGATTGGTAAGCAAACTCGTCCTGGGCCTCGCGTGACACTTTCCACTGCTGGGCCACTTTCTCGGCGGTGAGGCCCATGCCGTAAGCGATGCCGAGGTTTTCGTTCTTGGCGAACACCTCGGGGTTGAACGAGGGTTTGCCGCCACCCATGGGCACCATGCTCATGGATTCCGCGCCACCAGCCACCATCACGTCGGCTTCACCCACGCGAATCCGGTCGGCGGCCATTTGAATGGCGGTCAGGCCCGAGGCGCAAAACCGGTTGACGGTGACACCGCCTACTGAGTTGGGCAAGCCCGCCAATGCCACGGCAATACGCGCCATGTTCATGCCCTGCTCGCCCTCTGGGAAAGAGCAACCAATGATGGCGTCTTCAATCGCCTTGGGATCAAGCGTGGGCACCTGGCGCAGCGCACTTTGAATCACAGCGACCAACAAATCATCAGGCCGCGTATTCTTGAAATAACCGCGCCCGGATTTGCCGATGGGCGTGCGGGTGGCGGCGACGATATAGGCTTCTTGCGTTTGTTTGCTCATTGGAATCTCCTTGTGAGCGTGTGCCATCAATTGCGTACAGGTTTGCCGGTTTGCAGCATGCCCATGATTCGCTCTTGCGATTTCGGGTGCTCCAGCAGCGAACAGAAATGCTTGCGTTCCAGCGCCATCAAATAACTTTCATTGACCAGGGAACCTGCGTCCACATCGCCGCCGGTCAACACATCGGCGATCAAAGTGGCAATGTGCTGGTCGTGTTCGCTGATCAAACCGCCGTCGCGCATATTGGCCAGTTGGCCTTGGATGGTGGCTTTGGCGGAGCGGCCCGTCACCGGGAACAGGGCCTGGGTGGGTGGGCGGTAGCCGCTGGCGTAGAGCGCTTTGGCTTGTTCCAGGGCCACATAAAGCAGCTCGTCTTTGTGCGGCACGATCACGTCGCTCCACAGCAAATAGCCCAGCTTGCGGCTTTCAATCGCGCTGGTGCCTACTTTGGCGGTGGCGGCGCTCAAGAAGCCGTCTTTCAAGAAAGCGAAGGCGTCTAAATTGGCATTGCCTGCGGCGGCCATCTCTGCCGCGCGGCGGGCAATATAGGTAAGGCCGCCGGCGCCCGGCAGCAAGCCCACGCCCACTTCCACCAGGCCGATGTAACTCTCCATGGCCGCCACCCGCTTGGCGCAGTGCACCGCCAACTCGCAGCCCCCGCCCAATGCCATGCCGCGCACGGCGGCCACCACAGGCACTTGGGCGTAACGAATGCGCAGCATGGCGTCTTGCAGTTTTTTCTCTTCGGGTGCAATGCCTTTGGCCCCTTGCTTCATGAAGATGGGCATCAGGGCTTCCAGGTTGGCACCGGCTGAGAACACATCGTCGGGCGACCAGATCACGAGGCCTTTGTAGCTTTGTTCGGCCAAGTCCACCGCTTTGACCAACCCCTCGGACACCGTGGGACTGATGAGGTGCAGCTTGGCGGTGATGCTGGCAATGAGCACCTCGCCATCCAGCGTCCACACACGCAGCTCTTCGTTCTTAAACACTTCGGTGCCTGCTTTGAGCGCTGGCACGGAGCCCGAGCCCAGCACGCTCTCCGCAAAATACTGGCGCTGGTAAACGGGCAAGTTGCTGCGTGGCAAGAATTTGGCTTGCGACGCGCTCCACGAACCTTCGGGCGTGTGCACACCGCCTTTGTCGGCCACCGGGCCTGAGAAAACCCACGCGGGCAACGGTGCCGTACACAAGGCCTTGCCCGCATCAATGTCGGCCTTCACCCATTCGGCCACTTGTTTCCAGCCCGCCTCTTGCCACAGCTCAAACGGGCCTTGGCTGGAGCCAAAACCCCAGCGCATGGCAAAGTCGATTTCACGCGCGGAGTCGGCAACCTCGGCCAAATGCACGGCACAGTAGTGGAAGCTGTCGCGCAATATGGCCCAGAGGAATTGCGCTTGCGGGTTGCTCGATTCGCGCAGCAACTTCAAGCGCTCGGGCGCAGGCTTTTTGAGCATGCGGGCCACGATTTCATCGGCCTTGCCGCCACCGGCCACATAGTCCGCCTTGGTGGGGTCCAGGCGCAAAATGTCTTTGCCCACTTTCTTGTAAAAACCGGCACCGCTTTTTTGCCCCAAAGCGCCCTTCTCAATCAAAGCCGTCACCACCGCAGGCGTGGCGTAGCTGGCATAAAAGGGATCGTCTTTGAGGTTGTCTTGCAAGGTTTTGATCACATGGGCCATGGTGTCCAGACCCACAACGTCAGCGGTGCGGAAGGTGCCCGAACTCGCACGCCCGAGTTTTTTGCCGGTGAGGTCGTCCACCACGTCGTAGCTCAAGCCAAAGGTTTCAGCCTCTTTCATTGTGGCCAACATGCCAGCTATGCCCACACGGTTGGCAATGAAGTTGGGTGTGTCTTTGGCTCGCACCACACTCTTGCCCAGGGCGGTGGTGACAAAGGCTTCAAGCTGGTCGAGGATGTCGGCTTGTGTGGTGGGGGTGGGGATCAACTCCACCAAACTCATGTAACGCGGTGGGTTGAAGAAGTGAATGCCGCAAAAACGCGGGCGTATGGCCTCGGGCATCACTTCGGACAGCTTGGTGATGGACAGGCCCGAGGTATTGCTGGCCACGATGGCATGCGGTGCCACAAAGGGCGCAATCTTGGTGTACAGGTCGAGCTTCCAGTCCAGCCGCTCGGCAATCGCTTCGATGATGAGATCGCAACCCAGCAGCAACTCACTGTGCTCTCCGTAGTTGGCTTGCTGGATCAGCGCCGCATCTTCTGGAATGCCCAGTGGGGCGGGCTTGAGTTTTTTCAGGCCCTCAACCGCTTTGGTCACGATGCCGTTTTTCGCCCCTTCTTTGGCGGGCAAATCAAACAACACCACCGGCACTTTGACGTTGACGAGGTGGGCCGCGATTTGCGCGCCCATCACACCCGCGCCCAGCACCGCTACTTTGCGTACATTGAATCGGTTCATGAAAAAGTCCTTGCTGTCGTTCGTGAGGGCGGTTTACTCCACCCGAATCCAGGTTTGAGTGCGACCCAATATGGGCGCGCCCACATAGCCGCGCACCTCCAACTTGCTGCCGCCTTCGATGGGCTTCAAACGCACCTTGTAGACCTTGCCTTCTTTGGCATCGGTGATGGTGCCGCCGCCCCAAATGGTTTTGTCGTCAGCGTCTTGTTTCACGCCACGCACCACGGGCAGGCCAATCAGCGGTTTGTCTTTCAACTCGTCGGTGCACAAATCGCACACCGCGTCTTGTTTGGCGTCGGGGGCGAGCAGTTTTTCTACCTTGCCGGTGAGCACACCACCGGCTTCAGAAATGCGAACCAAGGAGCGTTCGGTTTTGGTTTTGTCGTCTATGGTTTTCCACAAACCCACGGGAGTGGCTTGAGCGAGAAGCGAGCCACTGAACAACAAACCAGAAGCGGCGACGACGAATGCAACACGTGAATTGAACATGCTTGTCTCCTGTTGTGGATCAAATAGGTCAGAACAAAGCCTCGTCCATGTCCATCAAAGACTTGGATCCGGCGCGGGCGCTGCGTATCAGGCCGGCGGTTTCAGGCAGCAGCTTGGCGAAATAAAAACGTGCCGTGTGCAGTTTGGCGGTGTAGAACGGATCGCCACTGTCTTTTTTCTCCAGCGCTACTTTGGCCATGCGGGCCCAGAAGTAGGCGAACACCAAATGGCCGCAAACACGCAGGTAGTCCACCGCAGCCGCACCCACTTCATCGGCATTTTGGAAGGCTTTCATGCCCATTTCGGTAGTGAGCTTATTCACCTTGTCGCCCAAGTCAGCCAGCGGGTTGATGAACTCTTGCATGGCTTCGTTCACGCCTTCGTCTTCAATGAAAGCGGTCACTTTGGCGCCGAATTTTTTGAGCTTGGCGCCGTTGTCGCCCAGCACCTTGCGGCCCAGTAAATCAAGCGACTGGATGGTGTTGGTGCCTTCGTAAATCATGTTGATGCGAGCGTCGCGTACAAACTGCTCCATGCCCCACTCGCGGATGTAGCCGTGGCCGCCAAACACCTGCATGCAGTGTGAGGTGGCGAGCCAAGCGTTGTCGGTGAGAAAGGCTTTGACTATTGGAGTAAGCAGGGCCACTTCATCGGCCGCGTCCTTGCGCACGTCTTCGTCCTCGCTGGCAATTTCTTGGTCGAGCAGCGAGGCCACGTAAAGCGCCAAAGCACGACCGCCTTCGGCGTAAGCACGCGCTGTGAGCAGCATCTTGCGCACGTCGGGGTGCACGATGATGCTGTCTGCCGGTTGGTCAGGCGACTTGGGGCCGGTGAGGGAGCGCATTTGGCGCCGGTCTTTCGCGTAAGCCACCGCGTTTTGGTAGGCCACCTCGGTCAGCCCCAAAGACTGCATGCCCACACCCAAACGCGCCGCGTTCATCATCACAAACATGGCCGCCAGCCCTTTGTGGGGCTCGCCCACCAACCAGCCTTGGGCACCGTCCAAATTCATCTGGCAAGTGGCATTGCCGTGGATGCCCATTTTGTGTTCCAGCGCACCGCAAAAAATCGGGTTGCGTGCGCCCAAGGAACCGTCGGCATTCACCAAAAACTTCGGCACGACAAAGAGCGATATGCCTTTGCTGCCCACGGGCGCATCGGGCAGGCGCGCCAACACCAGGTGGATGATGTTGCTCACCAAATCATGATCGCCCGCGCTGATGAAAATTTTGTTGCCGGTAATTTTGTAGCTGCCGTCGGGTTGCGGTTCTGCCTTGCTGCGCAGGAGGCCCAGGTCGGTGCCGCAGTGCGGTTCGGTCAAGCACATGGTGCCTGTCCACTCGCCACTGGTGAGTTTGGGCAGGTAGGTCTTTTGCTGGTCTGGCGTGCCGTGGGCATGCAGGCATTCATAAGCGCCGTGGGTGAGGCCGGGGTACATGGTCCAGGCCTGGTTGGCGCTGTTGAGCATTTCGTAGAAGGCCTGGTTCACCGTGACCGGCAAGCCTTGCCCGCCATAGGCCGGATCGCAACTCAGAGCGGGCCAGCCGCCTTGCACATAGGTGTCATAGGCGGCCTTGAAGCCCGTGGGTGATTTGACTTCATGCGTGGCCTTGTCCAAGGTGCACCCCTGGGCGTCGCCGCTTTGGTTCAAGGGCTGAATCACTTCTGACGCGAACTTGCCACCTTCCTCCAGCACGGCATTGATGGTGTCTTCATCCATCTCCGCATGTCGGGGCAGGGTTTTCAGCACGTCGCTCAGGTGCAGCACCTCGTGCATCACAAACTTCATGTCGCGCAGAGGGGGGGTGTACTGGGGCATGGATGAGTCTCCGTGTTGAGGATGGATGAGTTATTCGATGTCCGCTTTAGAACGCGGCTTTTTCTTGGTGGAAGCTGTGAGTGACGGCTGACTGGTCGCATTGGCATAGCGCGCCACCACCCCCTCAAAAGCACGCAGTGCGTGCGTCACAGCATGGGTTTTATGCAAGAAGCGGGCATCGTGGTGCAGCGCCAAAATCAGGCCGTGTACCTCGAACAGCATTTGTTCTGGGTCGGTATCCTCACGCAAATGGCCTTGTGCAATGGCTTGGGTGATGGCACGGGCCAGGGCGCTGTGCCAGGTGCTCACCATGGTGACCAGCGCGTCGCGCACCGCACCCGGTCTGTCGTCAAACTCCACTGCACCGCTGATGTAAAGGCAACCGGAATCGATCTCCACCGACACCCGTTTGACCCAGCGCGCAAACAGGGCTTGCAAACGCGGCAAACCACGCGGCTCGTTCAGCGCGGGATTGAACACTTCTTCTTCAAAACGGCGGTGGTACTCGCGCACCACGGAAATTTGCAACTCTTCGCGTGAGCCAAAGTGGGCGAACACGCCGGACTTGCTCATTTGTGTGATCTCGGCCAAAACACCAATGGACAAACCTTCTAGACCTTTTTGCGAGGCCAGCACCAGGGCGGCCTCCAAAATCGTGGCCCGCGTCTGCCGACCCTTGAGCAAGGGGCGCGCAATCGCGTCATGACTGGCAAGGTGAGCAACGGACGGTGGCACAGAAATTCCAAGAAAAGAACGTTCGTTCTATTTTGCAGAAAACCGGCACGCCCGGGGCCCCTCAAACGCTATTTTTCTAGGCTGCCCTGCCTAGTTCGTTGCTGCATGCCGTCAATCGCGGGTTAACCCGCAAGGATGAGTGCCCCAACGGCTGTCCGTGAGCGCATGCTGCATCAGGGCTCCCACTTGAGTCCTCACAACATGTCTTCTTGATGAAAACCCCTGCAAAACTCCGAGCCCTGCCTTCGTGTTCACCACGGCTATTGAGTCAAGGCGATAGATTGATTACCCTTAGGGTAAGGAGCAAAGCCGTGGAAGTACTGCAACTCGATGTGTCGGGCCGCCCGCAAGCTTGGATCTCTGCCAAAGAGGCCGCCCTGATTTACGCCAGCGACGGTGTGTCGTGGACGCTGGGGGATGCCTTTTATGTGCTGCGCGGTGGCACCCAACAGCGCACGGGCTTGCAGTCGCGTATTGAAGTGCATCCCATCATCGCGGTGAAAGGCTCCATTCCCAGCCGCGCCTGGCGGCAAACCCCGGCCCTCACCAACCCCAAGTTGTTCTCGCGTGACCGCCATATTTGTGCTTATTGCGGCGGCCACTTCCACAGTGACGACCTGACCCGCGAGCACGTCATTCCCACCTCACGCGGCGGCGACGACAGTTGGATGAACTGCATCTCCGCCTGCCGGGGCTGCAACGGCCACAAAGGCAATCGCCTGCCGGAAGAGGCCAACATGAGCTTGCTCTATTTGCCCTATGTGCCCAGCCTGCACGAGGACATGATTCTGCGCGGCAGGCGCATCTTGGCCGACCAGATGGAATTCTTGATGGCCAGCGTGCCCAAGCACAGTCGGTTGTTGGTTTGAACTGGTACTACGGCTTAGTCACGCATCTCGGAAATTCGCGCGGCTTCCACTGCCTGGCCTTTGGATCGGACAAGGTGCGCAAAAAAGCCACCAAGTCGGCCACCTCGGCTTCGCTCAACTTCAAGGGCCGCAAGATTTGTTCGCCGTCGGCGTGCAAACGATCCAGATTGAGTTCGGAGTAATGGCGCACCACCGCCTCCAGCGTGGCCAGTTGGCCGTCGTGCATATAGGGAGCGGTTTCGGCGACGTTACGCAGGCTGGGCACTTTGAATTCGCCGAAGTTGCGGTGGGCGGGCGCAAGGTGTTGGGTTTTGACGCGGCTTGGCGCATCCGCCGCATCATTCCAGGGTGACAACAGGTTGTAGCGGCTGGCGCGCAGTTGCTCAATGCCACCGTGGCGGCCTGCGTCGACCACGCCAGGGCGGATAAAAAACGGCACGCCGATGTCGGCAAACTCGCCATTGCTGAACAAGGGGCCATGGTGGCAGGTGCTGCACTGGCCCTGGCCCACAAAAAGCCGCAAGCCGCGCTGTGCTTGTAGTGGGTAACGTACTGCCGCTTTTCGATCACCGCGTTGCATGGCCTTCGCAAATTGGTCGAACGGCGTGGGGCCTGACTGCAAGCTGCCCACAAAAGCGCCCAAGGCTTTGGCGACGCTAACCAATACCGTCTCATCAGAGTCCGCGGCGGGTTGGCGACTCAGGCTCTTCTGATAACGGCAACTCAGCTCGGCATCACTTTGCAGCAATTGGCGCAGGTGGGCCCCACTGCTGGCCATTTCTTGCGGGTGCGTGAGCGGTGCAATGGCTTGTGACCACAGGCTGTCGAACGCGCCGTCCCAGCCCCACCAGCGGTGGTGTACCGCGTTCCACAAAGAAGGCGTGTTGCGGCTCAAGGTTTCGCGGCCCACCGCACGCGCTTGTACATCGCCAAAAGCCAAACCCGGCACATGGCAAGTGGCGCAGGCCATGCGGCCATCGATGGACAAGCGCACATCAAAAAACAAACGCTGCCCCAAGGCCATCGCTTGTGGTTTGCCCGACAGCTTATTGCTTGGATCACGTGCGTGAAGCGCAGCGGGTGGCCAGGGGCCATGGCTTTGGATACGACGCAACTCGGTGGGTGTGAAGTCCAACACCGCTTCAGCCGCATGCACTGCAAACGGCAGCGCCCACAAAGACGCCGCAGTCAACAGGTGCCTCAGCGCGAACAACTGGCATCTCATTCCAACAGTATCTCGTGCGTCAATCGAAGCGGGGGTGTGCTCGCGCCCATTTCCACATCAAAGGAAAAGCGCCAAACGCCGGGCATGTGCAACATCAAGCCATCAGCGCGGAAGCGCCCCGCTCCTAATGCGCGCACCGCGGCCAGGTAGTTCATGCCGTGGCGATGGGCGGGCATGTCGGCGTCCACCTTGAGCAAACGCAGCTTGGTGTTGGCAGCAGGCACATCAACCCTGGAACACAGCCGCACATCCAGCGAAAAGTGTTGGCCCACGGTGATGGGGCCAGCCACTGGGGCGAACATCAAAACAGCTTCGTTGCTGCGCACCTCTTGCCGTGTAGCTGCGGGCAAACCGTCACCGCAAGCGGCTTGAGCATGCGGCGATGCAAGCAGCCCGGCCATGCACCACAGCACTGCAGCGAGCCAGCGACACATAGTCAAGCTTTGCTTGCGCCTGGCCGCGCCAGGGATTTCAGCAGGGTTTCAGCATTGCGCCAGGCAATGCCTTGGGCCACGGCAGCGGGCAAATCGGCCAGCCATTCGCGCGAGTAACGTGCATGGGCGGCGATGTAGTGCCAACGCTCGGGCGTGAAGGTGTCGGTGCCGATCATGAAACGGTCGGGAAACTCGGTGAAGGCCTCGCGCCAGGCAGCATCCACCTTGCCTGCCGTGGCTTGGTCACCCCGAAACGCGAGGTCACACCACAGGCGCGGGTGGCGGCGCAGCACTTCGCGCACCGCTTGCGGCCGGTCAAACCCAGAATGCGCCCACAACACCTTGGCATCAGGCCATTGCTTGAAT
>JBJTHI010000063.1:0-8797 GCA_046094425.1 Burkholderiales bacterium | reverse complement strand
GGGGACTCAAGAAATCCAATTTGAATACCCTGCCTCAACTCACCCACAGAGTGATCCGCTGTCAGGATCAACCCCAACACTTTCTTCAATCACATCAACCACTTGGCCGCTTGCGCGCTTGGGGCGCTCACGGATTCAGGTCCAGGTCAAATTGCTCATTGATGAGGGGCGGTACTGCGCGATACGGAGGGGAAATTCAAGGTCAAATTCTGACCCGCTTTTCGCACTGCTTTTGCCTGGCCGGGCAGTGGCCGCAAACTTCGGGCTGAAACAATGAGTCAAGCGGTGACAACATGTTACTTGGCCTTTTCACAGAAAACATCCCCCTAAGCACGGTGAAATGAGGCGATGAAGGGGGTGTTTTTTGGCGCGCAACTGGCTCAAGACGAGTTGTTGTTTGAAATGGTCTTCTCAGCGTTGTTGACCTGGGCGTCCGCGACTGGAGGCTTGTTTTGCTCTTCAAGGGTGTTGCTGAAAGACTGCGTCAAGGCCAGAGTTGCATCCAGCAGGTCTTGAAAACCTTTGGCTTGGGCTTTGAATTGGTAGTTCAGCTCGGCGGCGTGATCGACCAAGGCCTCTTCCAAGTGAGAGGCTATGTCGTCGTCGGGTAGTTTGAGCCAGGCATCACTCTCGTTGGCTTCACGTTTGACCACTGCGCCCGCACGCCTGGCAATTTTGAGCATGGCGTCGTTTTCGGACAGTGCGTGGATGAACAGGGCGTCCATGTTGCGATTGCGCGCGTGCAAGACCGCATGGTCAAACAACTGACTGCCGTAGCCCCGCCCACGTCGGCTTGGCAGAACCGAGACGCCGAACTCCGCCATGCGTCCATGATCCTGGGTGGATGGGGTGCTGGGTGCGGCGGGCGGGTAGGCCAGATGGGCCAGTGCAACCAAGGAGAGTTGCCGATTGAAAATGCCAAAGACTTCGTCGCGTTCAAAGTCCAGCATGTCAACGTACTTTCTTACTTGTGCTGGGCTGGCAGCGTAGCCAAAACGCAGGTAGATGTCTTGTGGCGGCAGACTCAGCAGGTGTTCGGCAATCCGATCCCGGTGGCGTGGGGCCAGCGCCCGTATCGGAACCCATGTCCACAATTTTTCATACAGTGGGACTCTCTTTGCGGGCAGCCTCGCCATGCCGGAGGCACCGCTTGCGCAAGTGTCGGGATCCAAGGATTCAAATTCGGTCACCAGATCGGACTGGGCGTGAGGGCTTGATGTTTCCATGAGGTCAAAACTCCGGCAGAAACCTGCTGTACCGCATCATATCGGGTTTACCCTAGGGTTCATTCTCTAACCGTCTCTCACGTCGCTGCCGCCAGAAACCCCTCCTGTTCTGTTGGCAGTTTGGACTTGGCCAAGCCGCAGAAGCTCGGTTGAGGGTGTTATTCGGATGAAAAACTGCTATACTCGCAGGCTCTTCCTGACCTATCCTGGGTAGAGGCAACATCTGTTCTAGGTGTTGCGCTGCTGTTTTGTCACCTAAGAGGCCGCCATCCTACAGAAGCGGTACCGACCGTGTGCAGTTCAGTGGTCAAGGGTAAAACCAACGCATTCGAACACCATGAAAACCTTCAGCGCCAAACCGGCCGAAGTGACGCATGAGTGGTTTGTGATTGACGCGACCGATAAGGTTCTCGGACGGGTGGCCAGTGAAGTCGCCCTCCGCTTGCGCGGCAAACACAAAGCCATTTACACGCCTCACGTCGATGCCGGCGACTTCATCGTCATCGTCAACTCCGACAAACTCCGTGTGACTGGCAACAAAGCCAATGACAAGGTGTATTACCGTCATTCGGGTCATCCTGGCGGTATTTACGCCACCAAGTTCAAAGACATGCAAGCCAAGCACCCCACCCGTGCGATTGAGAAGGCCGTCAAAGGCATGCTCCCCAAGGGTCCGCTGGGTTACGCCATGATCAAAAAGCTGAAGGTTTATGCCGGTGCCTCGCATCCGCACACCGCACAGCAGCCCAAAGTGCTGGACATTTAAGGAACCGTGATGATTGGAAATTGGAATTACGGAACGGGCCGTCGTAAATCGTCGGTGGCACGTGTATTCATTAAAAAAGGCACGGGCCAGATTTTGGTCAACGGCAAGCCAGTTGAGCAGTATTTTGGTCGCCAAACCTCGATCATGGTGGTCAAGCAGCCTTTGATGCTGACCTCCAACGACGCTGCATTTGATGTCAAAGTCAATGTGTACGGTGGTGGCGAGTCGGGTCAAGCCGGTGCGGTGCGACACGGCATCACCCGCGCGTTGATCGACTATGACGCAGCACTGAAGTCTCCCCTGAAGCACGCTGGTTTCGTCACGCGCGACGCACGTGAAGTCGAGCGTAAGAAAGTGGGCTTCCACGGCGCGCGTCGTCGTAAGCAGTTCAGCAAGCGCTAATTCTTTGTCGCGTTTTTACGCGCGCGAGATGCTCCCAGAGCACATCACAACGGGCCGCTTTATTGCGGCCTGTTTTGTTTGAACGAGACAAGTACATCCACCATGCGCTGGAAACTATTGCGACGGCGGTTGTCGGTGAGTGCGCCGCGCATGATTGTTCGCAGCCATTTGCCCTGGCCACTTCGCTGGGTAGCCATCGCCTTGATGTTGGGTTTCTCTGCGGCCCTGGCCTTGTGGGCCTTCGAGTTCGGCAAGGAAATCGCTGGCTTGGATCGCAACGCCAAGGCAGAGTTGCTGACGCTGCGTGCCCAGGCCGTGCAACTCCAAGCCGAGCGTGACGCGGCCGTGTCCTCAGCCAATACTGCTGAGAGCAAGTGGAAAACTGACCAAGCGTCGCACGACAGCTTGGTGCAGCAACTCAAAGCAGCCCAAGCTGAAGTGATGACCCTCAGAGCAGATTTGGGTTTTTTTGAGCGCCTGATGCCGGCCCATACCAGCGGAAGTGAAACGCAAGGCATCACGGTTCGCGGGCTGCAACTGGAGCCACAAGGGCCGGGTCAGCTTCGTTTTCAGCTTTTGCTGATGCAACCGGGAAAGACTTTGCCGGAGTTTCAGGGACGTTTTGACCTGGCATTGAGCGGCACCTTGGATGGCAAGCCCTGGACTTGGACCGTACCGCCTAACAAGGCCAACTTCGTGCTCAAGCAGTATCTGCGGCTGGAGGGGATGGTTGAGTTTCCTATAGCGGCCGTGGTAAAAAGCGCGACCGTCAAGGTGCTGGACGTTCACGGCACGGTTAAAACAACTTTCACCAGCAAGCTCTGAATGCTCTTTTTGGAAAGGTCTGCGTATGTTTAATCGCAAGAAACAACCGCCGATTCGCACTTTGATTGGTGAAGGAACCGTGATTGCTGGTGAAATTCAATTCACCGAGGGCATGCGCATTGATGGACAGGTCAATGGTGATGTGACGGCGGTGGGTGACGATTCCAGCATCTTGGTCATCAGCGAAAATGCCCGCGTTACTGGCAAGGTCAAGGCCGGTCATGTGATCATTAGCGGCCAGGTGATGGGCCCGGTGCACTCAGTCGAGTTGCTTGAGCTGCAACCCAAAGCGCGTGTGGTGGGGAATATCAGTTACGGTGTCCTTGAAATGCATCAAGGTGCCTCTATTGATGGTGAAGTACACCCCATCAAAGCTGAAGCTGCCCCGGTGCTCAAATTGGCTGCTGCGGCGGGCGATGCCTGATTAAAGATTGAATTGAAAACACAGACTGTTGAATTGAAGGACACACCATGAGCGCGCTCGCAGAACAAACCTCGCTACCCGTTTCCGAACTCGCACCCCCCGTGCCTTTGGTGTTCACGGACAGTGCGGCGTCCAAAGTAAAAGAACTGGTGGACGAAGAAGGCAATCCTGATTTGAAGCTGCGTGTATTTGTGCAAGGCGGCGGTTGCTCGGGTTTTCAATACGGCTTCACCTTCGACGAAATCGTCAATGAAGACGATACGCAAATGAAAAAAAACGGCGTCACCTTGTTGATTGATGCCATGAGTTTGCAGTACCTGGCCGGTGCCGAGATTGACTACAAAGACGACCTTCAAGGCGCGCAGTTCGTGATCAAAAATCCCAACGCCACCACCACCTGTGGATGTGGTTCCAGCTTTTCTGTTTGAACGCCACACTCACCAAGAAACAAAGGCCGCCTTCGGGTGGCCTTTGTTTTGACGGGTTTGGCTGGTCAAGCGGTCGGGTACAGCGCGCCCAGGATGCGTGATCCGCTTGCCCCTGTCACTGCGGGCACATTGCCAGCTACTCGGTGTTTGTGCGCCCAGGCCAACCAGGCAAATGCCGCAGCTTCGACTTGTTCCGGGGGCAGGCCCAAGTCTGCGGTGGTGTGGATGGCCACACCAGGTAGCGCCTGGGTCAAGGCAGCCATCAGCGCATCGTTGTAAGCGCCGCCGCCGCAGACAAAAACGGCTTGCACCTGTTTCATATAGCGGCGCAGATCGTTGGCAATCGTTTGTGCCGTCAGTGCCAGCAAGGTGGCTTGCACATCGGCGGCGGCGGGTTCGTGGCTCAGTTGAAGTGATTTCAGTTTGTTCGACAACCAGCCTGCGTTGAATAAATCGCGCCCCGTGCTTTTCGGTGCGGGCTTTGCAAAATAAGGTTCTGCCAGCAAAGTGTCTAACAAAGGAGCGACCACTTGGCCGCTGGCGGCCCAACGCCCACCGTCGTCGTAAGCCGCGCCTGTGTGTTGCTTGCACCAGAGATCCATCAATACGTTGCCCGGGCCGCAGTCCAGGCCCAGGCAATTGCCATCGCCCGCGAGCAAACTCAGATTGCTGATGCCACCGATGTTGAGCACAGCGCGGTTGCTGCCCAGTTGCGCGAAAACGGCGTGGTGAAAGGCGGGTACCAGGGGCGCACCTTGCCCGCCAGCAGCCACGTCGCGGCTGCGGAAGTCGGCCACCACGTCTATGCCGCAGCGCTCGGCCAACAGCGCGGGTTGGTTCAGTTGCAGCGTGTATCCCACCGAGCCGTCGTCCAAGCGTGGTTGGTGGCGCACGGTTTGTCCATGGGCTGCGATGGCGGTGATTTGCGAGGCTGCCACCTTGGCAACCTGAAGCAGTTGCGCTACAGCGCGTGCGTAGATTTCAGCGACAGCGTTGGCGGCCAGTGCAGCGCGGTGCAACTCGTTGGGGCCGACCTGGTTGAGTGCGAGTAACTCATCCACCATCTCACCGGGGTAGGCAAGGTGTGTGTGCGCCAGTGCCTTTAGTGGCAGGGGTGTTGGCGGGGTGTTGGTGGTGGCAGGCGGAAAAGACACCAGAACCGCATCCACCCCATCCATCGAGGTGCCCGACATCAGGCCGATGTACAGCTCGGGCTCTGCGGTCAAGCCGGGCGCAGAGGAAATCAAGTGAGGGCCTACTCGGCGATCCAACCGTTGTCGCCCAGGGTTTGTGCGGTGGCGAGTTTGGCTTTGCTGGCGTCGGCCAACACCTTGAACTGGTGGCGAGCGGCGCCTGACAGGGCCACAGTTTCGGCGTTTTTGGCCAAGGTCATGGGATCCACATGCTCGTCTTTCACCTTGAGCTCGAAGTGCAAATGCGGCCCAGTGGCCCAGCCCGTGGCACCCACTGCGCCAATGTGCTCGCCCTGGGTGACCTTTTGCCCCACTTTCACGTTCATGCGGTTGAGGTGGGCGTAGAGGGTGGATTTGTCTGAGGCGTGTTTCACGGTGACCACATTGCCATAGCCGTTTTGCCAACCGGCGAACGTCACCACACCGTCCGCCACGGTGCGCACCGGGGTGCCGGTGGGCGCGCCGTAGTCCACGCCTTTGTGCTGCCGCCAGGTGTTCAAGATGGGGTGCAAGCGCATGGCAAAACCCGAGGTCACGCGCGAAAACTCCATGGGGCTGGCCAAGAAGCTGCGTTGTTTGCTTTGACCATTCAAATCGAAATAAGCACCTTTGCTGCTGCCTTCTTGAAACCACACCGCCGAATGGCTGCGACCTTTGTTGATGAACTCGGTGGCCAAAACCCGGCCCGTGCCTTGGTTCCAGGTGATGGGCTCGCCATCCGCCGTGGGGATTTCATAGATCACGCTGAAAGAGTCGCCCTTGCGCAGCTCGCGGTGAAAGTCAATGTCGGCGGAAAAAATTTCTGCCATCTGCACCGCGATGGCATCGGGAATGTTGGCGGTGTCGGTGGCCGCGAACAAGGAAGAGCGAATCGTTCCGCTTCCCAAACGCCACTGGCTTTGCAGCCCCACCGTCTCGGTGACAGTGGTGAATGTGCCCGAGACATCGGGTTTGACGGACAAGCGGGTGAAGTGTGTGGTTACCAGGTCGCTGCGTTCGGCGGGGTAACGTGCCACCAGTTCTAACAAGCGGCCTTGCGCATCGGTGCGCACTTGCACCATCTTGCCACCCCGGCCTGCGAGCAGTTTGCGGGCGTTGGGGTCACTGCGAAGGAAAGCAGCCGCTTCACGGTCAGAAACTTGCAGGCGTTTGAACAGACTGTCGGCGGTGTCGCTGGCGCGGGTGAGGTCGCCACGGAACAGTTGCAAGTCTTGTTCGGCCAGCAAACTGAGTTGTGGACTGATATCCAACAGCGGAAGCGATTGCGCCACCACACGCTTGGGTAGCTCCGACGCATCCGGTGCCATCGGTGATAAACCAAATGCGGTGGCGGCAAAACCCAACAGCAGGGTGACCAAGCCGGTTGATACGCTGCGGGGGTGCTCGCGCAAGCAGCGCCCCAAGGTGCCCCAGGCGTGTTGGTTTTGCAAAGGGGCCGATAGATTGGCGCTGCGAGAAGGATTCAACCGCATCAGTTCTTTAGCGGGCTTGCGCCCGTTCAGGCAGTCCAGTGCCAAGGCAGAGGACAGGGATTGCAGTATGGCCGAAGCGTGGCCCCTAAAATCGAGCCCTGCCTCGGCTTCGCTGGCAAGCCAAGCACGGGCTAACCATGCACAGGGCCAACGAAAACGAGGGCCGAGTATAAGGCCCTGAGTTGCTTTATCCCTCAGCAATAGCCCGGGCTCCGCTGTGGAAACGGGTCACAAATTTCACACTAAGAAAAGCAAGCATGACTTTGCCTACGGATTCATCCAAGTCTTACGCGGTCACTGACGAAGTGCTGAACGCCCTGGCTGTCAGCCAACGGGGTTGCGAAGAGTTGTTGCCCTTGCCCGAGTGGCAAAACAAACTGGCGCGTTCTGCGGCTTTGAGGGTGCCACTGCGGATTAAATTTGGTTTGGATCCCACGGCGCCCGACTTGCACCTGGGCCACACCGTGGTGTTCAACAAAATGCGCCAACTGCAAGACTTGGGGCACACGGTGATTCCCCTGATTGGTGACTTCACCTCGATGATTGGTGACCCTTCTGGTCGAAATGCCACCCGCCCGCCGCTCACGCGCGAGCAGATCGAGGCCAACGCGCA
This sequence comes from Burkholderiales bacterium, assembly GCA_046094425.1. GTDB lineage: Bacteria > Pseudomonadota > Gammaproteobacteria > Burkholderiales > Burkholderiaceae_C > JANPCX01. The sequence continues at coordinate 1,448 of JBJTHI010000063.1, read as the reverse complement.
AACCTATTTCAACCAAATCAGTTTGGTGCTTGACATGGAGCGGGCTGAGGTTCGTTACAACAGCGAGTGGTGCGACGCACTGGGCGCGCGCGGCATGATTCAACTGGCCTCGCAATACACCGTGGCGCGCATGATGGAGCGCGACGATTTTTCCAAACGCTTTGGCAGCAATGTGTCTATTTCAGTGCATGAGTTTTTGTATCCCCTGGTGCAGGGCTACGACTCGGTGGCCTTGAAAAGCGACTTGGAATTGGGTGGAACCGACCAAAAATTCAATTTGCTCATGGGGCGTCATTTGCAGCAAGAAAAAGGGCAAGAGCCGCAATGCATCTTGACCATGCCTTTGCTGGAAGGTCTGGACGGCGTGGAGAAAATGTCCAAGAGCAAGGGCAACACCATAGGCATCACCGAAGCACCCAACGACATGTTTGCCAAGGTGCTGTCCATCAGCGACGAGCTGATGTGGCGCTGGTACCCGCTGCTGAGTTTTCGCAGTGAACAAGATGTGGCTGATTTAAAAGCCGAGGTCATGCTGGGGCGTAACCCCAAAGACGCCAAAGTCATGTTGGCCAAAGAGATCACCGCGCGTTTTCACGGTGCGGCCGCGGCGGATGCTGCCGAGCAAGATTTCGTCAACCGCTCGCAAGGCGGCGTGCCTGCTGACATTCCTGAAGTGAAACTCAGTGGTGCGCCTTTGGGTATTGGTGCCCTGCTCAAACAAGCCAACCTCGCGCCTTCCAGCAGCGAAGCCTTGCGTTTGGTGGACGGTGGTGGGGTGCGTATTGATGGCGCTGTGGTGAGCGACCGGGGCCTGCGTTTGGGTGTGGGCAGCTATGTGATCCAAGTCGGCAAACGCAAATTTGCACGGGTGGTGTTGGGCTGATGATGGCGCTTGTTCAGCGTGTCGCGCATGCCCGTGTCGAGGTGGGCGGCGAGACCGTTGGAGAAATTGGCCGAGGTTTGTTGGTGCTGGTGTGCGCCGAACCTCAAGATACCGAGTCCATCGCCGACAAACTGGTTGCTAAGCTACTCAAGCTGCGCATCTTCAACGACGAACAGGGCAAGATGAACCGCAGTGTGGTGGATGTGGGCGGTGGGCTACTCATCGTGAGCCAATTCACCTTAGCTGCTGACACCAGCACGGGCAACCGGCCGTGTTTCACCGGTGCGGCACCCGCAGCGTTGGGGCAAGCACTTTACGAGCGTGTGGTGACCAGCGCCCGCGAGCAGCACGCACCGGTGGCGACGGGGCGCTTTGGTGCTGACATGCAAGTGAGTTTGGTCAACGATGGCCCAGTCACCATTCCATTGATCCTATTTTCCTCAGTTACCCGGTAGCGACCGTCTCCGGGAGGTTGGTGTTGGGGACAAAGGCGAGGATTCTTTCTGCGATATAACGTGCCAACGCAAACCAACGTTGGTGTCCCGTCAACTGCGGCGCAGCGCTT
>JBJTHI010000062.1:0-14924 GCA_046094425.1 Burkholderiales bacterium | reverse complement strand
CGCCGCCGTGGCCGCAGTAGAAAACCTATTCAAGCATTGGCCTGATGCCTTGGTGTTGTGGGCGCATTCTGGGTTTGACGGGCCGCACGCGGTGCGCGAAGTGCCACACCACATTGGAATCAGGCCATTGCTTGAATAGTTTGTCTACTGCGGCCACGTCGGAGTGGGCGTGCAACACCAAACTGTGTTCGCGCGCCAGTGCCACCAAACGGCGCGGCACGGGCAGGTCGGCTTCGTCACCGAACAAATGAAACTCACCAACGCCCACGTAACGAAACTTGGCCAGCCGTTCTTCCACATAACGCAGCACGCTGTCGTCTCGTGTCCAAGTGCTGAGTTCACCCCGGGTGCGGTAGGGGCGCAGGGCGTGAACGATCAAATCAGGGGCCTCGGCCAGCAGCATTTGGGTGCCTTGGTCGTTGGAAGACGACACGAAAGCGCCGCGCAAACCGGCTTGGCGCAAAAGCTCGACCGCTTGTTTGGGCGGCACCAAGTCCCAGGCGTCGTGGCTGTAGTGGATGTGGGCGTCGAACAGGGGCAAGTCGTTGACCGCATGGGTCACGGCCCCAGCGCCGCAGGCGGTGGCAACCAGCAAGCCTTGGAAGTGGCGGCGATTGATGCGAGCAACTCGAATGTCGTCAGGTTTCACGAAAACCTCCATGCATGCGTTTGCGTCTCATCTTAGGCTCGTTCAGGTTGCAGCAGTCAAAACAACTCGCTTTGTCCGTCGTCCACCGGCTTGGCTTGGCGTTTTTTCGACGCGGTGGGTGGCAAACCGCTTTTGCGCGAACCGTGTTTGTGTTGAATTCCCACCGCTTCTGTTCGAGCAGAACTTGACTTTCTGAGGCCGTACAAACGCTCCTTGGCTTGCAACAACGCGGCTCTTTCATCCACGATGGGCGGTGGGTAAGCCGGGGTGCCCCACTCGGGTACCCAGCGCCTTACATAGTGGCCGTCGGGATCCTGGTCGCGCGCTTGTTTGCTGGGTGAATACATGCGCAGGGTGTTGATCCCCGTGGTACCAGACTGCATTTGCATTTGGCTCCAGTGGATGCCAGGCTCAAAGTCCAGAAACTGGCGGGCCAAAAACAAACCCGGCTCGCGCCAGTGCAGCCACAAATGGTAGGTGGCGAAACTCACCAGCATGGCGCGCATGCGGAAGTTGAGCCAGCCGGTGGCACGCAACTGGCGCATGCAGGCGTCCACCATGGGGAAGCCGGTTTGGCCTTCGCACCAGGCTTGCAGACGCGCCCTGTCGATCTCACTGTCGTTCACACCGTCACCCGCACGCAGCCCGTCGGAAGAGCGCGCAAAGTTGTGAAACTCAATCGCAGGTTCGTCCTCCAGTTTTTGTATGAAGTGGCAATGCCAGCGCAAGCGGCCTGCGAAACCGCGCAGGGCATAGGCCAGGGTGCGGTCGGCGGTGGATGCAATACAGCTTTCAGTGGCTTGGTGAACGCAGCGCATGGACAGAGCGCCAAATGCCAGGTGCTCGCTCAAGCGGCTGCAACCCACCTCGGCAGTGATGGGGCTGGACAAGGTGCGCCGGTAGTCTCGACCCCGACCAGCCAAAAAGCTGTTCAAGGTCGCCCAGGCTGCGCCTTCTCCTGATGGTGGCAGCGGCTGTTGCAAACAGGGCAGCTTCAGTTCAGCCAGAGTGGGTACAGACGATGGCAACAAACCGGCTGCACCTTTGAATCCGTTTGGCACAACCACCTCGGGCGCATTCATGCGCTGCGCCCAGCGCGCGGCCCAGCCGCTGCGTGTGCGCAAGCGGCGCACCACGCCGGTTTGCGCGAATTCCGCCCAATGAACGCCTTGGCTGCGGCACCAGGCGGCCACCGCCAGGTCACGGGTGTAGCTCCAGCCCGGGCCAGTTTCTTCGTGGCTGAAGAGGTGGCTGAAATCAAACTCGCGCCGCAAAGCGGTCAATACCTCGACCATGGGGCCCACACGCACCAGCAGCGGTAAACCCCGCGCAGCCAAATCGGTTTGCAAGGCGCTGATATTGGCTAAAAAGAAAGCCACATGGCGCGGGTCACACTCGGGGCTGTCCAGCCACTCGGGCTCGATCACCACCAGGCCCGCAGCCGCCTCGAAATGGGCCGCCTCGGCCAATGGCGCATGGTCACGCAGGCGCAGGTCGCGTTTGAACCAGACGAGTGCGCCCACCATGCCACACCTCTACTTGACCAGTGGCCGCACCGTGGTGAAGCCACCGTCCACCGCGATCACCTGGCCGGTGAGGCGGGCCGAGCCATCACCCAGCAGCCAGGCCATTGCTTGGGCGACTTGTTCGGCGCTTTGCACGCCACCCAGCGGGTATTGTTTGCCCGCGCCTTCGCGCATGGCCGGGAGCTTGAGCATGCTGGCCGTCATGGGGGTGTCGGTCATGCCCGGTGCCACTGCATTCACACGCACGCCTTGGGCTGCGTAGGTGGCCGCGCTGCTGCGCACCAAGGCTTCCACACCCCCTTTGGCCGCTGCAATGGCTTCATGGTTGGCAACACCTATGCGCGCCACCACCGAGCTGGCGAACACTGCGGCCCCGGGCCCGCCGTTGAGCGCAGCCAACCAGGCCTGCAAGACGAACACCGCGCTGTCCAGGTTGATGCGCATGAGCTCGCGGTAGGCGTCCAACTTGGTTCGGTGCAGTGGCGCAATCAGGGTGCTGCCCACACAGTGAGCGAGCCCAGCAGGCGCTGCGCCTAATGCCTCTAGGCAGGTGGCGAAGGCTAGCGTGGCACCTTCGGGTGTGGTGGTGTCAGCGCTGATGCGCACGGCAGCGTCAACATCGGTCAGGCGAGCGGCATCACGTCCGACGGCCACCACTTGGTGGCCTTGTGCGTGCAGCTGCCGCGCCAGCGCACGGCCCATGCCGCCGCTGGCACCTGTGATCATGACGATGGAATTCATAGGTTACTTTCAAAGGTTGAGAAATATGTCTCGGGTTCAGCGGTTCGAGCCGAGCCGATCCCAACGTCGGACCAAGCGCTGCATCAAAGGCCGCACGCGAAGAAAGCACCAGTACACGCGCTCCAATAGCGCAGGCACACCGGGCAAACTGCCTAGCCTGGCGAGCCAACGCCAGCCCGGCAACGCCGCCCACAAAAGCAGAAAAGCACGCGCGCCGCTGCGCAATTGGCCATGGCCGTCCTGCACATGAAAGCGCGCCAACAACTCGTTGGAGGTGGTGTGGGCCGGCAATTGCACGCCTGATTGATTGACATCCACATAACAAACCGGCGTATTGGGCTTCATTCCTGCATACAGTGCAATTTCGCGGCGACACAGCGGGCAGGCCCCGTCGTAGTGAACTTTGAGTGGGGCGGGTTGCGGTGCGGGGGTCAGCATGTGGAAGCTCCCACCTTGCCCTGCCGGATGGCAGCGGCGCGCTCGTTCACGGCCTGTTTATCTTCATCACTCAAGCGGGCGATGTTTTTCACTTGCAAAGCCAAACGTGGGTTCTTGGCCAAGGCCAATTCATGGCGCATCAAGAAGTCCCAGTACAAGGTGGTGAAGGGGCAAGCGGTGTCACCCGTTCGCTGCGCCGGGTTGTAGCGGCAGCTTGCGCAGTGCGGACTCATGCGCTGAATGTATTTGCCGGTGGCGATGTAGGGTTTGCTGCCCATCACCCCACCGTCGGCATATTGGCTCATGCCCAGGGTGTTGGGCAGCTCCACCCATTCCACAGCATCCACATACACCGCCAAATACCAAGCGTGAACCTGGCGCGGCTGCACGCCGAACATCAGGGCAAACAGGCCCGTCACCATCAGGCGTTGGATGTGGTTGGCGTAACCGTGTTGCAGCGTTTGCACCAGCGCGTCGCGCAGGCAGGCCATGTCGGTGGCGCCCGTCCAATACCAAGCAGGCAAGGCCTCTTGGGCATTCAGTGCGTTGCGCTCTAGGTACTGCGGCATTTGTGTCCAGTAAATGCCACGCACGTATTCGCGCCAACCCAAAATTTGCCGAATGAAACCTTCCACGCTGGAGAGTGGCGCGTGGCCTGCGTGGTAAGCCGCTTCAGCCGCTGCCACCACTTCGCGTGGCTGGATCAACTTCAGGTTGAGCGCGGCCGACAAATGCGAGTGGTAGAGCCACGGGTCGCCAGGCCACATGGCGTCTTGGTAGCGCCCAAACAGGGGCAGGCGCTGTTCAATGAAACGCTGCAACGCTTGCAATGCCTGCGCTCGCGTCACAGGCCAGACAAAACTCTCCAGGCGACCTGGGTGGTCAGCAAAGCGCGTTTCGACCAGGGCCAGCACCTCGCGGGTGAGCGCGTCGGGCTCGAATTCACTGCTAGCCGGGATGGATCCTGGGCCCTGTTTTCCAAAGGCTTCGCGGTTGTCTTCGTCAAAGTTCCATTGCGCCCCCAGTGGCTGCTCGGGCGCGCCTGGCTGCATCAACACACCGTGGCGTTTACGCTGCTCGCGGTAGAAATACTCCATGCGCAGCGACTTACGCCCCTTGGCATGGGCCGCGAATTCGCGCACGGTGCAGAAGAAGTGCCGGTCTTCGCGGATGTCGAGCAGCAAGCCCCCTTGCGCCGCCACGCTTTTGATCGCTTGTAATACGCGCCAGTCGCCGGGCGCAGTCATCACCAATCGCTCAGGCTGCAGTCGCGCCATGTCGGCCCGCAACTGCGCGGCCAAACTGCCTTGGTTGCCAGCGTCATCCAGCCGCGTGTAGTGCACACGGCGGCCAACGCCTTGCAGCGCCACGGCAAAGTGCCGCATGGCCGATAAAAACAAAGCGGTGCGTGGTTTGCTCGACCACACATGGGTGGATTCCTCCTCCACCTCGGCCATCCACACGGCGTCGTGCGCAGGGTCAAAGTTGTCGAAAGCAGCGGCGTCCAAATCCAACTGATCGCCCAGCACCACCACCAATGAGCGCACCTCAGGCCCCGCTTTTATTCTGGCGGCGACAGGCTTCAGAACACACTTTCACCTGCGCCCAGTTTTTCGCCCAGCGCTTGCGCCAGCTCATGGTGAGTCCACAAACCGCGCACAACTTACTGGGCAAAGCAGCTTTGTTGCCACGAAATGAAGCGGCATGGCAGTCTGCAGGCGAAGACACACGCGCCTCAGCCTTTTTTGGCCCAGGCATTGCACCAGCCCGGCCCCGCCACTTGCTTTCCGGCAAACAGCGGGCAAGCGGCTATTTTGTCGGTGGCTTTGCCTTGGTAGAGGGCGCAGTTGCTGCACAACTGACCTGCGGCGAATTTGGGGTATTTCTTCGCATCCACTTTTTTCGCATCGGCGACATAACCCAAGGCAACGGCCTGCGGGTCTTTCTCGTCGAGCATGGTTTGAGCCTGGGCGGCCACGGTGAGGCCAGCGCCGCTGGCGGCAACAGTCATCAAAAAAACACGTCGTTGGATGGGCATGGATCACTCCTTGGCGTTGGGCTAGAGGCAAACGTGTCACATGTTATGACTTTTCGGCGTCATAGTTGATTCATTTGAACATTTATCGATAATTTTCCAAGATAATCCGCTTCATTAACGATTCATCTAAAGGCGAGCGTATTCGCCTTCACAACCCGCCATGAACAAAAAAGACAGCCTCCCCCAACACCGCAGTGGCGCGGTCGCACGCATGCTGCACATGCCGGTGGCCACGCTGAGGGTGTGGGAGCGGCGTTACCAAGTCAGTCAAGCGGCGCTGGCCCCCAGCGGCCAGCGCTTGTATTCGGCCGCCGACGTGCAGCGCCTGGCCTTGCTGAAACAACTCTGCGATTTAGGCCATGCGATTGGCAGCCTCGCGCCGCTGACCATGCAGGAACTGTTGGCCGTGGCCGCCACTCATGCCCGTGCCCAGGAAACGGCTGACCCTTTGCATCGAGCCATGCCAGGCAGCGCAGCGAGCGGGGCCTGGCGCGTGGCGGTGATTGGCTCGGCCTTGGCTGCACGCTTGCTGCGCCCAACGGTGCAGCGGCACTTGAGAAAAACCTTGGTGCCGCTTGGCCCTTACGCCAATGCCGCCGAGGCGCATCAAGCCTTGAACGGCGTGCCGGTGGATGCCCTGCTGATTCACGAGCCCAGCCTGCACGCCGACTGGCACAGCACATTCGCGCAAGCAGCGCCGCGACTGCAAACCACGCCACAAGCCCTGCTCTACGGTTTTGCCGCCGAGTCCACCATCGACAGCCTGGCTCGCGCTGGTGTGGCCCTGCTGCGCGAGCCTCAAGCCGACGCTGTGTTGGCGCAGTGGCTACAAAACATGCTCTTGTCCAACAGCCCAGCGCCAGCGCATCAAGCGCCGGTGAGCCGCGCGGCCCTGACGCAAATCACTCCGCCCCAGCGCTGGAGTGATGCCGAGCTGGCAGAGTTTGCCCGCCAGTCGCCCACCATCGCTTGCGAATGCCCGCGCCACGTGGCCGAGTTGCTGATGCAGCTTTCGCACTTTGAGACCTACAGCGCGCAGTGTCAAAACCGCAGCCCCGCCGATGCCACACTGCATGGCTATTTGCGGAAAATGGCCGCCAGCGCACGCGCGCAGTTCGAGGCTGCGCTGGAGCACGTGGCACGACACGAAGGTTTGGCCCTGCCCACTCAAACACCCCACGCTGACCAGGAGAAAACGCCATGACGGACGACCCGCGCTGCTGGTGCGGACAGCAGTGGGATGGCGAAAAAATGTGCTTCCAATCCACGCCTTCAACGACCCCGACCGGGCTTGCAACCGACAGCTTGCCTGCGCCAATACCCTTACCCCCGCTGGGCCATTGATTGGCCCTGTCTCGCAGCCCTGTATTGTTCAGACCGTGAGTTCGACTTCCCTTCGGAGATTTCCATGAAACGCATCTTCCTGACCTTGTCCCTGGCGGTGATGAGCCTGAGCTTTTTGGCCACCTCCCTGCCCGTTGAAGCCAAACGCCTGGGCGGAGGCAATAACTCCGGCATGAAACGCCAAGCGCCACCCCCCAACCAAGCGCCCCAAGCCACGCCGAACACGCCCGCCAACCCCGGCGCAGCCGCTGCGGCGCCTGGCGCTGCGGCCGCAGGCACGGCCGCAGCAGCAGGCAAACGCTCATGGATGGGCCCCATTGCAGGTTTGGCCGCCGGTTTGGGCATTGCCGCCTTGATGAGCCACCTCGGTTTGGGTGAAGCCTTTGGCAACTTTTTGATGATGGCCCTCTTGGCCGTGGCCGCCATCTTCTTGGTGCGTTTCTTGATGCGCCGCTTCGGCAACAACGCTGCCCAGAACAGCCGCAACACCGCGCCGGCTGCCCCCCAAGGCATGCAGTTCGCTGGCATTCCCATGCCGCGTGACAACAACACCCCTGGTTTTGGCTCGGGCAGCGCGAACGCTGGCTTCACCTCAACACCAGCTGCCTCAGTGGTGAACGCGCTGCCGACAGGTTTTGATGCACCGGCCTTCGAGCGCATTGCCAAGCTCATTTTCATTCGCATGCAAGCCGCGAATGATGCGGGCAACTTAGACGATCTGCGTCAATTCGCCACACCCGAAATGTTCGCCAACTTCAAGCTGGAACTGCAAGAGCGCCAAGGTGCAGTACAGGAAACCGATGTGGTGCAGCTCAACGCGCAGGTGCTGGAGTTTGTGCAAGAAGGTGACCAACAAATCGTCACCGTGCGCTTCCACGGCCTGATCCGCGAAGTGAAAGACCAACCCACCACCACCTTCGATGAAGTCTGGCACTTGGTCAAACCCGTGGACGACAGCCGCCAGTGGGCGATTGCGGGGATTGCGCAGTACGACGACGCGGCTTAAAGCGCAGCGTTCTCAACAACAGCCCTTCGAGTGCGCCGGGAGACGGCGGGCTCGAAGGGCTTTTTTATGGACGCTGTTCTTTGGTATCCGCTTCATCTCGTGAAAGTGATCGTGGGCGAAACGAAGTCGCCGATCTGCGCTGTAGATGCTGCCACGAGCAGCGTCTTGGATCTCAGCGCCAAACTGCTCCTTAACCAAATTCAAAGTCTTACTGATATCCCACACCATCGCGTCACCACTCAAATACAAAAACAACTCGCCTATTGCTCTCGCAACCTCTCCCTCGCCTGCCCCTCCGCCCGCCGAATAAACGCCTCCATTTGTTTTTTCTTGGATGCGGTAACCGGCATGTCCGCCACCCGCCGAAGCGCCTCTTCCAACTTGACATACCCATGAATCAGCAACGCCACATTGAATAGCCTGTCTTTCTCCCGCGCAGCGGCGCTCTTGGCCAGGAAGAGGTCGGTTGGATCTAAGCAGAAACCAACGCGGCCTTCGGTGTTGGTGTTTTGTATACGAACGAGGCGGCTCTCCCAACCATCGGGCAAGGTGGCCGTGCTGGAGTCCACGCCTTGGGCGTAAAACCCATGCGTCTCGTGGAACAACGAGCCTTCGCCAATGGCCCCGTCGATAAGAATCGATTTGTCCTCCGCGCCTCGCGGATAAACGTCAGCCTCCATGGACATCAGCAGTTCTTGCGCAGCGTTGGGGAAGGCGCCAAGGATGGACTGGCTACCTATCACCACGAGTTCGTATTCGTTTGCGATCTGCGTCGCCGCGCGGATGATGTGCTCCAGTTCATGCCGTTTCATGCTGCCGCCGCTTCCATTGTTTGACCTTGCGGATGATGTCCAAACGAACGTCCTGCGGCAAGATGGTGACGAGCGGGGACGCCTGACGTAACTCGCGTGCACGTTCGGTATTGGCCAGTGCATGCGCCCATTTGCCTCGAGTGATGAGTTCGCGCCATGCTTGCAGCAGCGGCTGTGCATTGCTGTCCGCCGTGGTCATCCATCTATCCAGCGTATCGGTCACGCGCTGAACCAAGGCGGGATCAGCCTGAAGCAATCTCACGGCTACACGGTGCATCAACAAACTTTGATAGTCCTGTGCAGCATGGGGCCGAGACACCGCACTGCGCGACAACTCGATGGGGGGATCAAGCTGGGGCGCGGACTCTCCAGTACCGAGCAAGGCCAAGTCACCGACCAAGCCCAGTGCGGCCATGACACGGACATAGACGCCTATGGATGGAGACGCGTCGCCTGACTCCACCGCGTGCAACGTGGTACGCGAAATTCCAAGCTGACGCGCCAGTTGCACGGACGAGATGCGTCGCTCCTGGCGTTCGGCCTTGAGACGCGACCCCAGTTGCGAGAGCAATTGCCTGCCGAGTGCCGATTCGACGATAGAACTTGAAGCCATAGTGTTCGGAATTATGGTCAGTTATTCAATTACTGTCCATAATTTAGAACATTTTTACGAACCTAACACCCGCACCATCTCCCCATACCCCCGCGCCCGCGCCAAGTCCAGGGCGGTTCGGCCGTCGCGGTCGGTGAGGTTTTTGTCGGCACCGGCTTCGACCAAGGCGCGCACGGTGGCCACGTGGCGGGGGCCGCCTTGGCCGAGGACGACGGCTTCGATGAGGGCGGTCCAATGCAGGTTGTTCACATGGTTGAGCGGCGCACCGGCTTTGATGAGCTGGCGCACCACACCGTCGTGGCCCAAGTGGGCGGCGGCGATCAAGGCAGTGCCGTCGTAGCGGCTGGTGACGAGTTTGGCGCTGGCTCCCAGGGACAGCAGCAGGCGCAAGGTTTCTTCGTCGTCGGCCACGGCGGCGATGGTGACGGCGTCGTAGCGGTCGTTCTCCAATGCGCCCAAATCGGCACCCGCTTTGGCCAAGGCGGTAATCACCTCACGTTGTTTGGCGAAGGTGGCCACGTGCAAGGGTGTGCGGCCTTGGGGATCACGCTGGTTGACGTCGGGTTTGGTGGCGAGCATTCGGGTCAAACCCACCAGATCGCCGCGGTGGGCCTTTGCATGCAGCCCGGTGTAATGCGCGGCTTGTTCAGCGCTGGGCGGCAGTTGGGCCAGGCTGCTGTGTGGCCACAGCAGCGCCCATGTCAGCGCGCAGGTCGCCCAAAACGTCAACCCACAAAAGGACAGCGTCCGGCTCGCGCCGAGCCTTACTGCCACCTGGTGGGCCTGCCGGTTCACTTGAGCAAGTCCTTGACTTTGTCGATGCCCGCCACGGCGCATTGTTCGTCGAGGTGGCCGCCGGGCGCACCGCCCACACCAACAGCGCCGATCACCTCATTGCCCACTCGAATGGGCACGCCGCCACCGAGCAGCAAGAAGCCAGGCATGTAGACAAGGTTGGCAGCCGCTGGGTTCTTCTGTGCGTTTTCCATCATGGCCAGCGTATTGTTCTTGGCCGATGCCGATGTGTAGGCCTTAGCTTGGCTGCTGGACAGGGTGTGCGGACCTGCGTTGTCGGCACGATGCAAGGCACGCAGACTGCCCGCGCGGTCCACCACGGCAGCGGCCACGGCATAACCATTGGCTTGGCAAGCTGCCACGGTGGCCGCAGCGATTTGGTTGGCCAGCTCCAGCGACATGTTGCGCTCGGTGCGCACAGCCGGGGCGGTCTGGGCGGACACTGCAGCAGCAGCCAAGCTGGCAGCGATAAGGACGGATAGTTGGAACGTGGGACGACTGTTTTTCATGGGCTTCTCCTGGTTCGGTGCGGCCGCATCTTGGCCGTGGCTGAACTCTAGGAGGGCCGCGCCGCCCTCACCATGCGGGCGGTTACTGTCGTGCGTCCGTAGTTCTACGGGGTTTTTTGTTGCGCTCAACCACCCTAGCGCGCATATCTCACCAGGGACACGTCCATGCGGCGGCGCATGGACGAGCCGGGGGTGGTCGAGACGGCCTTGGCGAGGAGTTGAGGCCGCATCCGGTCGGCCAGGTGCTGTCGCATGGGTGCGTAGCGTTCGGTGCAAATTGGATCTGGTGCTCGTAGCCATCAAAGCAAGCATTCATGCGGTTTTGCTCGGCAAAAGAGAGCGACCTGGTGAAATATGCGGGCTAGCTGTCGGCCGATTCAACAAGCAGCGCGTACTGCCGAATCAATTGCGCCAGCGATTCGGTTTTCAGTTTGGTGAACAGATTGGCGCGGTGTGTTTCCACGGTGCGGGGGCTCAAATCCAGGGCGCGGGCGATTTCTTTGTTAGTCAGGCCCGCCACGATCAATCCGAGCACCTCCTGTTCGCGGGGCGAAAGCTGAGCGTATCGCTCGCGTGCAGTGCGGTCGGCTTGGTGACGCTCGCGGGAACGCACATGGGTGCGCACGGCGTTTTGCAGGGTTTCGAGCAAGAGCTCGTCGTTCACCGGCTTTTCCAAAAACTCAGCCGCGCCAGACTTGAAGGCCCGCCGGCACAACTCCACGGTGGCGTGGCCCGTGAGCATGATGATGGGTTGGTCCACCCCTTGCGCCAGCAATTGCTCCAGCACCGTGAGGCCACTGATGCCGGGCATGCGCACATCAAGCACGATGGCCCCAATGGCCGAGCGCTCAAACCCCACCATGAACGCTTGCGGGTCGGCCCAGGTTTGCACGCGCAAGCCCACGGTGCTGATCAACAAAGCCAGGGCGTCGCGCACGGCAGCGTCGTCATCAATCAAATGAATGAGGGGCGAGATCATGGTCGTCCTGCTGCGGGTAGGCTGAGCGTGAACTCAGCGCCATGTGGCGACAGTGAACGGCAACTCAACCCGCCGCCCATGCCCGTGGCCAGGGTTTCGCACAAACTCAAGCCCAGGCCCAAGCCGCCCTCTCGGGTGGTGAAGAAGGGCTCGAACACGCGGGGCAGCGCTTGGGCCGAGATGCCGGGGCCACTGTCTCTGACCAAGAGGCGAACCGGGCCACCGTCCACTTCGGCAGCCTTGAGTTCCACCGTCAAGTGACGCTGGCCCACGGGCATGGTTTCCAGGGCTTGCAGTGCATTGGACAAAAGGTTGTGGATGATTTGTTCCAGAGCCACAGGATCCGCCTGGGCTTGCGGCGGTGTCGCTGGAAATTCGCATTGCGCTTGCACCCCGAGGCGCTGACACTCGGGCTCCAGCAGGTAGAGCACACGCCGCACTGCGTCGGGCAAGGAGACCGCTTGACTCGCTACTGCGGTGTCCGGGCGCTGCACCGACCGGCGCAAGCGGCCCAGCACATCGCTGGCGCGCTGCGCTTGTTGCACCGCCTGGGCCATGGCACCACGAGCGGTGGTGAGGTCGGGCGCGTCGTCGCTTAACAAGCGCTGGGCGGCTTGGGTGTTGGCCAAGAGCGCCGTCAATGGCTGGTTGAGTTCGTGGGCGAGGCCCGCCGCCCACTCGCCCAATGCATTCAAACGCCCCACTTCTCCCAGTCGTAACACCTCGTCCCTGCGGCGGTGGGTCGCGCGCTGGCGGTGCCACAACGCCAAAGCCCAGACTGCGCCGATCGCCATCACCGCCCACAACAGCAGGGCCGTCCAAGGCAATTCGCGCCAGTCCACCGCACGTTCGACCATCAGCTCCAGTGGTTGGCTGCTGGAAGCCAGCTTTTTAGTGGTGCTGAACGAGCCCACCGCATACGGCATCTGCTGGCCCGCTTGCGCTACCCAAATTTGGCCCTGGTGGCGAAGCAGCACGCGCACTGGGCCGCTTCGTTGCATGGGCCACTCGCTCCAGGGCACCAAACGTTCCAAGTCCAACTCCAGGGCATAACTTGCAGCGTGTGCTGCATGCACCACGGTGTAGCGCCCTTTGGCTAAATCCACCATGGCCAGTTCAGCGCGCCCGGCGCTGCGCGAACGGGACTCGGCCGCTTGCATGTCGGGCTCTAACCACAAGGTGTCACGTTCGCGTTTGAGCACACGCAGCACCTGCGGGTACAGGGCAGGTAAACGCTGCTCGGGGGCGGCGTTGGCACCCTCAGCCTGTGTCTGCAAGAGTGCCAAGGTGGCCAACACGGCGTCAATCTGCGCCACGCGCTGGCTGAGCAAACGGTGGGCAATGCGTGCATCGGTGTCAAAGGCTTCGCGCTGCTCCACCAGGGCTTGCCGCGCGATCCACAGCGCGCCCACCAGCAACAGCGTCAAGCCAGCGAGCCACCAAACCCAGGTCGAGCGCGAGGGGTGCTTCATGGGCGCATTTTGCCAACCCTGCGCGCCACTCAGCCCGCGTCGGGTTGCACAGCGAATGCCGGCAGCCCTGCAGCATCCCACCCCAACAACTCCGCCAGTCGGCAAATCACCCACTGCGCCTCGTTGGTTTGCACACCGCCCGCACCAGCGAGCAAACCCGCGTGGATACGCGAGAGCACATCGGCCTGCGTGATACCCAACTCCCAGAGTTTGGTTTGTGCCGTGTCAACGAACATGCTGGCCAAGTCTTCGCACAACTCGTAGCGCTGGTGGATGTGTTCGCGCGAAGCGGTGGGTTTGATGCGGCCAGGCGGCACGAACAAGGCAACGAAGGAAGGGGGGACTTCAATTTGGCTTTCGTCGGACATGTGGGCCATTGTGTCAGCCAAAAAATGCGTGAACTTGGCGACAATGCGCCATGGCCAAACCCATCCCCCGCCTCACACCCGACGAAGTCAGCCGCATTGTGGCCACGGCGTGGGAAGACAAGACGCCATTTCACCGCGTTCTGATGCAACATGGCTTGAGTGAAGGCCAACTTTTACCGTTGATGAAACGTGAACTCACGCCCAGTGCGTTCAAGTTGTGGAAACAGCGCACAGGTAAGCGTTGAGTTCACGGTGAACACCTCTTCGGATGATGTTCGCATGACCACCGTGTGACACGCATCGGCAACCCACCACAACGAGAAAAAAGCGGATTGGCCGACATGCTGATGTCACAGTCCGCCAACAGACTGCGCGGCGTGGGGTCGGGCTGCGCTTGTGTGTGCCCATGGCCCTTGCTCTCTTCAGAAAGAGTCGGCCACCATGCAACGTTTCACCACGGGTTTGTCGTTTTCATTGCGCGGCGCTGTCACTGCAGTAGCCGCTGCGGCGCTTTCATTGTTGTTGACAACCAGCGTCACCGCACAAACCACCGACACACCGATTTACACCATTCAAGGCACAGGCACCACCAGCCCCTTGGTGGGCAACTTTGTGACCACCACCGGCGTGGTCACGCGCCTGATCAACAACGGTTACTACATTCAAGACTTGGTGGGAGATGCCAACCCCGCCACGTCGGACGGCCTCTTCATCTTCACCGGCAGCGCACCCACCGTGGCCGTGGGCCAGTTGATACGCATCACCGGGCGCGTCACCGAATTCAACACCGGTGCAGCCAGCAATGCCATCACCGCCGCCCGCCCCATCACCGAACTCACCAACCTGAGCAATTTGCAGGTGCTTGGCACGGGGTACGCCATCACGCCAACACCCGTCACCTTGCCCGAATTGGTGAACGACGAGCTAGAGCGTTACGAAGGCATGTTGATTTCCATCGCCGGGCCGCTCACGGTGTCACAAAACTTTTTCCAAGGCCGTTTTGGTCAAGTGACTTTGTCGGTCGGCGGGCGTTTGGAAACTCCCACCAACCGCTACCGCCCGGGGCCACAAGCGCAAGCGCAGGCCGATGAAAACGCCCGCCGCCGTTTGATTTTGGACGACGGCACCTCGGCCCAAAACCCCAACCCCACGCCCTACTTCGCCGCAGACAACACCTTACGCGCGGGCGACACTTTGGCCTCCCTCACCGGTGTGCTCGACTACGGTCTGGCCACCGCCAGCAACACGGGTTTTGGTGACTACAAACTGCACCCCACCGTGGCGCCCGTTTTCGTGCGGGCCAACCCCCGCACTGCCGCACCGGATAACGTGGGTGGCAATGTGAAGGTGGCCAGCTTCAATGTGCTGAACTACTTCACCACCTTCACCAACGGCAGCACGGCTTCGGGGCAAACCGGGCAAGGCTGCACCCTGGGGGGCAGCACCACCACGGCCAGCAACTGCCGTGGGGCGAGCAACCTCGCCGAGTTCATTCGCCAGCGCGCCAAGATCGTGGAAGCCTTGGCGGCCATCAACGCCGACGACTCCACCCCCAATTTGTCGGCGATCCGCGAGATGCAACAGTCGCCTTCGACCACGGTGTACTTCGTGTACTGGGTGTCATCGGGGGTCGG